>NZ_QHJH01000012.1 GCF_003947455.1 Streptomyces sp. WAC 04229 | reverse complement strand
CGCTACCTCTGACCCGGGCGCTCGACCGTCCCTCGCACACGCACGGGACGGGGCCGGGGAGCCGTTCCGTCCCGTGCGTGTGCGAGGGACGGTCGAGCGCCCGGGTCAGAGGTAGCGGCCCTCGAACCAGGACCGTACAGCCCTGGTGTGGAGCGGGAAGGCGAGCTCCTCCGACCGGCGCAGGAGGTGCCAGCCGTCAGTCTCGTCGGTGGCGTGGGAGGTGGGGAGGCTTTCGACCGGACGCTCGGGGAGGGAGCCGAAGAGCAGCAGGTGGCCGTCGGGCGAGCTCATGGCGTCGGCGAGCCGTACGTCGTGGCTCGCCGCGTCGATGCCGGTCTCCTCCTTGAGTTCGCGCACGACGGCCTGCCGCCAGTCCTCCCGGTCGTCGATGTAGCCGCCTGGCAGGGCGACACCCCCGCGCGCGGGGGCCACGGTGCGGGTGATGACCACCAGTGCGGTGCCCTGCGTGTCGTACACGGGCTGGAGGGCCACCGCGACCGGCAGTGGGTTGCGGTAGGCCACGGTGCCGCACGCGGGGCAGGTGCGGGGCCAGCCGGAGACGCCCTCTCCGTAGGGCGTGCCGCAGCTCGAACAGTGCGAATTCGGCGCGGAGTTGGGAACGGAGGTTTGAGTTTCGGACACGCGGCGGACTGTATCCGATTCGCGGAGCGGGCGGCTCCGGCAGCCCGTTCAGCGGCGGCCGGTGAGGGACCTGGTGGAGACCGGGAAGTCGAAGTAGGTGTCCGGGTAGGGCTCGGGCTTGTACGTGAAGTGCCACCACTCCTCGGGGAGGTTTACCAGGCCGACGTCCTCCAAGGTGTCCTTGAGCAGGAGGCGGTTGGCGCGCTGGGCGCCCTGGATGCGGGGGTCGAGGGTGTGGGAGCGGGTGTCGAAGCAGTCGTATCCGGTGCCCATGTCGACGGAGTTGTCGGGGAAGCGTTCGCCCTGCGGAGCGAAGCACGGCACCAGGGGCTGTCCGGGCCGGTACGGCGGGGTGGGCTTCGCCGGGAGCCGTACGATCGTCAGGTCCATGGTCGAGCCCCGGCTGTGGCCGGACTTCTCCGCGATGTAGCCGTCGTCGAAGAGGCGGGTCTTGTCGACCTTGGGGTAGAACTCGGCCTTCATGGCCTGGTCGTCGAGGTCCTCGGCCCAGCGGACGAAGTGGTCGACGGCGCGCTGAGGCCGGTAGCAGTCGTACACCTTCAGGGAGTAGCCCTGGCGCAGCAGCCGGGTCTGCGCCTTGTGGAGGGCCTTGGCGGCGGGGCGGGTGAGGATGCACAGCGGTTGCCGGTAGCCGTCGACCGGTTCGCCGACGAAGTTGTGCGGGGTGACGTAGCGGATCTCCCGGATGATCGTCGGATCGACGCTTCTCAGGGCCACGAAGTTCTCCGGGGCCCTCGGTTCGGGCCTGGCCTGCGCGGTGGCGGGTACGGCCGTGGCGGCGAGCAGGGCGGCGAAGGCGGTGGCCAGAGCGCGCAGCGCGGTCGAGAGTCGTGTCATGTTCCCTGCATCTATCAGGACCGACTCCCGTGAGGGAAGGGGGCGGCCCGGCGACTCACCGCGCGTATGCGGTGCCGGGGAGCCGGAATCCCGCGTGAACGTCTCATGAACTGGGCCCGCGTGGGTGCCGACGGCGCGATCCTGCTCCCGTGCGCTCCTGGACGGATCCTCTCCGCTTCGCCTTCCAACCGGTGGTCAACCTGATGACCGGCGGGGTCGCGGCGCTGGAGATACTCGCCCGCCCGGAGGGCGGCGACATTCTGGCCGAGGCGCGCCGCGACCCCGAACTCGACGGCCTTCTTGCGGTGTCGGCGCTGCGCGCGGCGGTGCGCAAGGAGACGCTGCTGCCGCTGCACGTCAACGTGTTCGCGGGCACCCTCGCCGACCTGGGCGGGCTGCAGCCCCTGCATGACGCCGTGCGGGAGGCGGGCCGGATGCCGTGGGAGGTGACGCTCGACGTCTGTCCGCCGTACACGCACGTGCCGCGGCAGGCGCTGCTGGAGGCGTTGACCGTGCTGCGGGCGCAGGGGTTCCGGATCTGCGCGGACGGGGTCGGAGACGGCGACGCGCCGCTGCGACTGCTGACGGACCTGGCGCCGGAGCTGGTCAAGCTCGACGCGTCGCTGCTGGCCAGGCCGGCGGCCGTGCGGGCGATGCGGGTGCTGTGCGACGAGATGGGGGCGCTGCTGTCGGTCGAGGGGGTCGAGACGGAGAGGCAGTACGCCGTCGCGCGGGCGGCCGGGGCGCAGTGGGCGCAGGGCGAGCTGTTCGCGCCGCCGGCCCGGCTGCCAGCGGCGGACGTGTACGTTCCGTCCGGCCCGCCGGGCGTCGTGCCGGCGCCGCGGTCGGGGCCGTCGGTACGGCAGTTCGTGCGGCCGGCCGCGCTGCTGCCCGTGACGGCGTCGGCGGGTCAGGTGCGGGCCCTGCTGACCGGGTCGCCCGACGTGTCCGGGGTGCTGCTCGTGGACCGCGACGGCGTGCCGGTGCGGTCGGTGCACCGCTCCCGCTTCCTGCTGTCCATGTCGGCACGCTACGGGCACGCTCTCTACGCCGACCGCCCGGCCGCGAAGCTGGGCGACGCGCCGCGGACGGTGGGCGTGGACGCGACCGCCTGGGAGGTGCTGGACGTGGTGGCGGTCGGCGGCCGGGGCCGTACGTCGGACGACGTGGCCGTGGTGGACGCGTACGGGCGGTGCGTGGGCGTCGTACGGCTCGCGGACCTGGTGCGGGCGCTGGCCGAGAGCCGGGTGGAGGAGGCGGCCGGGCTCAACCCGCTGACCCGGCTGCCCGGTTCGGACGCCATCACGGACGAGGTGGACCGGCGGATCGCGGACGGGCGCGCGTTCGCGCTGAGCTGGCTCGACGTGGACCACTTCAAACAGGTGAACGACGGGGCCGGGTTCGCCGCGGGGGACGAGTTGATCCGGTCGGTCGGGCAGGCGCTGCTCCGGTCGGCGAGGGGGACCACGCGCGTGGGGCACATCGGCGGGGACGACTTCCTGGTGCTCACCGACCCGGACGGGCTGGATCCGCTGGTCTCCTCCGTGCTGGACGTCCCGTGGTCGGCCGGCGGGCGGCCCGTGACGCTCTCCCTCGCGACGGTCCTGTGTGCGCCGGGCAGCGTGCCGGACCACCGGCAGGCCGCGGCGGGCCTGGCGCCGCTCAAGAAGGCCGCCAAGGCGTTGCGCGGCGCGAGTTGGGTCCTGGGCCGGGCAGGTGCGCCGGGGCACGAGGTCAGGCGCGGCGCGGACCGGTCGGCGGCGCCCGCGGGCTGAGCGGACGCCCGCCGCGCAAGGGGGCCGGTCATGCCGTCGGCCACGCGCGCGTGGCGGCGTGCCGCCGGAACCCTTGCCGTCGGCCACCTGGACGCTCCCCGGACCGCCCCCGGGTCTCCGAGAGGACCTGCCTCGGCGCCGCGTACGCGGCCGGGCTGGCCACCGGAGTATGGAACGGTCTCGACGCCCTTCGGGCGCACTGGCAGCGGGACGCCGAGTGGGCGCCCGCGATGGAGTCCTCGGTACGCGACCGCGAGTACCGCAACTGGCGCAGGGCGGTGGAGAAGAGCTTCGGCTGGCTGGAGGACGAGGACGGGCCGGGTCGGGCCCACTGAGGGCCGGGCCGACTGAGGGTCGGGACGGGGGTGTTTCGGGGTTTTCCCTGATGTTCGTGACATTCCGCTCGGATTGGATGGGCATCACGGAGCGCGACGACCGTCGCGTCCGAGCATCAGAGGCGTCAGGGGGAAGCCGATGACTGATCGAGTGCGCCCGTCGGGGCGGCAGAGTGACACGGGGAAGCGGGGCGGAGCGGGACGCCGGGCGGGCGTGGTGGCGTCGGTGTGCGCGCTGGTGGCCACCGGCATCGTCGCGGCGGTGCCGGCCGCGGCCCGCAGCGCGGACGACCAGAGGGACGGCTTACGCGGCGGGCACGCCCCGACTCGGGCGGCGTTGGACGCGATCGTCGCGGAGGGCACACCCGGTGCGCTCGCTGCCGTACGCGAAGGCCGTCACCGGTGGTCCGGCGACGCGGGCGTGGCGCACCTGGGTACGGGCGAACAGCGCCGTCCCGCCGACCACTTCCAGATCGGCAGCCTCACCAAGACCTTCACCGCCACGGTGCTGCTGCAACTGGACGCGGAAGGCGTCCTCTCGCTCGACGACACGGTCGAGGACTGGCTGCCAGGTCTCGTGCGGGGCCAGGGCAACGACGGCCGAAAGGTCACCCTGCGCCACCTGCTCAACCACACCAGCGGCATCTTCAACTACAACCGCGACGCGGGCTTCCTCGCCAAGTTCACCGGCGAGTCCTTCCTCGTCCACCGCTACGACGGCGCCACCCCTGAAGAGCTGGTGGGCATCGGCCTGTCCCACCCGCCGCTGTTCGCTCCCGGCACCGGCTGGGCCTACTCCGACACCAACTACATCCTGGCCGGCCTGGTCATCGAGAAGGCCACGGATGACGACTACGCCGACCAGGTCGAGCGGCGGATCATCGAGCCGCTGAGGCTCCGCTCCACCCTCGTGCCCGGTTCGTCGCCCGCCCTGCCCCGCCCGCACGGCAGGCACTACTCCAGGCTCTACGACGACACCCCGAACGCCCCCGTGCACGACGTCACGGAGTTCAACCCCTCCGTCGCCGGTGCCGCCGGCGAGATCATCTCCAACACCCATGACGTCAACCGGTTCTTCGGCGCACTGCTCCGCGGCGAACTGCTGCCCCGGCAGCAGATGAAGGCGATGTTCGCAGCGGTGCCCGTCGTCGAGGAGGAAGCAGAGGCAGGGGAGGTGGAGCCGACGACGCGGCGGACACCCGGCCCCGCCGAGGACGCCGCCGTCTACGGGCTGGGGATCCGGGGCGACACACTCTCCTGCGGCGTGACGGTGTGGGGCCACGGCGGCCAGGTCCCCGGCTCGCTGTCCCGAGTGGCGGCCACCCGCGACGGCCGCCACGTGCTGACCCTCAACAGAAACGGTGACTGGGGCAGCCAGGCCGCCGAGGACGCGGTGCTGGAGGCGGAGTTCTGTGACCGGTGACCGGCGCCGGTCAGGTCGTGACGACCCGGCGGCGGTCGGCCGCCTGGGCCATCGCGTGCTGGACCACGCCGACGAGGACCTCCTTGACCGACTCCCGGTCACGCGCGTCGCACATCACCACGGGCACGCCGGCGTCCAGGTCGAGGGCCTGGCGGACGGTCTCGGAGGGATAGCGGGCCGAGCCCTCGAAGCAGTTGACGCCGACCAGGAAGGGGATGGAACGCCGTTCGAAGTAGTCGACGGCGGCGAAGCAGTCCTCCAGACGGCGGGTGTCGGCCAGGACGACCGCCCCCAGCGCCCCCTCGGACAGCTCGTCCCACATGAACCAGAACCGCTCCTGGCCGGGCGTGCCGAACAGGTAGAGCACCAGGTCCTCGCGCAGTGTGATGCGTCCGAAGTCCATGGCCACCGTGGTGGTGTGCTTCTCCTCCACCCCGCTCAGGTCGTCGACGGGCCGTCCGGCCTCGGTGAGGAGTTCCTCGGTGCGCAGCGGCCGGATCTCGCTGACCGCGCCGACGAGGGTGGTCTTGCCCACGCCGAAGCCGCCGGCCACAAGGATCTTGAGCGTGACGGGCTCGACCGGCGGCTTGCCGCGCTGGGAACGCCCGAAGATCATCGGTCTTTACTCCTTAACGTGCCGCTCGACGAGCCGACGGGAGGGTTCACAGTGCCCTCAGTCCATTGATCACGTCGCGCAGAATGTTCTCGTCCGGCAGTTCGGCCGGGGGTACGGGCCGGTTGACGTGGACGAGGTCGACGTCCATGAGGTCGCCGACCAGGACCCGTACGACCCCGATCGGCAGGTCGAGTTCGGCGGCGAGTTCGGCAACCGACTGCGGGGCCTCCCGGCACAGTCCGACGATGTCCACGTGCTCCGGCGAGAGGGTGACGTCCGCCTCGGGGTCGTCCGCGTGGGGTTCCGTGACGACCACCGCGATCAGGTCGAGGCGGTGCTGGGCCGCGCTGGTGGTGCGACCGCGCGTCATGGCGTACGGACGGACGACGGGGCCGGCCTCGTCGTCGAACCAGTGTTTTCTTCCCTGACCGTCTGCGCTCATGTCATCCCACTTACCCGCCCGAGGGCACATCGGTGCGTGGAGCGGTGGCCAGGTGTGCGCCGACCCGCTTGACGAGGAGGGTCATCTCGTAGGCGACCTGGCCGACGTCCGAGTCGGCGTCCGAGAGCACGGCGAGGCAGCTGCCGTCGCCTGCGGCGGTGACGAACAGGAAGGCGTCGTCGAGTTCGACGACCGTCTGCCGGACGCTGCCCGCCTCGAAGTGGCGGCCCACGCCCTTGGCGAGGCTGTGGAAGCCCGACGCCACGGCGGCCAGGTGCTCGCTGTCCTCCCTCGTCAGGTCCTTGGACGCACCCGTCGCCAGGCCGTCGCCGGACAGGACGACTGCCTTGCGGATGCTCGCGACCCGGTCCACCAGGTCGTCGAGGAGCCAGTTCAGCTCCCCGGACTTGGTCGCGCTGTGGCCGGTCGTCTTCGGTGCGGTCATCGACCGTCCCCCTCTGTCGTTCCTCGTGGTGCTGTTGGTGCCGTGCCGCCGGGGACGTCGTCACCCGCGGCGTTCTCCTCGCGCCCGCGCCGCCAGCCGCGCTGGAGTGAGGCCATCCGGCTGCGGACCTCGTCGGCGTCGCGGTCGGCGGGGTCGGAGCGGTCCTCGGACGGTTCGGGGCCCTGCCGGAGCTGGGGCGCGAGGTTGGCCTGCCGTACGCGCCGGGGCAGCGCACCGGACTCCGCGGCGTCGGCGTCCCGGCCTTCGGCGCGGCCGCCTCCGGAGGCCTGGCCGCCGTCACGGCCCGCGGGGTGTCCGCGTTTCCGGCGGGAGGGCAGCGCGGGCGGTTCGTCCGCTCCCGCCCGCGGTGCGGCCGTGACGCGCGTGCCGTCGGCGTCCCCGTCCGCCGGGGGCTGGTCGTCCTCCCTGTCCCGGGCGTCCCGTGAGGGGACCGGACGGCCGTGCGAACTGACCAGCTTGGGGGTGCGGCGGCGGGGCAGCGGGAGGGGTGCGTCCGCGTCGGCCAGGCCGTCGCCCCGGCCCGACCGGTCGTCGTCGGCCGCGGCGAGCGAGCGGCGCGGGCGGAACAGGCCGCCGCGTTCAGCGTCCTCGTCGTCGAGCCCGCCCGGCAGGCCGTCGAGGGCGTCCAGGTCGACGGGCGCCTCCAGTTCCACCGGTCCGTCCAGCAGCGCGGCCGGGCGCTCCGGCAGCCGCGCCGGCACGTGGGACAGGGCCGAACGACGGCTCTCCTCCCGCCCCTTCTCCTTGACGTGCTGGGGACGGTCGAGGCGGAAGCCGATGCCGTTGGTGTCGGGAGCGTCGTCCGAGAGCAGCGCGTCGGGGACGAAGACGACCGCGGTGGTGCCGCCGTACGGGGAGGGCTGGAGGGAGACCCGGACGTTCTGCCGCTGGGCGAGCCGGCTGACGACGAACAGGCCGAGCCGGTCGGTGTCGGACAGCTCGAACTCGGGGGTCTCGGCCAGCCGGAGGTTGGCGTCCAGGAGGGCGTCGGCCGCCATCCCGAGGCCGCGGTCGTGGATCTCCAGGGTGAAGCCGTTGGCGACGCGCTCGCCCAGGACCTGGACGGCGGTGTGCGGTGGCGAGAACACCGTGGCGTTCTCCAGGAGCTCGGCCACCAGGTGGGTCAGGTCGGCGACCGCCGGTCCGGTGACGGCCACCCGCGGCAGCCTGCGGACCTCGATGCGCTCGTAGTCCTCGACCTCGGCGACGGCGGCCCGCACCACGTCCATGAGCTGGACGGGCTTGCGCCACTGCCGGGACGGGGCGGCGCCGGAGAGGATGACGAGGCCCTCGGCGTGCCGGCGCATCCGCGTGGTCAGATGGTCGAGGCGGAACAGGTCGGCGAGTTCCTCGGTGTCCTCGGTCCTGCGCTCCATGGTGTCCAGCAGCGTGAGCTGCTTGTGCAGCAGCACCTGGCTGCGGCGCGCGAGGTTGACGAAGACCTCGGAGACACCGGCGCGCAGTTCGGCCTGCTTGACGGCGGCCTCCACGGCGGCCCGCTGCAGCGTGTTGAGGGCCTGACCGACCTCGCCGATCTCGTTCCTGTCGTACTCCAGGCGCGGCACCTCGGTCTCCACGTCGACCTCCTCGCCCGCGGAGAGGCGGCGCATGACGCTGGGCAGCCGGACGCCGGACGCCTCGTGGGCCTCCAGTCTCAGCTGCTTGAGGTCACGGATCAGGGAGCGGCCGACGCGTACCGAGAGGAACAGGGAGTAGAGCAGGGCGATCAGGCCGAGCGCGCCGGCGATGACCACCTTGGCGATGACGTTCGTCGCGACCGGGTCGACTCGGTCCTGGTAGCGGTCGGCCGCGTCGTCGTCGAGGGCGCCGAGTTCCTCCAGGACGCTGCCCGCGGCGGTGTCCCAGCTCTTGGCGGTGACGCCGCGCGGCGTCCCGGCCCCGGCGGAGAGGGCGGCCTCCTCGGCCGTCCTCAGCGGGGCGGAGGAGGCGTTCTTCCAGAAGCGCTCGTAGCGGCCGCGTTCGGCGGAGGGCAGCAGCGGCAGGTTGATTCCGTACATCAGGGTGCGCTGCGCCACGAGGTCGGAGACATCCCGGATCTCGGCGCGGGTGAGCCGGCCGGTGACCAGGGCGGAGCCGAGGAGGGCGTCCTCGCGGGAGAGGAGTTCGCGGGCCCGGGAGAGGTTGACGAGCGCACGGTACTGCTTGTCCAGAGCGACGTTCTCGACGACGTTCAGACCGGCGAGCAGGTCGTGGCAGGGGTCGATCAGGCGGTTGTAGAGGCCGAGCGCCTGCGCGCGGTCCACGGTGCCGTCCTCGACGCTGCGGCGCAGCGAGCCGATGCCGTCGAAGGCGTCCAGTACGGCGGTGAGCCGCTCCTCCTCGGCTTGCCCCAGGTCGTCGCGCACGCCGGCGTCGGCGGCGTTGCGGCCGATCTCGGCGACGGCGTCGTCCGTGGCGGTGCGGCTGCGCTGGAGGGCGGCGAACCCGTCGGAGGCGCGCGGGTCGGCGAGGTGGACGAGGGTCTGCCGGCGTTCCTGCTGGAGGACGCGGACGGTGTCCTCGATCGGGTAGCCGATCTCCTCGACGACGGTGGAGACACTGAACAACCGTTCCGCCTCGCGCCCCGTGAGTACCGTGGCGAACGCCCAGATCGCGGTCAGGGACACCAGCGGCACGAGAAGCAGCGCCACGATCTTCCGGCGGATCGACTTCCCGCGAAAGCGCATGGCCTCCCCCAGCTCGACCCCCCTCCGGCAGGGGGTACACATGTGCGTCAACAAACGGCGCGAGCCTACTACTGACGCATACGTAACTCGAAGGCCCGTCCGGGGGACGAAGCTCCGCGCCAGGGGACGGTGATGGTCAGTTGTCCGGTCATTGCGGGAGATTGCCCACCGGGATCGGGGTGTACAGGGAGGGTTCGGCTCCGGCTCGACCGGGCGGATTGGCCGAAATTCTTCGACTGCGCGGGCCTTTCGGGAATCTTGAGGGCCCGTCGTTCGTCGTTCACTACGGGAAATGGAGGCGGAATCGGCCACAGGAGCCGCATCCCGCCTCTGGGCGGCGTAAAGCAGCGCAAGCCGGGCAGCCAGAGGGGAGCCGTGTCGTGGGACACGGTCGAGCTGTCTGCTGGCGGTGGGGAGTGACATGTCGATGGGCACGGCGGAGCGGCGCGGGGCGCCCGAGGACGGCGGTGCGGCCCGGGTGACCGCCCGATCGGCCCCCGAGGCACCGGATCGCGACATTCCGGCAGCCGGTGCGGGCAGACCGGCGCGTGACCGGCCGGAGGGACCGGAAAGGCGGGCGGCGCGCGAGCAGCCGTCCGGCTACCGGCCGTTGTGGAGGGAGGAGCCGGCGCGGCGGCGTCGGCTGCCGGATCCGGTGCGCACGGCGGCCGTCCGCGCGGTGATCGTCGTCGCCGTGACGCTGATCATGGCGATGGTGGCCTTCCTGTGCACGATGGCGGAGTCGTGGCTGGCGTTTCCCATGGTGATCGGCAGTGTGGTGGGCACGGTGGTGGCCACGTGGGGCGTGCTGGACGTGTGGGTGACGCGACAGGTCTGGAACCAGCGGCACGGCGTGGTGTCGGAGCCGAGCAGCACCGCGCGGGCCATGCGGCGCGAACGTCGCCGGGTCCGGCGCCAGGCACGGTCCGCCGAGCGGAGCCAGGAGCGGATACGCCGGCGGGGCGGTGGCGCGAGCCGGCTGTCACACCCTTGAGCGACTGAGCGGCCCTGAGACCAGGCCCGCTCCGGGTGCCGTTGCGGGCCGCGTCGCACGGCACGCCGGACGAGCGGCTCCACCGGCGTCCCTCGCCGGGGCACGCCTCACCGCGCACCCGTCCCCGCCCCACCGGCGGTCACCGGTATCCCCGCTCCTTCGGCGGCGAGTTCGCGGCGGGCCCTCATGAAGGGGCGGGGCCGGTCCACGGCGAGCACGGCGGTCGTGCGCCCGTCTCGTTCGTAGCGGGCCAGGAAGCCGCCCTCGTCAGGCGCGCCGTCGGCGATCTGGCCCTCGGCGATGCGCACGGTGTCGCCGTCCCGGCGCCGCCCGGCGAACTGGATGCGGGAGCCGTACTGGTCGGACCAGAAGTACGGCACCGACCTCGCGCTCTCCAGCGTGCGTCCGGCGAGGAGGTTGCGCACCGCGGCCCGGGGCTGCTGGGTGGCGGAGGTCCAGTGCTCCGCGCGGGTGCCGCCGACGCGCGCCACGTCGCCGACGGCGACCACCTGCGGCAGGGCGGTCACGCAGCCGTCGTCGCACAGGACGCCGTCGTTCAGGAGCAGCGGAGAGCCCGCCAGCCAGGCCGTGTTGGGGGTGGCTCCGATGCCGACGATCACCACGTCCGCGGGCAGCGCGCGCCCGTCGGTGAGGTCGACCCCGGTGACGGCCGCCGTGCCGCGCAGCGCGGCCACGGACGCGCCGGTGACCAGCCCGACTCCGGCACGGCCGTGCAGGGTGGCGCAGACGGCGGCCAGTTCCGTGCCGAGGTGCGGCACGAGCGGCATCGCGGCGGCCTCGACGACGGTGACGTCGTGACCGAGGGAGGCACACGAGGAGGCGGTCTCCGCGCCGACGAAGCCGCCGCCGGCCACGACCACCCGGCACGGACCGCGGGTGAGATGGGCGCGCAGGGCGCGGGCGTCGTCCAGGGTGCGCAGGGTGTGGACCCCGGCGAGGCCACCGCCGTTCAGGCGCCGTGCCGACGCCCCGGTGGCGACGACGACGCCGTCCGTGGACACGGTGCGGCCGTCGTCGAGCAGCACGGTCCGTCCGCGGGCGTCCAGGGCGCGGGCGCGGACGCCGAGCAGCCAGTCGGCGTCCAGTTCGGCGGTCTCCTCGGCGTCGCTGAGCGCCAGGTGCTCCTCGTCGGCCCGGCCGGTGAGGAACTCCTTGGACAGGGGCGGCCGGTCGTAGGGCGGGTGGGGTTCGTCGCCGACCACGACAAGGCGTCCGTCGAACCCCTGGGCCCGCAGTTCCCGGGCGGCGTACAGGCCGGACAGGGAGGCACCGACCACGGTCACGGTCCTCATGCGGCGCTGCCCTCCTCCGCGGCGAGGTGGACGTGGACGAAGCCGTCCTCGACGCTGACCCGGTGGGTGCGCACCGCCCGGCGGGCCGGGAGGCAGGTCGGCAGGCCCGTGCGCAGGTCGAACGAGGCGGCGTGCAGCGGGCATTCGACCAGGCAGCCCTCCAGCCAGCCCTCGGAGAGGGAGGCGTCCTGGTGGCTGCAGGTGTCGTCGATGGCGTAGAGATCGCCGTCGTCGGTGTGGAAGACGGCGATCGGCGGACTGGTCTCGACGCGGACGGACCCGCCCTTGGGGAGGTCTTCGAGACGGCAGACGGGAATCATGGGCTCCCCTCTCGGTCCGGAACGCGTGGTTCGGCGGGGTGTGCAGCGCGTACCCTTCCGGGATCCGGACGCTTCGGTAACATGATGTTTCACATGGCGCACTGGAGAGCGCTATACGCAACAGAATCCGGGCGGGCGCCCGTGGCGTCAAGGGCTTCCCGCAGATGCGGCCCGATCGGGCCGCCAGGTGGTGAGAGTTGAGCCATGACCCGCACACAGCAGCAGCCCGACCCTGGTGAGGACCGCGTGGAGAACAAGCAGTCAGGCAGGGGCGCGGTGAGCGGCGTGCAGTCGGTGGACCGCGCCGTGACCGTGCTGGAGATCCTCGCCCGGCTCGGGGAGGCGGGTGTCACCGAGATCGCCGACGAACTGGACGTGCACAAGTCCACGGCGTTCCGGCTGCTCGGCGTGTTGGAGAACCGCGGTCTGGTGGCGCAGGAGAAGGAGCGCGGCAAGTACTACCTGGGCGCCGGCGTGCTGCGGCTGGCGGGTGCGGCAGCCGTGCGGCTGGACATCTCGCAGGAGGGTGTGCCCGTCTGCCGCGAGCTGGCCGACGAACTCGGCGAGACCTCGAACATCGCGGTGCTGGACGACGACGCGGCGGTCAACGTCATGCAGGCCCGCGGCACCGCTTCGGTCACCGCACAGAACTGGCTCGGCCGGCGCACCCCGCTGCACGCCACCGCCAGCGGAAAAGTGCTGCTCGCCCATCTGCCGACCACCCTGCGCGAGGGGCTGCTGGCCCGCCCGCTGCACCGGTTCACCGAGCACACCGTCACCGGCGCGGCGGTGCTGCGCGGTGAGTTGGAGACGGTGACCGCGCAGGGTTACGCGATCACGCAGGAGGAGCTGGAGATCGGGCTCGCGGCCGTGGCGGCGCCGGTGCGCTCGCACGACGGCAAGGTGATCGCCTCGATCAGCGTCTCGGGGCCGGTGTACCGGCTGACGCCGGAGCGGTTGCCGGACCTGGCCGAGCGCGCGCTGGCGGCGGGGGTCGAGCTGTCCCGCCGCATGGGCTACGGCGGCTGAGCGCTCCCACCTGGCTGGGCGGCCCCGCTGAGCTCCCATCCGACGGCGGGGGCCGCTGAGCCCTCCCACCCGGCGGGGCGGCCCCGCTGACGCCCCGTCCGACGGCGCGGGACCCGAACCCCCTTCCGGGGGCCCGGGTTCCGCGCCGTCCCGTGTCCGGTGTGTTGCGCACCTCGCGCCCGCCGCCGGCTCGTTTTGCCAAGGGTTAACCCGTACCCCTTGACGGCCCCTCGACGGCGTTCCCACTATGTTTCTCATCGCGCAACCCATCGTGCAAGGCGCAACAGCAGAGGAGCTTCTCGTGTCACACGAGGTCCGTGCCGTAGTCGCTGTGAAGAGGGGCGCACCCGTCGAGGTGCGGACGATCGTCGTCCCGGATCCCGGACCCGGCGAGGTTCTGGTCGCGGTGCAGGCCTGCGGGGTCTGTCACACGGATCTGCACTACCGGGAGGGCGCGATCGCCGACGACTTCCCATTCCTGCTGGGCCATGAGGCGGCCGGCACCGTCGAGGCCGTCGGCGAGGGCGTCACCGACCTCGCGCCGGGCGACTACGTGGTGCTGGCGTGGCGGGCGCCCTGCGGTGGCTGCCGGTCCTGCCGCCGCGGCCGCCCCTGGTACTGCTTCGACTCGCGCAACGCCGCCCGTGCGATGACCCTGATGGACGGCACCCCGCTGGCCCCCGCCCTCGGCATCGGCGCCTTCGCCGAGAAGACGCTGGTCGCCGCGGGCCAGGCCGTGAAGGTCGATCCGGCCGCCCGGCCCGAGGCGGCCGGTCTCGTCGGCTGCGGGGTGATGGCCGGCTATGGCGCCGCCGTCAACACCGGCGGCGTCGGCCGCGGCGACTCGGTCGCCGTGATCGGCTGCGGCGGCGTGGGCGACGCGGCGATCGCCGGGGCCGCCCTGAACGGCGCCATGAAGATCATCGCGGTCGACGTGGACGGCCGGAAACTGGACCGGGCGGAACGGTTCGGCGCAACGCACACCGTCGACTCCCGCGGCACGGACCCGGTCGAGGCGGTCCGCGCCCTCACCGACGGCCACGGCGTGGACATCGCGATCGACGCCGTGGGCCACCCGGAGACGTTCCGCCAGGCCTTCTACATGCGTGACCACGCCGGAGTGCTGGTTCAGGTCGGCGTACCCACACCGGAGACGACGGTCGAACTGCCGCTCATCGACGTGTTCTCGCGCGGCGGTGCGATCAAGTCGTCCTGGTACGGCGACTGTCTGCCGAGCCGCGACTTCCCGTTCCTGATCGACCAGTACCTGTACGGGCTGCTCGACCTGGGGGCCTTCGTGTCGGAGACGACGACGCTGGACCGGGTCGAGGAGGCGTTCGGCAGGATGCGACGCGGCGAGGTGCTGCGCTCGGTGGTGGTCCTGTGAGCGCCCACGGCCTGCGGCCCCCGCCCCGCGTGGTGGTCGTCGGCGCGGGCGTCGTCGGCTGCTCCCTCGCGGACGAACTGACCGCGCGCGGCTGGACCGACGTCACCGTCCTCGAACAGGGCCCGCTGCCCGCGCCCGGCGGCTCCACCTCGCACGCGCCGGGCCTCGTCTTCCGGACCAGTCCGTCGCGCATCCTGACGGCGTTCGCGCGGTACACCGTCGAGAAGTTCACGTCCCTCACGTGGGACGGCGCCCCGTGCTTCCAGCGGGTCGGCGGCCTGGAGCTGGCCACCACGCCGGAGCGCCTCGCCGACCTGCACCGCAGGGCCGGATACGCCGCCTCCTGGGGCGTGACCGGCGAGATCGTCGACGCCGCACGCTGCAAGGAACTCTGGCCGCTGCTCGACGAGTCGGTGGTCCTCGGCGGGTTCCACACCCCGGGGGACGGGCTGGCCCGCGCCGTGCCCGCCTGCCGCGCCCAGCTGGACCGCGCCACCGCGCGGGGCGCCCGTTTCCTGGAACGGCACACGGTCACCGGCATCGAGCGGCAGGACGGCCGGGTCACGGGCGTCGTCACCGACCGCGGCACCTTCCCCGCCGACCACGTCGTGTCCGCCGCCGGATTCTGGGGACCGGTCGTCGGCCGCATGGCCGGCGTCGACGTACCCCTGCAACCGCTGGCCCACCAGTACGCGAGGACGGCTCCGCTGCCCGAGCTGAGCGGCGCCACCGAGGAGGCGTCGAAGCCGATCCTCCGCTTCCAGGACCGCGACCTGTACTTCCGTGAGCACGGCGACCGCCTCGGCATCGGCTCCTACGCCCACCGGCCGCTGCCCGTCGACCCGTTCGCCGTGCCCGGCTACGACGAGTCACGCGCCCGGCACATGGACATGCCGTCGTCGTACCCCTTCACCCCGGAGGACTGGGCGCCGAGCTGGGAGGACTGCCGCCGGCTGATGCCCGCCCTGCGCGACTCGGACGTCGAGTCGGGCTTCAACGGCGTCTTCTCCTTCACCCCGGACGGCATGCCGGTCCTCGGCGAGTCCCGTGCCCTGCGGGGCTTCTGGCTCGCGGAGGCGGTGTGGGTCACCCACTCGGCCGGTGTCGCCAGGGCCGTCGCCGAGTGGATGGTGGAGGGACGGCCGTCGCTCGACGTCCACGAGTGCGACCTCACGCGCTTCGAGGAGGCGCAGCGGTCACCGGCGTACGTCCGCGAACGCGGCGCGCAGCAGTTCACCGAGGTGTACGACGTGATCCACCCGCTCCAGCCGGTGGAGCGGCCGCGTCCGCTCAGGGTCAGCCCGTTCCACGCACGGCAGCGGGAGCTCGGCGCGTACTTCCTGGAGGCCGGCGGCTGGGAACGCCCGCACTGGTACGAGGCCAACGCCGGGCTCGCCCCGGACGCGCGCCTTCCCGACCGCGACGCATGGTCGGCCCGGCACTGGTCTCCGATCGCGGCCGCGGAGGCGCGGGCCACCCGCGAGCGGGTCGCCCTGTACGACATGACGCCGCTGCGCCGCCTGGAGGTCACCGGGCCGGGAGCCCTCGCCTTCCTGGACCGCATGACCAGCAACAACCTGCGCAAGAAGCCCGGCGCGGTCACCTACACCCTCCTCCTCGACGAATCCGGAGGCATCCGCTCCGACCTCACCGTCGCCCGCCTCGCCCCCGACCGCTTCCAGGTCGGCGCCAACTCCCCCGCCGACCTCGACCACCTGCTGCGCCACGCGCCCGACGACCTGCACATCAGGGACATCACCTCCGGCACCTGCTGCGTCGGCGTCTGGGGCCCGCTCGCCCGCGACCTGGTCCAGCCGCTGACGCCGGACGATTTCTCGCACGAGGCGTTCGGCTACTTCCGCGCCCGGGAGACGTACATCGGCCACGTCCCGGTGACCGCGATGCGCCTGAGCTACGTCGGTGAACTGGGCTGGGAGCTGTACACCACCGCCGACCTGGGCCTGCGGCTCTGGGACACGCTGTGGGAGGCCGGCCGGGACCTCGGCGTGATCGCCGCCGGACGCTCGGCCTTCAACTCCCTGCGCCTGGAGAAGGGATACCGGGCCTGGGGCACGGACATGACCGCCGAGGACAACCCGTTCGAGGCCGGTGTCGGCTTCGCGGTCCGCATGGACAAGGCGGACTTCGTCGGCCGGGCCGCGCTGGCCCGCTCGGGCGAGCCTGGCCGACGCCTGACGCCGCTGCTCCTCGACGACCCTGCGGCCGTGCTCCTCGGCAAGGAGCCGGTCCACGTGGGCGGCGCGCCCGCCGGGTACGTGACCAGCGCCTCGTACGGCTACACACTCGGCCGCTGCGTCGCTTACGCCTGGCTCCCCGCCGGCCTGGCCGCCGGGACCGGTGTGCACGTGGAGTACTTCGGCGAGAAGGTGCCCGCCACGGTCGCCGAGGAGCCGCTGTTCGACCCGAGGATGACCCGCATCCGCCGCTAGGACGCCAGGAGGCCCTTCTTGTCCCCCACCTACGACGTGATCGTCATCGGCCTCGGCGGCATGGGCAGCGCCGCCGCCCACCACCTGTCCGCGCGGGGGGCCCGCGTGCTGGGCCTGGAGCGGTTCGGCCCCGTGCACAACCGGGGCTCCAGCCACGGTGGTTCCCGGATCACCCGGCAGTCGTATTTCGAGGATCCGGCGTACGTTCCCCTGCTGCTGCGCGCCTACGAGCTGTACGCCGACCTGGAGCGGGCCACCGGCCGGGACATCGCCCTGCTGTGCGGGGGCGTGATGGTGGGCCGGCCCGACTCATGGACCGTGTCCGGCTCGCTGCGGTCGGCCCGCGAGTGGGACCTGCCGCACGAGATGCTCGACGCGCGGGAGATCCGCCGCCGGTTTCCGACGCTCGCCCCGCGGGACGACGAGGTCGCCCTGTACGAGGCCAAGGCCGGCCTGCTGCGCCCCGAGAACACGGTCGCCGCCCATCTCCAGCTCGCCACCCGCCAGGGCGCCGACCTGCACTTCGAGGAACCCGTGACGCGCTGGGAGCCGTACCGGGACGGCGTCCGTGTGCACACCGGCGAGAACACCTACACCGCCGCCCGGTTGGTGATCTGCCCGGGCGCCTGGGCGCCCCGGCTGCTCGCCGACCTCGGGGTGCCGTTCACGGTGGAGCGGCAGGTCATGTACTGGTTCCAGCCCCGGAACGGCATCGGCCCCTTCCTCCCGGCCAACCAGCCGATCTACGTCTGGGAGGACGCGGCCGGCGTCCAGGTGTACGGCTTCCCCGCCATCGACGGTCCGGACCACGGCGCCAAGGTCGCCTTCTTCCGCAAGGGGCAGGTCACCACCCCGGAGGCCGTCGACCGGACCGTGCACGACCACGAGGTCCGGGCCATGGCGGACCACATGTCCGGCCGTCTCCCCGATCTGCCCGGCACCTTCCTCAAGGCCGCCACCTGCATGTACACCACCACAGCGGACGAGCACTTCGTCATCGCCCGCCATCCCGCGCATCGCGATTCGGTCACCGTGGCCTGCGGATTCTCCGGGCACGGCTTCAAGTTCGTGCCCGTCGTCGGCGAGATCCTCGCCGACCTGGCCCTGACCGGCGACACCGCGCACCCGATCGGTCTCTTCGACCCCGCTCGCCTCACCGCCGCGCCCGCCCGAGGAGCCAGCACGTGACGACGACCCCCCTGTCCCCCAGCCTCATCGCGACCCTGCCCGGCCGCTACTACACCGACCCGGAGATCTTCCGTCAGGAACAGCGGCAGGTCTTCGAGTCGCTGTGGTTCTGCGCCGTCCGCGGCGCCGACCTGGAACGGCCCGGCGCCTTCCGCACCGTGCAGGTCGGGTCCGAGAGCGTCGTCGTCACCCGCACCCGCACGGGCGCGCTGCGCGCCTTCCTCAACATCTGCCGCCACCGGGGCGCCCGGCTGTGCCTGGAGGAGTCGGGCGAGGTGCGGCGCAGCCTCCAGTGCCCGTACCACGCCTGGACGTACGACCTCGACGGACGGCTGGTCGCCGCGCCCGGTCTGACGAAGATGCCGGACGTCGACCGCGCCGCGTACGGCCTGGCCGAGGTCGCCCTGCGCGAATGGCTCGGCTACGCCTGGGTGTGCCTGGCCGACGAGCCGCCCTCCTTCGAGGAGACGGTGCGCGGTGCCGTCGTCGAACGGCTCGGCGACCCTGCGGCCATCGAGCGCTACGGGACGGAGCGGCTGGCCCTCGGCCGACGCGTCCGGTACGACGTGCGGGCCAACTGGAAGCTGATCGTCGAGAACTTCATGGAGTGCTACCACTGCGCCACGATCCACCCCGAACTCACCGAGGTGCTGCCCGAGTTCGCGGACGGCTACGCGGCCCAGTACTACGTGGGCCACGGCGCCGAGTTCGGCGAGGAGGTCAAGGGCTTCACGGTCGACGGCGGTGAGGGCTTCGACCGGCTGCCCGAGGTGGCGGAGAGCCAGGACCGCCGCTACTACGCCGTCACCGTCAGGCCGACGGTCTTCGTCAACCTCGTACCGGACCACGTGATCCTGCACCGCATGTTCCCGCTCGCCGAGGACCGCACGGTCGTGGAGTGCGACTGGCTGTACGCCCCCGACGTGGTGGCGTCGGGGGCGGACCTGTCCCGGTCGGTGGAACTGTTCCACCGGGTGAACACGCAGGACTTCGAGGCGTGCGAGCGGACCCAGCCCGCGATGTCGTCCCGCGCCTACCGCGGGGGCGGCGTGCTGGTGCCGACCGAGCACCACATCGGGCTCTTCCACCAGTGGCTGCGGGAGCGGCTAGGAGGCTGACGGCGCGGGGCGCTTGAACATCCGGGTCGCCGTGATCTCGCTGTGCACCGCCTCCCCCTCCCCCTCGGCGGCCGGGGCCGGCTGGGGCAGGCCGGGCCGCAGGTGCTCCTCGACGCTGATGTACTTCAGGCCGGCCCGGAGGTCGGCGTCGTTGCGCAGCCGGATGACCAGCGGGAACTCGGCGAGCGCGGTCGTGTCGAACAGGCCGGTGGTGTACAGCAGCTGGACGCCGAGCGCGTCGGACACGGCCCGCTGCAGCTCCAGCAGGTAGGTGGCGTTGGCGCGCCCGATGGGGTTGTCGAGGAACAGGGTCCCGGCGTGGCGGTGCCGGTCGCGGCCCCGGTCGTTGCTGCGCAGCGCGGCCATCGTGCAGTACAGGGCGATGGCCGCGGTGAGCAGCTGGCCGCCGGAGAAGACGTCGCCCATCTGGCCGACGGGGACGCGCTCGGCGCGCAGCACGGCGTCGGGCTTGAGGATCTCGACGGCGACGCCCTTGGGAGCCAGGGCGGCGGCGACGCCCCGCAGCAGCAGGGACATGCCGTCGCGGCGCAGGTCGGAGTTCTTCTTCACGGCGGCCCGGGTGGCGTCGTCGACCACCTCGCCGAGCCGCTCGGTGAGGGTGGCCTGGTCGGGTTCCTCGAAGCGGATGCGCAGGAACTCCTGCCCGGACCACTCCCCCAGTCCTTCCGGCAGCCGGGAGAGGCGCTGTGCGGAGCGGAGGGTGGCGAGGGCCGACTCGACCAGGCCGCGCAGCCGGTCCACGATCGAGTCGCGGTTGCGCTCCAGCTGCGCGAGTTCGTCGGTGAGGACGCGGAGCCGGGGCGCGAAGGCGTCCGCCCACTTGGCCGCGTGCTCGGGCAGCGTGGCGGCGGGCAGCTCGCGGATCTGCTGCCGCGCGGGGGTGCGGACCTGCTCGTAGCGGGTGGAGTTGGCGTGCCGGACCAGGACGTCGCTCGCCTCGCGGACCCCGGCCTCGGCGGCGGACAGGTCGGCGGCGCAGCCGCGCAGCGACCGACGGGCCTCACCGGCCGACTGGCGGGCCTCCTCCAGACCGCCCGGATACGGCTCGGGCTCTTCCTGCTCCTCGTCGGCCGCGTGCTCGCGCAGCAGGTCGCGGAGCATCGCGGCGATCTCGTCGAAGCCGCCGGCGGCGTCCTCGGCGGCGCGGTGCGTGTCGAGCAGCCCGGCGTGGGCGTCGCGGGCCTGGGTGAGCGCCTCGGTGTGGGAGGCGAGTTCGGCGGTGGCCGTGCGCAGCAGGGTCTGCGCGTGGTCGGCGTCGCGAGGGAGGAGTTCCTCGGGCAGCTCGGTGTGGGCGTCGCCCTCCTCGGGCGCGTGCCGTTCGGCCTCGCCGCGCAGGCGGCCGAGCTGTTCGCTGGCGCTCGACATGCGGGTCTCCAGGAGCTGCACCAGCTCCTCGGCGCGGGCGGCGGCGGCCTGCCGGGACGGTCCGTCGGAGCCGTCGGGCGACTCCAGGAGCTGTCCGGCGCGGGTGCGTACCTTGTTGCTGAGCCGGTCCAGGTCCCCGCGCGCGGCGCTCTCGTCGCTCTCGGCGCGGGCCTGTTCGGCGCGCAGGTCGGCACCGACGCCGACCTTCTCGTACACCTGGGACGCGGCGCGGTAGGCCTCGCGCAGGTCCGGCAGGGACGCCTTCGGCACGTCCGTGCCGTCGCCCGGCGTGTCCGGTCCGTCCTCGGTCACGTCGTCGGGGGCACCGGCGATCTCAGAGCGCTCGGCGCGCAGCGCGCGGGCGGTGCGGCGGGCGTCGTCGGCGGCGCGCTGGGCGGCGCGGCGGTCCTCGTCGGCAGCGCGGGCCCGGTCCAGGCAGGCCTGGGCGCGGGCCTCGGCCTCGGCGCCCTCGTCGGCCAGTTCCCGCAGGCGGACCTGCCAGCCAGCCCGTTCGCGCAGCCGGAAGGCGAGCCCGGCGAGGGCGTCGGCGGCGCGGCGGGCCTTCTGCGCCGCCTCCTGCCGCTCGTCCCGCAGGTGCACGGCCTCGGCGGCGGCCTCGTCCGCCTCGGTCCGCGCGGTGCGCGCCTCGGTCAGTTCGGCCTCGGCCTCGTCGGCGAAGGCCCGCGCCTCCTCGGCGGTCCGGGCGAGTTCGGTGAGGCGTCCGGCGGGGCAGCCGGTGCGCCAGGAGGCGAGCCGAGCGGCCAGCTCGCGGTCCTTGCCGAGCCGGGCGGCGAGGGTGCGGATCTCCTCGTCCCGCCGGGTCGCCCGCGCGCGCAGCGCGTGCCGTTCCTCGTCGGCCGCGTGCTCGTCGTGCATCGCGGGGTTCGGCGGTACGAGGAAGACGTCCCCGGCGTCGGAGTCGGGGGCCGGCGTGGGGGCGAGCAGGGCGGCGGCGGTGCCGACGGCGACGGCCGAGCGCGGGAGGAGTGCCGCGTCGCCGAGGACGTCGCGCGCGCGGGTGTGCGAGTCGGGGTCGGTGATGATGACGCCGTCGACCAGTTCGGGCCGGGCGGCCAGCACGCGCGCGTGGTCGGCGGGGTCGACGGCCTGCGCGAGGTAGCGCCAGCCGGGCAGGGCGGGGATGCCGTGCTCGCCCAGGAACTCCACGGTGGCCAGCACGTCGGGGCCGGGCGGCAGCAGTCCGCCGTCGCCGAGCGCGCCGAGGATGCGGGAGTCGTCGGCGGCGGCGGTGCGCAGGTCGAACAACTGGCGTTCGGCGGAGGAGACGGTGTCGTCGAGCAGCTCGCGCAGTTCGTCGGCGAAGCGGTCGAGTTCCTGGGGCGTGAGGGCGCCGTCGGCCCGCGCGGGCGCGGGGTCGTGGTCCGCGTCGTGGCGGGGCTGCGGGATGCCGGGGCGGGTGCCGGCTGCGAGGCCGAGCAGTTCCGCGAGGCGTTCCTCGACGGCCAGTGCCCCGGCCGTGCGGCGCTCGGCCTCGTGGGCGCGTTCGGCCGCGGTGGCGGCGTCGGCCGCGCGGGCGGCCGTCAGTTCGGCGCGGCTCTCGGCCAAGGCCGCCTCGCGGGCCTGCTCCGTGGCCCGGCGTGCCGACTCACGGGCGGTGTCCCAGGCCGCGACGGTGCTCTTCTCGGCGTCGCTGGCGGCGAGGGCCGCGCGGGCGGGGTCGGCGTCGGGCGCGCTGTCGTCGAGCCAGCCGGCCCGGACCGCTTCGGTGGTCTCCTGCTCGACCTCGGTGAGGCGCTGGCGCAGATGGCCCACCTCGCTGCGGGCGCGCTGTGCCTCGGTGGCGGCGGTGGTGGAGTCGCGGTGCGCCGCGTCGCTGACCTCCTGGAGGGCGGCGGACCGCTCCTCCTCCTCGTTGGCGTGGCCCTCGGCCCGGCCGGCCGCCGCGTGCAGGGCGCGGACGAGGTCGACGGCGGCCTTGGCGCGGGCGGCGAGCGCGGGGGCCGCGTCCCGCTCGGCCTCCTGGATGGCGGCGGACACGCGGGCGACGCGGTCGGCGGCGGCGCGGTGGCGCAGTACGGCCTCGGCGGCCTGCCAGGCGGAGTGCAGGGTGCGCGCGTCGGCGAGTTCGCGCTTCTGGGCGGCGGCGGACTTCTCGGCGCCGGTCAGGGCGAGCGACGCGTGCCGGTAGGCGAGTTCGGCGGCGATGAGGGCGCTGCGGTCGCGGGCCGACTCGGCGTGGGTGACGGCGCGGGCGGCGGCGGTGACCCGCTGGGCGAGGTCCGCGGCCCTGACCCGCTCCTGGGCGCCGCGCGCGGTGAGCCGCCGGGCGAGGGTCCTGGTCCGGCGTTCGGCCGCGGTGTGGATGTCGCGCGCGCGGGTGCGGACCTCGGCGGCCTCGACGATGCGGCCGAGCAGCTCGACGGACCCGGCGGTGAAGTCGCGTTCGGCGATCAGCTCGGCGCGTCGGCCCAGCTTGTTGCCGAAGCCGCTCACCAGGTCGGCGAGTCCGTCGGTGTCACGGGTGTCGGTGACCGCGCGCAGCAGCAGGTCGGTGAAGTCGGCGTCCTTCTTGACGGCGAAGAGGCCGGCGGCCTCGCCCTCGTCGGCGTTCATCTCGCGCTGGTAGCGGAAGAGTTCGGGGTCGAGGCCGAGGTCGCCGAGGTGCTCGATCCAGCGGTCGTGGATCTCCTCCCAGTGCACCTCCAGGTGCGGGTAGGTCTTGGCGGCCTCGGTGAGGGCGTCGCGGAAACCCTTCATGGTGCGCCGCCTGCCCCGGGCGCCGGAGACGCCCTCCACGGGCGGGCGTACGGCGGTGGCCTCGGCGACGGGCAGGTTGTCCAGGGTCAGTCCGGGACCGGGCCGGAAGGAGTACCAGGCCTCGGCGAACTTGCGGGGGTCGTTGGAGACCTGGCGCCCGCGCCACTCGCTGGCCTTGCCGACGACGACGCACTCGCCGCTCTGCACGTGCTGCCACTCCAGCGCGACGTGTCCGCAGTCGTCGGCGAGCAGGAACTTGCGCAGGACGCCCGAGCTGGCGCCGCCCAGGGTGTTGCGGTGGCCCGGCAGCATCACCGAGAAGATCAGCTTGAGCAGGACGGACTTGCCGCCGCCGTTCTCCAGGAACAGCACCCCCGCGGGGGCGGGGCGGCGCGGCGGGCCGACCGGCTCCTCCTCGAAGAACTCCGCCTGCGTGGGCGCGGGGTCGGGCACGGGCTCGCCCACACCGCGCAGGTCAAGCACGGTGTCGGCGTAGCGCGCACCGGCGGGTCCGATGGAGTAGAGGCGGACCCGGGACAGCTCGTACATGGCGGACTCTCGTAAGTCTTCGGAACGTCGGGGAGGTGGGGCGGCGCTGGGCGCGGGGTCAGGGCGAGTGGAACGGCAGCCCTGCGTCGGCCACCAGCTCCAGGTCTTCCGTCTCCTCGGCGGGCAGCAGCGTCGCCGTGCCGTCGGTGACCGGGACGACGCCCAGGTCAAGCAGCTCGGCCATGGCGGCGCTGCCCGCCATGTCGCGCACCTGGAGCTGGTACCGCGCGGTCGTGCGGTAGGTACCGCCGCTGTCGTCGCCGGTGCGCTGGAGGAAGCCGGACTCGGTGAGGAACGCGGCGGCCTTGCCGACGATGCCGGTGGTGGAGCCGGGGAGCCTGCGGGCGTCCTTGGTGGCGCCGGTGGAGCTGCGTCTGGCCCAGATCCGCCAGGCGGCCTCCAGGCCGGGGGCGTCGGTGGCCGGGTCGGTGTTCTCGCCCTGCTCGTCGGCGCGCTCCTCCAGCCGGCGGCAGGCCTGGCGGACGAAGGCGTCCACGCCGTTGACCGTGACGCGGCCGATGTAGCCGTCGTCCGCGAGGTCCTCGGGGCGCGGGTAGGCCATGGCGGCGAGCGCGAGGTGGGCGAGGCCGTGCAGGAAGCGGTCGCCGGAGTCGGTGGCGGCGCGGCGCGCGTAGTCGCCCATGCGGACGGCGAACACCGAGTCCTCGGCGGCGGTGACGGCCATCCCCGCGCGCGGGGAGACTTCCAGCACGATCAGTCCGAGGCCTGCCGCGACGGCGTCGGCGAGACGCGCGAAGGGCGGGTCCTCGCGGTACCGGCGCAGCAGGTCGGCGTACTCCTGGTCGCGGGCGGGCAGCAGCTTGGGCTGGAGGCCGAAGGAGACGAGCCGCGCCGCGTCGGCGGCGTCGGCGGGCGTGACGGCCGCGGTGGCCGGCGCGGCACCCGCCTCCGGTTCGCTCCGGTCGACGTGCTCGGTCACGGTCGGTTCTCCTTGCTGTGCCGGCGCTCGTCGCCGTGCCGGCACTCGTGTTGTTCGGATGGTCGGGGCGTGTGGCGGTGACGGGTGTGGCGGTGGGTGACGGTCATGCCGCCTCCGTGCGGGCGGCGGCCATGCCCGCCGCGTCCAGCAGCGCGGTGCCGACGATGAGGTCGGCGCCGCCGAACTCGTGGTCGTCCAGCTCGGTGCCGTCGTCCACGGCGAACAGCAGCTTCGGCTCGCCCTGCCGGTAGGCGGTGCCGACCGGCGGGCTGGCCGCGTGCACGGCCAGCAGGGCGACGAGGTAGGGCAGTTCGGGGTCCTGGGCGCGGGCGTCGGCCAGCAGTCCCGACAGCCGGCGCGGGGCGTCGTGCGGGAGGTCGAGCAGCTCCATGGCGGCCGCGAGCTGTTCCTCGCTGAAGCGGCTGTCGTCCGGGGTGGCGATCAGGTCGGGTTCCGGCATCTCGGCGCCCAGGTGTTCCCGCTCCACCGGCGGGGTCAGGAGTATGTCGACGAGGTCGCCGATCCGGACGGAGACGGGCGTGCGCAGTCCGGTGCCGCGGGCGAAGAAGGCGTCGGTGACGCGCAGCGCCCGCTCCAGGGGCAACGGCAGGACGGGGGCGACCAGATGGCCGTAGAGATCGAGGCCGGAGGTGGTCAGGGGCGTGGCGAAGGCCTGCCGGTCCTGCTCGGCACGGAAGAGGGGGCCGGCCTCCAGGAGGCGGGACTGGAGCTGGGTGTGGCGCCGGATGCAGTCCTTGACGATGTCGACCAGCTCGGCCGCGCGGCGCTTGTGCTCGTGGTCCTCGGACTCGTCACGGGCCTTGCGGATGTTGGTGAGGATCGCGTTTTCGTGGCGGTACCGGTCGGCGACGTGGTCCAGGGCCTCGGCGATCATGTCGGGGACGGCGCTCAGCCAGTCCACCGCGCGCACGTTGCGCCGGGTGGCGTCCAGGGCGCGGCGGAGGGTCTCGGAGTACTGCACGGTCCGGTACCGGGCCTGCTCGGCGGCGAGCTGGGCGTCGGCGAGGCGGCCCCGGCTGATCAGCACCTCCAGCTTGACCTCGGCGGCGATCTGGGCGCTGGTGACGTCGGTGTCCAGGGCGCCGACCAAGACGTTGACCGCCTCGTCCGTGGTGCGCAGGTAGACGGTGCCGCCGGGGCCGGGGACCTCCTCCAGGAGCTTGAAGTCGTAGTCCCGGCGGACGTAGGTGCCGTCCGGTCCGAAGGTGCCGTAGACCGCGCGGAAGCCGCGGTCGACGCTGCCGACGTTGATCAGGTTCTCCAGGACCCAGCGGGCCACCCGCTCGTGCTCGGCGGCGGGGCGGCGCGGGGCCTGGGCGGCGACGCGCGGGATCAGCCTGGCCACTATCTGGTCGTGGTCGGCGCCGGTGTCGAAGTCCATGTTCAGCGTGACGAGGTCGATGGCGGCGAGGGCGACCTCGGCCATGCCGTACACCGAGTACTCGCCGGCGAGGTTGGCCTTGCGGGCGTCCAGGTCGTGCAGCGGCGCCGTGCAGGCGAGCGCGCGCAGCCGCCGCGCCAGTCCCTCGTCGGCGGCCGGGCCCGGGGCGGGGCGCGGCCCCGCGCTGAGCTGGGGCGGAACGCTGTCCGTCGGTGCAGGCGAAGTCACGGTGCACAGACTAGGTCCTCGGTCTGACATCGACCCAAACGACGCAGATGCGCCCCGGCACGGCGGGCCGCCGGCCGCGGGGAGCAGCGGGGGGCGTGGCCGGAGCGGCGGGGACCAGGGCCGCAGCCGGGGCGGCGGTCACCGGACCTAGGTGTCGTCCCCGACCCGCCGCAGGTAGACCTCCACGACGCGCTTGAGGGAGTTGTCGAGGTAGACCGCGAGCAGGCGCTCCGCCGTCTCGCGCTCGCCGTTCTCCAGGGCCGTCAGGAGCTCCGCGTTCCGTGCGATGTACGGCTCGTGCAGGCGCCGTGGGTCGTCCACGACGTGGAAGGCGAGGCGGAGTTCGGCGAAGACGCTGCGCATCAGCTCGTCGGTGCGTTCGCTGCCGGCGAGGGCGACCAGTTCGCGGTGGAAGTGGATGTTGGCCGTACCGACGGCTTTCCAGTCACCTTCGCGGGCCGACCGGCGCCCGTCCTCGACGGCCTCGGCGAGCCCTTCGAGTGCGTAGGGGGGCTCGCCGAGGCCGCGTACGACGGCGCACTCGACGAGGGAGCGGGTGCGGTAGATGTCCTCGACGTCCTCGACGGTCAGGACCCGGACGAAGACGCCCCGGTTCAGCTCGTGGACGAGCAGGCGTTCGTGGGTGAGCAGCCGGAACGACTCGCGCAGGGTGTTGCGGGAGACGCCGAGCGCGCCGCCGATGCTGTCCTCGGACAGGCGGGTGCCGGGCGGGAAGTAGCCCTCGGCGATCCGGCTCCTGAGGATGTCCGAGACCCGCTCGGCGGTGCTGGTCCGGCCCAGGAGGGCGCGGTCGTCGGCCAGTCCCGTCAACTGCTCTGCCATGCCCGGAATTCAATCGCAGATACCAGAACGAAACAACAGGGGTATTGAGGGATCGTTGAACGATCCCCTACGGTGCCAGGAAGTGCACGCACCCTCCGTCCTCCCCCTGCGAGGTGCCCATGAGCACAACCCCTCCCCCACGGGCCCTGTCCACCGAGGCACGTCCCGGCACGGATGAACACACCACGGACGACGGCCCGTTCGGCTGGCTGCGCGCCCTCGGCCCGCGGGGCCGCCGCGCCTTCGGCGGCGCGTTCGGCGGGTACGCCCTCGACTCCTACGACTACTTCACCCTGCCGCTCACCATGGTGGCGCTGGCCGCGTACTTCGGCCTGGACAGCGGCCAGACCGGCCTGCTCACGACGGTCACCCTGGTCGTCTCGGCGATCGGCGGCGCCCTCGCGGGCGTCCTGGCGGACCGCGTCGGCCGGGTCAGGGCACTGCTGCTCACCGTGATCACCTACGCCGTGTTCACGGTGGCCTGCGGTTTCGCCCCCAACTACGAGACGCTGCTGGTCTTCCGCGCCCTCCAGGGGCTCGGCTTCGGCGGTGAGTGGGCGGTCGGCGCGATCCTGGTGGCCGAGTACGCGAGTGCCAGGCACCGGGGCCGCACCCTCGGCGCGATCCAGAGCTCCTGGGCCGTGGGCTGGGGGCTCGCGGTGGTCGTGTACACGCTGGTGTTCTCACTGGTCGGCGACGATCTGGCCTGGCGTGTCATGTTCTGGACGGGTGCGCTGCCGGCGCTGCTCGTGGTCTGGGTCAGGCGCAGCGTCCACGACGCGCCGAAGGCCACCGAGATCCGGGAGCAGGGCGCGAGCAAGGGCTCCTTCGCGGCGATCTTCAGGCCCGGTACGGCGGGCGCGCCCGGACTGCTGCGCGTCACGCTCTTCGCCAGCCTGCTCTCCACCGGCGTCCAGGGCGGCTACTACACCCTCGCCACCTGGGTGCCGACCTATCTGAAGGACGAACGGGACCTGTCGGTCGTCGGCACCGGCGGCTATCTGACCTTCCTCATCTCGGGCGCCTTCATCGGCTACCTCACCGGCGGCTGGCTCACCGACGTGCTGGGCCGCAAACGCAACATCTGGCTGTTCGCCCTGCTGTCGGCGGTCTGCATCCTGGCGTACGCCAGGATCCCCGACGGCGCCAACACCCTGCTCCTGGTGCTCGGTTTCCCGCTGGGCTTCTGCATGTCGGCCATCTTCAGCGGCTTCGGCTCCTACCTGAGCGAGCTGTACCCGACGGCGGCACGCGGCGCGGGCCAGGGCTTCACGTACAACACCGGACGCGCCGTGGGCGCCGTCTTCCCGACCACGGTCGGCTTCCTGGCCGACAGCTGGGGTGTGGGCGGCGCGCTGGTCTTCGGTGCCATCGGCTACGGCATCGCGGCGCTGGCCCTGCTGTGGCTGCCGGAGACGCGCGGGAAGGAACTGGCGTGAAGCACTCACCGCACGTGGCCGAGGACCGGCCGCTCGCCCTCGTCGAACGGCACGCGCACGCGTGGAGCCCGAAAACCGCCCGCTCCCTCTTCCGGGAGGGGCTGGCCGGCCCCACGGCCGGGGTCGCGGCGGGCCACACCCAGGCCAACCTGATCTCGGTGCCCGCCGACTGGGCCTACGACATGCTGCTGTTCTGCACCCGCAACCCG
This sequence comes from Streptomyces sp. WAC 04229, assembly GCF_003947455.1. GTDB lineage: Bacteria > Actinomycetota > Actinomycetes > Streptomycetales > Streptomycetaceae > Streptomyces. Next base: position 59,882 of record NZ_QHJH01000012.1, on the reverse strand, counting down.
CAGCCCTGCCCGGTGCTCGACGTCACCGACGCCGGGTCCTGGACCACCGTGCTCGCCGACGGCGCGGACCTGCGCACCGATCTGCCCCGCTACCGGGTGTGGCGGGACGGCGAGCTGGTGGAGGAGCCGACGGACGTGCGGGCGCACTGGCGGGACGATCTGGTGACGTTCCTGATCGGGTGCAGCTTCACCTTCGAGTGGGCTCTGTCCTCGGCCGGCGTCCCGATCCGGCACGTCGAGCAGGGTCGCAACGTCCCGATGTACGTCACCACGCGTCAGTGCCGTCCGGCGGGGCGGCTGCACGGCCCGATGGTGGTGTCGATGCGCCCCGTGCCGCCCGCGCACCTGTCGGCGGCGATCCACGAGACCAGCCTGCTCCCGGCGGTGCACGGCAGCCCGGTGCACTGCGGCGACCCGTCGGCGCTCGGCATCGAGGACCTGGCCCGGCCGGACTTCGGCGACGCGGTGGACGCCGAGCCGGACGACATCCCGGTGTTCTGGGCCTGCGGGGTGACCCCACAGGCGGCCGTCATGGCCTCGCGGCCGCCCTTCGCCGTGACCCACGCACCGGGGCAGATGTTCCTCACCGACGCGCGCGACGAGCAGTACCGCGTCGCCTGATCCCGGGCGCCCCCGCGGGTGTCCGAGAGCGGAGACACTGGAGACATGACCTCGATCGACCTCAACGCCGACCTCGGCGAGGGCTTCGGCCGCTGGCGGCTCACCGACGACGAGGGCCTGCTCTCCGTCGTGACGAGTGCCAACGTCGCGTGCGGCTTCCACGCCGGCGACCCGGCCACCATGCGGCGGGTGTGCGAGCTGGCGGCCGAGCGGGGCGTGACGGTCGGCGCCCAGGTCTCCTACCGGGACCTGGCCGGATTCGGACGGCGCGCCATGGACGTGCCGCCCGCCGAGCTGGCGGCCGAGGTGGCCTACCAGATCGGCGCCCTGGAAGTGTTCGCCCGCGCGGCGGGCACGCGCGTGGCGTACGTCAAACCGCACGGCGCCCTCTACAACCGGGTGGTCCGGGACGAGGAGCAGGCGGCGGCGGTCGTCGACGGCGTACTCCTGGCAGGCGGCGCGCTGCCCGTCCTCGGGCTGCCCGGCTCGCGTGTCCTGGAGCGGGCCGCGGAGGCCGGCCTGCCCGCAGTACCGGAGGCCTTCGCGGACCGGGCGTACACCGACCAGGCCACGCTGGTGCCGCGTGGGCAGGAGGGCGCGGTCGTCACCGAACCCGACTCCGTCGTGGCCCGCTCCGTGGAGCTGGCCCGCTCCGGCAGGGTCACCGCCCGGTCGGGAGCGGTCGTGACGGTCCGCGCGCGCTCCCTGTGCGTGCACGGCGACACTCCCGGCGCGGTGGACCTGGCCCGCCGGGTACGGGAGCGGCTGGAGGCGTCGGGCGTCCGGGTGGAGGCCTTCGCGTGAACGTCCTGCCGGTCGGCGACGACGCCCTGCTGGTCGAGGTCTCCTCGGGCGAGGAGGCGGAGGCGCTCCGCGCGGAGCTGCTGCGGCGCCGCGCGGAGGGCACGCTGGCCGCGCGGGAGGTCGTCCCGGCGGCCCGCACCGTCCTGCTCGACGGCGTCGCCGACCGGGCTCGGCTCGCGGCCGAACTGACCGCCGCCGAGGTTCCGCCCGCTCCCCCGCGCGCGGGGCACGTGGTCGAGATCCCGGTCCGCTACGACGGCCCGGACCTGGCCGACGTGGGCGCGCACTGGGGAGTGGCGCCGCGGGAGGTGGCCCGCATCCACGCGGACACCGAGTTCCGGGTCGCCTTCTGCGGGTTCGCGCCCGGCTTCGGCTATCTGACCGGCCTCCCCGCGCGGTACGACGTGCCGCGCCGGGACACTCCGCGCACGGCCGTCCCGGCCGGTTCGGTGGCGCTGGCCGGTCCTTACACGGGCGTGTACCCGCGCTCGTCGCCGGGCGGCTGGCAGTTGATCGGCACCACGGACGCCGTGCTGTGGGACCACACGCGTGTGCCCGCGGCGCTGCTGTCGCCCGGCACGCGCGTCCGCTTCGTCGCCGAAGGGCCCCGGGAACGGCAGGGCCGCTCATGACGGACCGTGCGCTCGCCGTCGTCCGGGCCGGGGCCCTCACCACCGTGCAGGACCGGGGCCGCCCCGGTCACGCGCACCTCGGCGTCCCCCGTTCCGGGGCGCTCGACGCGCCCGCGGCCGCGCTGGTCAACCGTCTGGCCGGCAATCCGCCCGAGGCGGCCGTCCTGGAGACCACCCTCACCGGCTGCGCCCTGCGCCCCCGGTGCGCGGTGACCGTGGCGGTCGGTGGCGCGCCCTGCCCGGTGACGGTGGACGGGAGGCCGGTCTCCTGGGGCGCGCCGGTCGGTGTGCCGGCGGGCGCGCTGCTCGACGTGGGGGCGGCCGGCTCCGGCGTCCGCTCCTATGTGGCCGTCTCGGGCGGCGTCCTGGCCGAGCAGGTGCTCGGCAGCCGCTCCACCGACCTGCTGTCCGGCCTGGGACCGCCGCCCCTCTCCGACGGCATGGTGCTCGCCCTGGGGCGGCCGCGCGGGCGGCACGCGTGCGTGGACGTCGCCCCGCAGCCGGCGCCGCCGGCGGAGCTGATCCTGCGGGTGACGCCGGGCCCGCGCGCGGACTGGTTCACGCCCGGGGCGGTACGGACGTTCACCTCGCGCGCGTACCGGGTGTCGGCCGCGAGCAACCGCATCGGACTGCGCGTGGAGGGACCACCGCTGGAGCGTGCCCGCGCGGGCGAACTGCCCAGCGAGGGCATGGTGCTCGGCGCGGTCCAGGTGCCGCCGGACGGCCGGCCCGTGGTGTTCCTGGCCGACCATCCGACGACCGGTGGCTATCCGGTGATCGGCGTCGTCCGCTCCCACGACCTTCCGGCGGCGGCCCAGGCGGTACCGGGGACGCCGGTGCGGTTCGTGGCGGTACGCGAGCGCTGACGCGCGCACGGGGAGGACGTCCGGTGCCGGACGTCCTCCCCGTCGCCTTCCGGTGCGGCTCCCGGGCACAGGCGTCATGGACAGCGGCTGGACATGCACCGTGGCATCTCCGCCTCCCTTCCGCCGTTCGACGCGAGCGCCGCGAGGGCGGCGGTGACAGCCGCGGAGGTGCCGAGATCGAGCCGGGCGCTCGTCCCGCGCGCGTGGTGGCGCAGTTCACCGGCGGCCAGCGTCAGCAGTTGGGGCAGCAGGTCGGTGCAGCGCCGCGCCACCCAGCCGGTGCCCGCGGTGGCCAGCCACCACAGGCTCGCCGCCCGGGTGGGGGCGGCGAACTCGGCGTCGGGCGAGGGCGCGGGACCGGTGGCGGCGCCGCGCTCGGCGAGCAGCGCGTGGAAGCGCAGGGCCAGCTGGCGGTGGCCCCGCTCGCCGGGATGCAGCCGGTCCACGCTCCACATCGAGCGGTCCGCCGTCCAGCCGCCCTCGCACGCGTGCAGGTGCACGGCCCCGTACCGGTCGGACAGGGCGTGCACCACGGCGTTGACCGCCCGTTGCCGCCGTGCCAGTGGACGGGCGAGCGCGTCCGGCAGCCCGAGCATCGTCCCGGGGTCCGGCAGACACGCCGTGAGCAGCAGCGCGCCGCGCCCGGTGCAGGCGGCGTACACGGTGTCGAGGCGGGCGGCGACCGCCCCGAGGTCGAAGGTGCGGCGCAGGGTGTCGTTGACGCCGACGACGACGGACACGAGATCGGGGCGCAGGGCGAGGCAGGCCGGCAGCTGCCGCTCGGCCACGTCGACGGTCTGCGCGCCGCTGCGGGCGAGGTTGGTGAAGAGGACGGGCTGCTCGGCGAGTCCGGTGGCGAGCAGCGCGGCCCAGCCCCGCCACCCGTGCCCCACCGGGTCGCCCACGCCCTCGGTCAGCGAGTCGCCGAGGGCCACGAAGCGCAGGCCTCTCATGTCACGGTCTCCGGCAGCGCGGGGCGCGTGGGGACGGCCGCGTCGTGCGCGGCGAGGAACGCCTCGACCGCCGTGTCCCAGCCGAAGCACTCGGCACGCGCGCGTGCCGTCCCGCGGCGGTCCGCCTCCCGGCGTCCGAGCAGCGACTCCGCGGCGTCCGCGAAGGCCTCCCCGTGGTCGGCGGCGACGGCCCCGGCGGAGCCGATCACCTCGGGCAGCGCCGACGACGCGCTCGCGACCACGGGCGTGCCGCAGGCCAGCGCCTCCAGCGCGGCGAGCCCGAAGGTCTCGGCCGGTCCGGGAGCCAGGCACAGGTCGGCCGACGCCTGGAGCGCGCCCAGCAGTCCGGGGTCGGCGACGTGACCGAGGAAGGTCACCGGCAGCCCGCGCTCCCGTGCCCGTTGTGCGAGCCGCGCCCGCAGCGGTCCGTCACCGGCCACCACCAGCACCGCCCGGACGCCGCGCCGCCGGAGCGCGTCGAGGGCGTCGAGGGCGGTGCCGGGCCGCTTCTCGACGGACAGCCGGGAGCACGCCGCCAGCAGGACCTCGTCCCCGCGCGCGAAACGGGCCCGCAGACCCGGGTCGCGCAGCGAGGGGTGCCGCCCGGCCAGGTCTACGCCCAGTGGGGCCCGTACGACGTTGCGGGCGCCGACGCGGACGAACTCCCGCTCGGCGAACTCGGTGGTGCACACCACGCGCGCGTAGGTGTGCGCCGTACGGATGTTGAGCGCGTCGGCGGCGCGCCGGGCGGCCGGCTCGGGCAGGCCCCAGGTGCGCAGCACGCCGTCGGTGGTCTCGTGGGAGACCATCACGGCGGGGACCCTGGCGCGCCGGGCCCACCGGCCGGTCCAGCGCAGCGTGGTGCGGTCGGACACCTCCAGGCGGTCGGGGGCCAGGTCCGCCAGGAGCGCGCTCACGCGCCGCCTGTCGGTCAGGACGCGGTAGCCGCCGGTGCCGGGCAGGAGCGGCCCGGGGAGGGTGATCACCCGGCCCTGCTCGGTCTCCCGGTCGTCGGCGTGCTCGCCCGGGACGACGAGGACGGGGTCGTGTCCCGCCGCCCGGTATCCCCGGCCCAGCTCGCGCAGCGCGGTGCGCAGGCCGCCCGAGGCGGGTGCGACGAAGTTGGCGAGCCGGACGATCCGCAGCGCGTTCATGCCGCCAGCACCGCCTTCCGCGAGGCCAGCACGTCCCTGTAGTGCCCGATGAGGCGGTCGCCGACGGCCGCCCACGTGCGGCCCTCGACCTTCGCCCGGCCGGCCGCCCCGTACGCGGCCCGCAGTACGGGGTCCGCGGACAGCGACCACACCGCGTCCCGTACGGCGGCGGCGTCGCGCGGCGGCACCAGCAGGCCGGTGCTGCCGTGGGCCACCAGATCGAGCGGGCCGCCGGCCGCCGGGGCGACGACGGGCACCCCGCTGGCCATGGCCTCCTGGACGGTCTGGCAGAACGTCTCGAAGGGGCCGGTGTGCACGAAGACGTCCAGGGAGGCGAAGACCCTGGCCAGCTCCTCGCCGGTGCGGCGGCCGAGGAAGACGGCACCGGGCAACGCCTGTTCCAGGCGCGACCGGCTGGGCCCGTCCCCGACGACCACCACGCGCACGCCCTCCAGGGCGCAGACACCGGACAGCAGCTCCACATGCTTCTCGGGGGCGAGGCGGCCCACGTAGCCGACGATCAGCTCGCCGCCGGGGGCGAGCCCGCGGCGCAGTTCCTCGTCGCGACGGTCGGGCCGGAAGCGGACGGTGTCCACACCGCGCGGCCACAGGCCGACCCGGGGCACGCCGTGCGCCCTCAGGTCGCGCAGGGCGGCGCCGGAGGGGGCGAGGGTGAGGTCGGCGGAGGCGTGCACGGAGCGGATGCGGCGCCAGGCAGCCGCCTCGCCCGCTCCCATGTAGGTGCGGGCGTAGCCGGCGAGGTCGGTCTGGTAGACGGCCACGGCGGGCACGCCGAGGCGGGCGGCGGCGGCCATGCCCCGGACGCCGAGGACGAAGGGGCCGGCCAGGTGGACGACGTCCGCGCGGTGTTCGGCGATGGCTGCGGCCACGCGCCGGCTGGGCAGGGCGACGCGGACCTGGGGGTAGCCGGGGAGCGGGAGGGAGGGGACGCGGACCAGCGGGCACGGAGCGGAGGCGTCCGCCGCGTGCCCGGCGGCGGTGGCCGGTGCGACGACGACGCATGCGTGACCGCGGTCGACGAGGTGCCGGGCGGTCTGCAGCGCACAGTGGGCGACGCCGTTCACATCGGGGGGAAAGGATTCGGTCACGATGACGACACGCATACCGGTGTTGTCGCCGGACTGGACGTGCCCGCGTCAACGTCGATCTTTCCGGCCGGGAAACGTCCCATGAGCGTTGCCCGTGCACCCGGGCGGGTCGGCCGACGGCCATGTCCGGCGGCCCCGCGCGCCATCCGTCGTTCACCCGGGGACGGCGGCACCGGGCCGGGCACGGTCCGGTGCCACCGTCCCCGGGCCGTCTCACACGGCGGGCGCGTCCGGTCCGAAGCGGCTGCGCACGGCCGTCTGGACCTCGTCCTCCTCGGCCGGATCGGCGGCCAGCCTGCGCAGCCGCTCGACGACCCGGTTGTCGCCGGTCTCGGCGTGCCGGGCGGCGACCTCGCGGGTGGTCTCCTCGCAGTCCCACAGGCACTCGATGGCGAAGCCCGCGGCGAACGACGGGTCGGTGGCGGCCAGTGCACGGGCGGCCCGGCCGCGCAGGTGGGAGGAAGCGGTCTCGCGGTAGATGTGGCGCAGCACGGGGGCGGCGCAGGCGATGCCGAGGCGCCCGGTGCCGTCGACGAGGGTCCACAGGGTCGGGGCGTCAGGGCCTTCGCCGCGTACGGCCTCGCGCAGGGCGGCGAGGACGAGGTCGCGGTCCTGCGCCGCGCCCCGGCAGGCGAGCACCCGTCCGGCGGCGGCGCCGAGGGCGTCGGGGCGGTGCACCCAGCCGCGGGCCCGGTCGACGGCGGCGAGGCTGCGCATGCGCTCGTAGGCGGCGACGGCGGCCTCCACGACCGGGGTCGGGCCGGTGGTCGCGGCGCCCTCGATCAGGTCGAGCACGTCGGGATCATTGGTGTCGGCGAGGTAGTGCAGGGCGGTGCTGCGGGCGCCCTCGGTGCCGGACCGGGCGGCCTCGACGATCTCGGGCCGGTCCTCGGGTCCCGCGACGGCGGTGAGGCAGCGGGCGGCCGGCACGTGGAGCGCGGCGCCGCGCTCGATGCCCTGCTCGGCCCACTCGAACACGGCCCGCACGCTCCAGCCCGGACGCGGGCCGGTGGGGTTCATCTGCCGCTGCCAGCGGTCGAAGCTGCCCGCCTCGTGGGCGGCACGCACGCGCGTGGCGATCGATTCGCGGGGATCGTCGGCCCACAGCCGCCAGGGCCGCGGTTCGAAGGCGTCCCGCACGGCGACGGCCAGCTCGGCGTCGCCCTCGGGATCGCGCGGAAAACGCGCCAGCACGGGCGCGGCGAGGGCGCGCAGGCCCGCGTCGTCGTCACGCAGCGCCAGCTCGTCCAGGGCCCACGCCCAGTTGACGCCGTGGGCGGCGTACCGGCGCAGCAGTTCGAGCGCGTCCCGCCTGCCGTAGGACGCGAGGTGCCCGAGGACCGCGAGGGCCAGCCCGGTGCGCGACTCGTCGGCGTCCAGGACGTCCTCGGGGTCGAAGAGGTGGGCCTCGATCGCGTCCAGCTCGCCATTGAGGTCGAGGTAGAGGCGGGCGTAGTAGAGGGAGCGGTTCTCGACCTGCCAGTCGTGGCGGGGGTCGTGGAGAACGCAATGGTTCAGAGCCGCCAGCGCTTCGGGGCGCGGGGCGGTGAGCGCGTGCAGCGTGCCGTCGCCGCGACCCCGCTGAAGCAGGCCGAGCAGCGTACCGCTGGGCGCTATGACCGGATCGAACATGGGAAACAGCCTCACATCAAGCGTCGACGCAACCGGGAAACACGCGTTACCTGGCCGTGCGCCAACACGTCGGAGCGCCCGCCGTCTCTTGCTTGCTGTAGACCATGTTCCTGCCTCTCGTCGGTGGCCCTTGCGAGCCGTGTCACGGCCCGCGCGGTGCGGCAACACCTGCCCAGCCATCACGTCCGTGAACCACGTCGTCATGATGGCCCGGCGGTCACATCTGCCGCGACCGAAATTTCGGCGGCCTTGTACCGCCTCCCCCGTTTTCAGTGTTTTACCTGGTCAGAACGTGCGGATCGGATCCTCGGAGGATCCGGGCCGACGTCCGGTCACTGGGCGTCGAACAGCTCCAGCAGGTCCGTCCGGGCGAACATCCGCGCCGTGTCCACGGCCGACGGGGTGCCCGCGGCCGGGTCCGCGCCGGCCTCGAGAAGCGCCTTCGTCACTTCCGTCTCACCCTTGAAGGCAGCTCCGGCGAGCGGGGTCTGACCCCGGTCGTTGACGCGGTCGGCGTCGGCGCCGCGGCCCAGCAGCGCGCGTACCGCGTCGGCGTGGCCGTGATAGGCGGCGAGCATGACGAGGGAGTCGCCGCGGTCGTTGGTGAGGTCGGCCGGAACTCCGGCGTCCACATACGCCACCAGCTCTTCGGTCCGCCCCTGCCGGGCCAGATCGAAGATCTTGGTCGCCAGCTCCACGACCTCTGGGTCGGGGGCTTCACTCATCGGCCGGACCGCCTCTCACTGCGAACGTTGGGGACTGCGGGACTGCGCACGCTGCCGGGGTACTCCCCGGGTGTTGCCACGTACGGCGGCGAGCGGTGCCGCCGTACGAGTGAATCGCCAGGGTACTGGCTCGCGAAGCACTCGTCCGGCCCAACAAACACGCCGCCAATCAGGGTGATTCTGCCGAATTTCCCCCATTTGCACCTTTTATCGTATGGATACATGCTGTGAGCCTGGAAGTACTCATGGTGACTGTCCCCCGTGAACCAGGAGAACTCACATGATCCTCTCGATCTCAGGCGTGGTCCTGCTCGGCATCGTCGTCTTCATCTTCTTCCGCAAGGACGGCCTCAAGGCCTCGCACGCGCTGGTCGCGGTCCTGTTCGGGTTCTATCTCGCGAGTACCGCCATCGCGCCGAGCATCAAGGCGGGCGGCGAGAGCCTGGCGGGCCTCCTAGGCGGAATCAAGTTCTGACGCCCCCCTCCCCCCACCCGACACCCCCACGTACGCACTCCAGGAGGCATCAGTGGCCCGGCGGCCCCTCCCCCGCATTCTGAGCAACGGCGGCGCACAGCTCGCCCGGAGCCGGGTGCTGGCCCGGACGGCGGCCGACAGCGCCACCGACGTCCTCCAGCCGCTGATCACGATCGGCCGCGGTCTGCGCAGGCTGGCCGCAGCCGGGCGGAGCAGATGGACCGAGACCCCCAAGGACCGGCGCGGTGCGCTGCTGTTCCTGGTGGCCTCGGTGGTCCTGGTCGTGGCACTCGTGCCGTACGGCCCGCTGCTCGCCGTCATCGCCCTGATGGCGGCGGCAGCCTGGCAGGGCAGGGACCGCACCCCGGCCACGCCGGAAGGCCCCGACGACTCCCAGACCCAGCGCCTCCAGTCCCTCTACGAGGCCCTGGTCCCGTACTTCTCGCTCGCCGAGGACCCCGACCCCCTGTACGCCCACGGCGGCTCCTGGGAGAAGGCGTTCCCGTCCTACGAGTTCGACGGCGGCGGCCGCTTCACCCACCTGGTGATCCGCTACCCCGCCTACTTCACCGACGGGGAGGCCGGCTCCCGGACCCGCATCGAGCACCTGCTCACCGCGAAGTCCGGCCGGGGCCGGGAGTACCACTTCACGTGGGACGAGGAGGCCAACCACCTCACCGTCGACGTGCTCGCGGCGCTCCCCACCGACATCGCCGCCCAGCGTTTCGTCACCGCGCCCGGCGAGACCGTCCTCGGCTTCACCGACCCGACCCGGGTCCAGCGCACCCTCCCGCTCACCCACGGCGAGGAGCGGCGCGACGTCCCGCCGGTCGTCTGGCGCACCGGCATCCGCTCGACCGAACCCCACCTGCTGGTCCTGGGCCGGCCCGGCACCGGCACCTCCACACTGCTGCGCTCGGTCGCCCTCCAGGCGCTGCACCACGGAGACATCCTGATCGTCGACGGCGGCGGCACCGGTGAGTACGCCTGCCTGGTCGGCCGGGACGGCGTCCTGGCCGTCGAGGCGGGCCTCACCGGGGCGCTGACCAGCCTGGAGTGGGCCGCCGCCGAGACCGAGCGCCGGCTGATCTCCGTCAACCGGGCCCGCCAGGAGGGGCAGCCCGCACCGGACGACACCCGACGGCCCCTGTGGGTCCTCCTGGACCGTCCGAGCGCCTTCACGCACCTCGCCACGGCCGAGGGCCGCAGGGACCCGCAGTCCCTGCTCCAGGTGCCCCTGCGGCACGGCCGCGCCGCGCACGTGACGGTGGTCGTCGCCGACCAGCTGGACGCCCTGGAGGGCCTCAGCGACGGCGTACGGCAGCACACACGCGCGCGCGTGGTGCTCGGCCCGGCCACGGCGGACGAACTGACCGCCGCGCTGGGCGCTCCCCCGCACACCACCCCCGTCGACCAGGTTCCCCCCGGTCGCGGGTACGCCCGCCTCGGCACGGGAGCGGTGCACCGCCTCCAGGTCCCGGCCACTCCGGACCCCTACGACGACGCCACGAGCGACGCCCACCGGCAGGCGGTGCTCGACCTGCTCCCCCCGCGCACGACCCCGGCGGACGGGGAGCGGGCGCCGGTCCCCGCGGAGGCGGAGGCGGCGGAGGCGACGGCGGAGGCCAAGGCGGTGTCGATGGAGAAGAAGGCCCGGCCGGCACCCAACCGGACCGAGCCGGAGGAAGCCCCGGCGGAGCCCGAACCCACGCCGGTGGCGACGGAGACAACGACGGGGGCGCCCGAGGCACCGGGCGGTCCGGAGGCCTCCGCTGAGCCCGCGACGTCGGACCCGGTCCCCGCGGGGCCGGTCCCCGTTACGGCCGTCGCGGCGGAGCCGGTCCCCGCCAAGGCCGTCGCGGCGGAGGCCTCCTGAAAGGGTGACCGCGGCCCCTGAGAAGGTGACCGCGGCCGGGGCGGAGCGACCCACCGCTCCGCCCCGGCCGCGTTCACACCGACCGCTCCGCCCTGCCGAACCCGGGCTACGCCACGAACGTCCGCGGCGCCTCGCCGCCGCTCCCGGCTCCGCCGCTCTCCACCAGGCGGGCCGCCGCGGCCAGCCGGGACGCCGCCTCCTCGGCCACCGCGCCACCCACCGTGAAGGGCAGCCGGACGTACCCCTCGAAGGCGCCGTCAACCCCGAAGCGCGGACCGGACGGGACCCGTACCCCCACCCGCTCCCCCGCCTCCGCGAGCCGGGAGCCGGAGAGGCCGCCCGTCCGCACCCACAGAGTGAGCCCGCCCCTGGGCACCTCGAACTCCCAGTCGGGCAGCTCCCGCCGTACCGCCGCCACCAGCTCGTCCCGGTTCTGCCTGGCCTGCTCGCGGCGGACCGCCACGGCCTGTTCCCAGCCGCCGGTGCTGAAGAGCCAGTTCACGGCCAGCTGCTCCAGTACGGGCGTGCCCAGGTCGGCGTACGCCCGCGCGGCGACCAGGCTGCGGATGACATCCGGCGCGGCGCGGACCCACCCGATGCGCATCCCGGCCCAGAAGGCCTTGCTCGCGGAACCGACGGTGACGACGGTGGACCCGGCCGGGTCGAAGGCGCACACGGGCCGCGGCATCTCGACGTCGTCGTCCAGCCACAGCTCGCTCATCGTCTCGTCGGCCACGAGCACCGTGCCCGCCGACCGGGCGGCGTCCACGAGACGGCGTCGCTGGTCCTCCTCGGCGAGCGCGCCGGTGGGGTTGTGGAAGTCGGCGACGACATAGGCGACGCGCGGAGCGGCCTCGCGCAGCACCTGGCGCCAGCGGTCGACGTCCCAGCCGGTCAGCCCCTCGGCCATCGCGACGGGGACGAGCCGGGCGCCGGCCTCCCGCATCAGCTGGAGGATGTTCGCGTAGGAGGGCGATTCCACGGCGATCCGCTCTCCGCGCCCCCCGAAGAGGTGGCAGATGGCGTCGATCGCGCCCATCGCGCCCGTGGTCACCATGATCTGCTCGGGCATGGTCGGGATCCCGCGCGCGGTGTACCTCTCGGCGATCATCGCGCGCAGCGTCGGCAGTCCCGCGGGATAGTCGCCGTGGGTGTGCGCGTACGGCGGCAGCTCCTCCAGGGCGCCCTGCACGGCCCGGGTGAGCCAGGGCTCGGGCGCGGGGAGCGCCGCGCAGCCCAGGTCGATCATCGAACCGAGCGCTTCGGGCGGCAGGGGTTCGAGACCGCGCGCCGGCAGCGGGTTCCCGGCCGGTACGGCCGTCCAGCTGCCCGCGCCGCGCCGGGACTCCAGGAAGCCCTCCGCGCGCAGCGCCTCGTAGGCGGCGGCGACAGTGGTCCGGCTGACGGTCAGGGCGAGGGCCAGTTCGCGCTCGGCGGGCAGCCGGGCGGCGACCGGAACGCGGCCTTCGAGGACCAGCAGACGGATGCCGTCGGCGAGCGCACGGTAGGCGGGCGGGCGGCGGGTGCCGGGCCCGGCGGGGCGGTCCTGCTGGGAGCCGAGCAGCCGGGCGAGCTGACCGGCCCCCACGGCCGAGGTCCACTGCGCCATTGAAATCAGTCCACCTTCCCCGAATTGGCCATGGTTGCTTCTCCTTCTCAAGCCACAGGGTGTCATGCAGCAGGCCACTACGACCACACAGGGGGCAGATCTTGTCCAGGCAGGCCGAGGTCCGGCACCGGCACCTCACACGGCGGCTGACCCAGCTCTACGGCGGACTCGCGTTGTACGGCGCGAGTTCGGCGCTGCTGGTCCGGTCGGGACTCGGCCTGGAGCCGTGGAACGTGCTGCACCAGGGACTGGCGGAACGCACCGGCCTGTCCATGGGCGTGGTGCTGACCGTCCTGGGCGCCGCCGTGCTGCTCCTGTGGATCCCGTTGCGCCAGCGGCCGGGCCTGGGCACGGTCTCCAACGTGCTGGTGATCGGCGCGGCGATGGACGCGACGCTGTCCGTCCTGCCGGACGCCCAGGGGCTGCCGCTGCGGATCGCCGCCATGGCGGCGGGGATCGTCCTGAACGGGGCGGCGACCGGGCTGTACATCGCCGCGCGGTTCGGCCCCGGCCCGCGCGACGGCCTGATGACCGGCCTGAACCGGCGCACGGGCCTCTCGGTACGCCTGGTGCGCACGGCCGTCGAGATCACCGTCGTGGTCACGGGCTTCGCCCTCGGCGGCACGGTCGGTGTCGGCACCCTCCTGTACGCGGTGTCGATCGGCCCGCTCGCCCAGGTGTTCCTGCGCGTCTTCGCCGTGCACCCGGCACCTTCCGGCAGCACGGTGGTCGCCGCCGGCGAACCCCGGCGCGCGATACTGCGTCGGTGACCACCCCGATACGCCACCCCTACCTCGACCACCCCGGCCCGATCGCCTTCGCCCACCGGGGCGGTTCGGCGGACGGTCTGGAGAACACGCTGCGGCAGTTCCGGCGGGCGGTCGAGGCGGGCTACCGGTACATCGAGACCGACGTCCACGCCACGCGCGACGGGAGGCTCGTCGCCTTCCACGACGCGACCCTGGACCGGGTGACCGACGGGGCCGGGCGGATCGCGGACCTTCCGTGGGAGCGGGTGCGTCACGCGCGCGTGGCGGGCGAGGAGCCGGTGCCGCTCTTCGAGGAACTCCTCGGGACGTTCCCCGAGGTGCGCTGGAACATCGACGTGAAGGCGGAGCCCGCGCTGGTGCCCCTCCTGGAGCTGATCGGGCGGACGAACGCCTGGGACCGGGTCTGCGTCGGCTCGTTCTCGGAGGCACGCGTGGCGCGCGCCCAGCGCCTGGCGGGCCCGCGCCTGGCCACCTCGTACGGCATCCGCGGCGTCCTGGGCCTCCGGCTGCGCTCATGGGGTGTTCCGCTCGCCCCACACCGTGCTGCGGTGGCCGCGCAGGTCCCAGAGGTCCAGTCGGGCATCCGGGTCGTGGACCGCCGCTTCCTGCGCGCCGCCCACGCGCGCGGGCTCCAGGTGCACGTCTGGACGGTGAACGATCCGGACCGCATGCACCGGCTCCTGGACCTGGGAGTGGATGGCATCATGACCGATCACATCGACACACTGCGCAAGGTCATGGAGGACCGCGGCGTCTGGGCCTGAGTCCCGGCCGGTCGCCCGGGGCGGTGCGCGCGCACGGGGAAGCGAGGCACGGGTGGGCACCGACACCCTGCGGACGGAAGCGGCCGACGGGGCCGCCGACCGGCGGCGCGAACAGCGCGGCTGGTACTTCTACGACTGGGCGTGCTCCGTCTACTCGACAAGCGTGCTCACCGTGTTCCTGGGGCCCTATCTGACGTCGGTCGCCGAGTCGGCGGCGGACGGGGACGGGTACGTCCATCCGCTGGGGATACCGGTGCGCGCCGGGTCCTTCTTCGCCTACTCGGTGTCCCTCTCGGTGATCGTGGCGGTCCTGGTGATGCCCCTGGTGGGCGCCGCGGCCGACCGCTCGGGCCGCAAGAAGCCGCTGCTGGCCGCGGCCGCGTACACGGGCGCCGCGGCCACTGCGGGGATGTTCTTCCTGGACGGCGACCGCTATCTGCTGGGCGGCGTGCTCCTGGTCGTCGCCAATGCCGCCCAGTCGGTGGCGATGATGCTCTACAACTCGTACCTTCCGCAGATCGCACCGCCCGGGGAACGCGACGCCGTCTCCTCGCGCGGGTGGGCCTTCGGATACGCGGCCGGGGCCCTGGTCCTGATCGCGAACCTGATCCTCTACACAGCCCACGACTCCTTCGGACTGAGCGAGAGCGCCGCGGTCCGCATCTGCCTGGCGTCCGCCGGACTGTGGTGGGGCGCCTTCGCGCTCATCCCGCTACGACGACTGCGCGACCGCCGCACCCCCGCGCGCCAGGCCGCGGGGACCGGCCGGCAGCAGCTCGCGGCGACGATCCGCGACATGCGCCGCCACCCGCTGACACTGGCCTTCCTGCTGGCGTACCTCGTCTACAACGACGGCATCCAGACGGTGATCACCCAAGCGTCGGTCTACGGCTCCGAGGAGCTGGGCCTCGGGCAGTCCACCCTCATCGTGGCGGTCCTGCTGGTCCAGGTGCTCGCGGTGGTGGGCGCGCTGGCCCTGGGGCGGCTGGCCAGGACGTACGGGGCCAAGCGGGCCATCCTCGGGTCGCTGGTGGCCTGGACGGCGACCCTCGCCGCCGGGTACTTCCTGCCGGCCGGGGCGCCCGTGTGGTTCTTCGTGCTGGCCGCCGGGATCGGGCTGGTGCTGGGCGGCAGCCAGGCGCTCTCCCGCTCCCTCTTCTCCCAGCTGGTTCCGCCCGGCAAGGAGGCCGAGTACTTCTCGGCGTACGAGCTGAGCGACCGCGGGATGAGCTGGCTCGGGCCGCTGCTCTTCGGGCTCACCTACCAGCTGACCGGGAGCTACCGGGACGCCATCATCTCGCTGGTGGCGTTCTTCGTGCTGGGTTTCGTGCTGCTCGCGCGGGTGCCGGTGAGGCGTGCGATCGGCGACGCGGGCAACCCGGTACCCGAAAGGATTTAGCACTCGGCGCGAAAGGGCTGTAGTGTACGCGTTTGGCCTGCCAGGCGGACCGTTACTGCGCGTCAAAGGTGCCGAAACGCAATGTCACATCTGTTAGCAGAGGTGACAAACCGGACGTTGGCGGGTACTGCACTGGTTGCAAGGCTGCGGCTGCGACGGCGACGCAGGGCCCGGATCGGGAGTCGGGACGGGAATCTTTACCGCCGCCCGGACGTTGACCGGATGACGACGACAGCGACACCTGTCCTGTGGGCGACAAGCCCGGGAGGCACGATTCATGAGTGAGCGAGCTCTTCGCGGCACGCGCCTCGTGGTGACCAGCTACGAGACGGACCGCGGCATCGACCTGGCCCCGCGCCAGGCCGTGGAGTACGCATGCGAGAAGGGGCACCGCTTCGAGATGCCCTTCTCGGTCGAGGCGGAGATCCCGCCGGAGTGGGAGTGCAAGGTCTGCGGGGCCCAGGCACTCCTGGTGGACGGCGACGGCCCTGAGGAGAAGAAGGCCAAGCCCGCGCGTACGCACTGGGACATGCTGATGGAGCGGCGCACCCGCGAGGAGCTCGAAGAGGTCCTCGAGGAGCGGCTGGCCGTACTGCGCTCCGGCGCTATGAACATCGCGGTCCATCCGCGAGACAGCCGCAAGAGTGCGTAGCGGGAAACCGTAGGCGACACAACCGAACACCGCGGGTGCCGTACGTGAGCTTCACGTACGGCACCCGCGGTTTTGGTGTGTCCGGGGGGCGCCGGCGATCCGGCGACCCCCGAAGGGCGTCAGTGGGTCAACGGCGGACGGGGGCCCTGCGGGGCGTCGTCCGGGTGGTCGTCCCGGACGACCTCGCCCTGGACCACCTTGCCGTCGGGCCGGTGCATCCGGGCCTGACGGAAGGCGTCGCCCAGGGTGCCCGGGCCGGCCTCGCGGATCCTGCGCTCCACCGTGCGCTGCGCGGAGCGGCTGACGGCCTTCTGTACCGGCGGCAGCAGCATGAGCAGGCCGAGCGCGTCCGAGATGAGGCCGGGCAGGATCAGGAGCAGCCCGCCCAGCATCATCAGGCCGTTGCCCTCGCTGTTGGGACGGGCCTCGGGCGGGACGCCGGACTGCTGCTGCTGCAACGTCTCGGTGAGGTTCCTGAAGGCCCGGCGGCCCGCCGCCTTGATGACCACGGAGCCGAGGACGATGCCCGCGACCAGCAGCAGGAAGACCACGAAGCCGCTGGACGCGCCGGCCACCACGGTCAGCAGCCAGATCTCCAGGACGAGCCAGGCGGCGATGCCCAGCGGCAGGAAGGTGCGCAGCCGGGAGCGCGGAGGCCGGCCGGGGGACCTGGGGGTCTGAGCGCCAGTCGTCATACTCCCAGTGTGCCTGGCCCCGGCTCAGCGCGGCGTAAGGGAACGATCAGGCGTTCCTGTCGGACGCCTGTGCCGACTTGTCGCCCGGCACGGCCGGCCTGTCGGACTGCTTGTCGCGTCCCAGGACCTTGCCGACCCTCTCCCCCACGCCCCACGTGGTGACCCGCCAGAGCGCCTCCACGAGGATGTCCCGGCTCATCTTGGAGTCGCCGAGCTCCCGCTCGACGAAGGTGATCGGGACCTCGACGACGTGGTAACCCGCCTTGATCGCCCGGCGGGCCAGGTCGACCTGGAAGCAGTAGCCCTGGGAAGCGACCTCCTCCAGTCCGAGCCCTTCCAGGGTCTCGGAGCGGAAGGCGCGGTAACCGCCGGTGATGTCGCGCAGCGGCAGGTCCAGGGCGATCCGCGAGTACATGCTGCCGCCGCGGGAGATGATCTCGCGCGACCTGGGCCAGTTCACCACCCGGCCGCCGGGCACCCAGCGGGAGCCGAGCACCAGGTCGGCGCCCTTGAGGGCGGTCAGCAGCCGGGGCAGCTCCTCGGGCTGGTGGGAGCCGTCGGCGTCCATCTCGACCAGCACGCCGTAGCCGTGCTCCAGTCCCCAGCGGAAGCCCGCGAGGTAGGCGGCGCCGAGACCCTCCTTGCCCTTGCGGTGCAGGACCTGAACGTGGTCGTCCTCCGCCGCCAGCTCGTCGGCGAGCTTGCCGGTGCCGTCGGGGCTGTTGTCGTCGGCCACGAGCACGTGGGCCTCGGGGACCGCCTCGCGCACGCGCGCGACGATCGCCTTGATGTTCTCCGCCTCGTTGTAGGTCGGGATGATCACCAGGACCGTGCCCAGGGGACCGAACCGCCTCCCCTGCCCCGCCGCCGCGGGCGTCCCGTCGCCGTCGTTCACCACTGCCCCTTCGTGTCCGTACCCAGAGCACCACCTTAATCGCCGCCGCCTGCGCTGACGTGACAGGACGTACGTACGGTGGTGTCGCTTTCCCAAGACCGGGGTAGGGATGGCCGTTTCGGACCGTTTGCGCGGCGGATGGGGGCCCGGCGCCCTTCGGGCCGACCTGGGGCCCGCTGGCTGCGGGTCGACCGAAAGCCGTTGTCTACTGAGCTCCCGGGCCCCACCCGGGGTCGCACCTCCCGACCGGCCGGAACGATCCCTCGTCGTGGCGCGAGCGCTGAGCCTGGCTGCCAGTGGCGGTGCACCGGTTCGGCACACCGTCCCTGACTCAGCGGCGCCGCGACGGTGCGCGGAAGATTCCCCGGTCGGGCGTCCGGTGGTGGACCCGGCCGAACCTACCGGCCCCCCGCCGTCGCCTGTCAACAGTCGTTCCACCTGCGCCTTTTGCGTCAAAGCCCAGGTCAGCGCGGAGGACACACACGCCGGACGCGCCCGAAGATCATCGCCCTGTCGGCCGTCGCAATCACTCGCCCGGCCGCACGAACACGGTGCGGCCGCCCACGACGGTGCGCAGGCAGACCGGCAGGTCCCGGCCCGGGGTCAGATCCGGCAGGCCCGGAGTGCCGGAGCGCGGGTCGGTGGACCAGCGGGCCACCCGGTCGTCCGGGGCCTGGACCACGAGTTCGCCGGTGCGCCACACGGCGTAGTCGGCGGGCACGCCCGGCACCAGCACTCCCGCGTCGTCGCGCCCGACCGCCCGCCAGCCGCCTCGCGTGTGCGCCGTGAACGCCGCGCGCACGGAGACCCGGTGTTCCGGCGTGTGGTGGAAGGCGGCGGCCCGGACGGTGCCCCACGGATCGAGAGGGGTGACCGGGCTGTCGGAGCCGAAGGCGAGCGGGACCCCGGCGCGCAGCAGGGCCGCGAACGGGTTGAGCGTACGGGCCCGCTCCGCCCCCAGCCGCCGGGCGTACATGCCGTCCTCGCCGCCCCAGAGGGCGTCGAAGGCGGGCTGGACGGAGGCGGTGAGGCCCAGTTCGGCGAAGGCAGCGACGGTCTCGGGGGTGAGCATCTCGGCGTGCTCGACGCGGTGGCGGGCGGCGCGCAGGCGGGCGAGGCCGACCTTGTCGGCGGCGGCGCGGACCCCTTCCACCACGGTGGCCACGGCGGCGTCGCCGATGGCGTGGAAGCCCGCCTGGAGGCCGGCCTCGGTGCAGGCGACGACGTGCGCGGCGACCGCGGCGGCGTCCAGGTGGGCGGTGCCGGTGTGGGCGGCGTCGGCGTACGGCTGGTGCAGGCACGCGGTGTGCGAGCCGAGGGAGCCGTCGACGAAGAGGTCCCCGGCCGCCCCGACCGCGCCCAGCTCGCGCGCCCTGTCGACGTCCTGTTCGGCCCAGTAGCCGATGACCCGCGGGCCCGCCTCCTCGGCCGTCAGGCGCAGCAGGCCGGTGAAGTCGTCCTCGGAGGAGATCTCCGGGCCTGCGCATTCGTGAACGGTTCCGATGCCGAGGGAGGCGGCGTGCGCGAGGGCGGCGCGCTGGGCCGCGGCGCGCTGGGCCGGAGTGACCGCGCCGAGCGCGGCGGCGCGTACGGCGTGGTGGTCGTCACCGGTGAGCGGTCCGTCCACGCGGGCGACCCGGCCGGGCGTCAGATCGAGCAGGGCGGTGGTGACGACGGCCGAGTGGACGTCGATACGGCTGAGGTAGAGGGGCCGGCCGCCGGTGGCCCGGTCCAGTTCGGCGCGGGTCGGCGGTACGCCGTCGGGCCAGCGGGCGGCGTCCCAGCCGTGTCCGAGGAGCACACGGTCGTCCGGGCGGGCGGCGGCGAAGTCGCGTACGAGGGTGAGGGCGGCCTCCCGGGTGGGGGCACCGGAGAGGTCGAGACCGGTGAGGGCGAGACCCGTCGCGGTGGTGTGCACATGTGCGTCGGTGAACGCCGGGGTGACGAGGGCGCCGTCCAGGTCGACCACCTCGTCCACGCCGTCCGCGAAGGCGTCCGCGGCGCCCTCGGAGCCGACCCAGGCGACCTGGCCGCGCTCGACGACCATGGCCGTGGCGAAGGGGTCGGCGGGACTGTGGACCTCGCCGCGGCGCAGCAGGACGGTCGAGGACGGGGTGGTGGTCTCACTCATGGACACCAGTCTCGCCCCTGACGGGGGCCGCCCGGCAGCCGGGGCGGCCACGCGGGCGAGCCGGGGCGGCCCGGAGTCAGACGCGTGGCGGGCGGGCCTCGTACGGTGTGGAGAGCACCACGGTGGTCCGGGTCGAGACGCCGGCCAGGGAGCGCACCCGGGCTAGCAGCTCCTCCAGTTGGTGCGGTGTGGAGACGCGGACCTTGAGGATGTAGTTCTCGTCGCCCGCGACGCTGTGGCAGGCCTCGATCTCGGGGACGCCGGCCAGGCGGTCCGCGATGTCGTCGGGGGCGCTGGGGTCGAAGGGTTTCACCGAGATGAAGGCGGTCATCGGCAGCCCGACGGCTTCGGGGTCGACGACCGCGGCGTACCCGCGGATGACGCCGCGCTGTTCCAGCCGCCGCACCCGCTGGTGCACGGCCGACGTGGACAGGCCCGTGGCCTTGCCCAGGTCGGTGTAGCTCATCCGCCCGTCCTTGACGAGCAGCTGCACGATCTGTCGGTCCAGCTCCTCCATGGCGCAAGAACCTACAGTGCGGTTGATCTCCTCGGATACCTGAGCGGCCCGGGGGCATGTCCGGTTCGTGATGTGACGGGGCGTCGGCCGCGTTCGGGGCGGGGACAAATCCGCCGGACGGGGCACCTGCGCCGGGCATGTGACGAAGACCACACCGCTCGAACGTTCTCCGTGATGTTCGCGTGATTACCCCGCGAAGTGGACGGGAAGTGCTTGCTGTGGTCGAGGCCGCAGTGCCGTCACGGCCCAGCCCGAGGGGGAGAATCCCATGCAGAGTCTTAAGCGCCCTGGTCGTACCGCGCCCAAGCGGCAGCAGCCGGTCGTCGAGCCCGTATCGGAGGGCGTCGAACCCGACGCCTTCGACGACGAGGACCTCGACGCCTACGACACCTTCGAGATGTACCGGGTGATCTGCCCGGACTGCGCGCAGCCCATCGCACTGCTGGCCGACGAGCGGGAGCTGCCCGAGCATGCGCTCTGCGCCTCCCCGTGGAACCCGTTCGGGCTCACGGTCTGCGCCGGCACCGGCCGCAGGGCAACCGAGGCCCGCCCCGCGGACGAGTCGTTCCGGCCCCACGAGCAGGACACCGCCCTGCTGTTGACGCTCCCCCGGGGCCTCGACTGGCGGACCCAGCCCTTCTCCCACGTCGGCGGCCCGGGCTCGCGCCCGATGCGGGTGCCGACGATGCGGAGCGAAGCGGCCTGAGGCACCCGGCGCCCCCGTCCGGGGGACGCCGCCCGATGCGGTCACCCCACCCGCGCCACGGCTCGCAGGACGCCGCGGCGTGGGTGGGCGTCGATGAGCCGACGACACGTCAGGTCGCGACGGCAACCGCGTGACGGCGGCGGACACCGGCGAACTCACGCTCGATTGCGTCCGCCGGTGACCTGTCCCCACTTCGCCGCGTTGCCCGGGTATGACCCACACGTACTCGGCGACCGGGAGTCGGCGCCGCGTGTTCGTCCCGGTGCCCGCCGGACCGGTTCCGCCGGCCCCGCAGATCCCGGACCCGCCCATCTACCGCGAGCTGATGCGGACCTGGGCGGACGGCGGCCGCACCCTGCCCGGGCGGCACGACCCGGAGTGGATCAGGCTCGCGGAGCCCCCGCGCGGACTGGGCGACTTCTTCACCGGCGCCGACGCCCTGACCACCGGCGACGCCCTCGCCACCGGTGGCTTCACCGTCACCGGTGGCTTCACCGTCGCCGGCGGCTTCACCGTCACCGGTGACTTCAGCGTCCCTCGGGACCCGCGAGGTGACGGGCGATGACCATGCGCTGGATCTGGTTGGTGCCCTCGACGATCTGGAGCACCTTCGCCTCGCGCATGTACCGCTCGGCCGGGAAGTCCGCGGTGTAGCCGTACCCGCCGAGGACCTGCACGGCGTCGGTGGTCACCTGCATCGCCGCGTCGGTGCAGTACAGCTTGGCCATGGCCGCCTGCTTGGCGAACGGGCGTCCGGCGTCGCGCAGTCGCGCCGCCGTCAGGTACAGCGCACGCCCCGCCTCGATCCGGGTCGCCATGTCGGCCAGCATGAAGCGCAGCCCCTGGAAGTCGGAGATCGGCTTGCCGAACTGGCGCCGCTCGGCCGCGTAGGACACCGCCTCGTCCAGCGCCGCCTGGGCCACGCCGACGGCGCAGGCGGCGATGCCGAGCCGCCCCGAGTCGAGCGCGGACAGCGCGATCGCGAAGCCCTGCCCCTCGTCACCGAGCCGGCGGTCGTCGGAGACGCGTACGCCGTCGAGATGGATCTGCGCGGTGGGTGAGCCCTTGAGCCCCATCTTCTTCTCCGGCACCGCCGCGCTCAGGCCCTCGGCGTCGCCGGGCACCAGGAAGGCCGTGATGCCGCGCGGCCCGTCCTCGCCGGTGCGCGCCATGACGGTGTAGAAGTCCGCGATGCCGCCGTGGGTGATCCAGGCCTTGGTGCCGTCGATCACCCAGCCGTCGCCCTCGCGCACGGCCTTGGTGCGCAGCGAGGCGGCGTCGGAGCCGGAGGCGGGCTCGGAGAGGCAGTAGGCGCCCACCAGGCCGCCGCCGAGCATCGCGGGCAGGTGGTCGGCCTGCTGCTCCTTGGTGCCGTAGGCGGCCAGCGCGTAGCAGGCGAGGGTGTGCACGCTGACGCCGAGGCCGACGGTGAGGCGGGCCGCGGCGAACTCCTCCAGGACCTGGAGGTACACCTCGTAGGGCTGCTCGCCACCGCCGGACTGGGCGTCGTAGGGCAGGCCGAGCAGGCCGGAGTCGGAGAGCAGGGCGAAGACCTCGCGCGGGAAGCGTCCGGCGTCCTCCTCCTCGGCCGCACTCGGGGCGATCTCACGCTGCGCGATGTCGCGGACGAGTGAGATCAGATCCCGTGCCTCGTCCGTGGGCAGTTGCCGGTCCACCGGCTGCGGGGCGCGGTCGGGCATGGCGACGCTCTCCTCCCTGTCGGGCGCAACGGCGGGTGCGCGCCTTGGGTGGAGGCGGGTCCGCCGGGTCGTTCGGGCCTGGCCGATGCTCGCACTCCCGGGTCGCGGAAGCGGCTGACCAGCGGCTGTGCGCTGTGAGTATGCCCGATTGGACGCATGGAGTCACCAGTTAACGACCGCTTACTTCAAGAAAGGGCCCGGCCCGCCGCGAAGGGCCGGAATTCGACGCTCCGGACGGAAAATGGTCCGCACCATTGACCCCACTGGTCTAGTCCTTCTACGGTGACGGCCCGAACGCGTTACCGCGTTCATGCCAATCGGCGCGCGTTTCCCTCTTCCCCCCACGAGGAGACACCCGATGCACCTCCCGCACCTCCCCCGCGCCCGCTCCCTGCGGGCGCTCCTCGGCGCCCTGTGTTCCGTCGCCCTCGGCGCGGGACTGCTGGCCGGCGCCGGCACGGCCACGGCCACGCCTCCCCCACAGGCGCCCGCCACGCAGGCGGCGGCCGGTTCCAAGGTCGTCGGCTACTTCACCGAATGGGGCACCTACGACCGGAAGTACTACGTCAAGAACGTCGAGACCTCCGGTTCCGGCGCCGAACTGACCCACATCAACTACGCGTTCGGCAACGTCACCGGCGGCAAGTGTGCGATGGGCGACGCCTACGCGGCGACCGACCGGGCGTACACCGCGGCCGAGTCCGTCGACGGGACCGCCGACACCTGGGACCAGCCGCTGCGGGGCAACTTCAACCAGCTGCTCAAGCTGAAGAAGAAGCACCCCGACCTCAAGATCCTGTGGTCCTTCGGCGGCTGGACCTGGTCCGGCGGGTTCACCGAGGCCGCCAAGGACCCGGCCGCCTTCGCCCAGTCCTGCTACGACCTGGTCGAGAACTCCAAGTGGGCCGATGTCTTCGACGGCATCGACATCGACTGGGAGTACCCCAACTCCTGCGGCCTGAGCTGCGACGAGAGCGGCCGGGACGCGTTCCCGAAGCTGATGGGCGCGCTGCGCGCCAAGTTCGGCCAGGACTACCTGGTGACCGCGGCGATCACGGCCGACGCGACGGCCGGCGGCAAGATCGACGCGGCGGACTACGCGGGCGCCGCACAGTACGTGGACTGGTACAACCCGATGACGTACGACTTCTTCGGCGCCTGGGACGCCACCGGACCGACCGCTCCGCACTCGCCGCTGACCTCGTACTCCGGCATCCCCAAGGCGGACTACCACTCCTCGGCGACCATCGCGAAGCTCAAGGGCCTCGGCGTTCCGGCCTCCAAGCTGCTGCTCGGCATCGGCTTCTACGGCCGCGGCTGGACCGGGGTCACCCAGTCGGAGCCCGGCGGCACCGCCACCGGCCCGGCGAAGGGCACGTACGAGAACGGCATCGAGGACTACAAGGTGCTGAAGACCAGTTGCCCCGCGACCGGCACGGTGGCGGGCACCGCGTACGCCAAGTGCGGCGGCGACTGGTGGAGTTACGACACCCCGCAGACCATCGCGACCAAGATGTCGTACAAGAACGAGCAGGGTCTGGGCGGGACGTTCTTCTGGGAGCTGAGCGGCGACACCGCGAACGGTGAGCTGATCAAGGCGATCGACTGAACCACCCGGCGCACGGGGGCGGGGGCGGAGGCCGGCTCGGGCCTCCGCCCCTTCGTCAGGTGTCGCGGCGGGCGGGTTCCGGCGCCGGACAGGCGGGGTCCAGCTCCTCGATGGCGCGCAGGGTGCCGCCGAGCGACTTGACCAGCAGTTCGCGCATGGTCTCGCGGGGCAGTCCGGGCCGGCCGATCCAGTCGAGGGTGGCGCCCTCGACGCTGCACACCCAGGCGAGCAGGCCCATGCGGGCCAGCGGCCCGATGTCGGAGCGGCCGTAGGCCCCCTCCGCGATGGTGGCGACGATGGCCTCGCGCACCCCGTCCCGGATGGCGTGCACCTCGGTGTCGAAGCCGACCCCGCCGCTGACGATGGTCCGGTAGGCGGCCTGGTTGTGCTCGGCGTAGCGCAGGTAGCCGTCGATGGTGCGCTGCACGCGGTCCACCTGCGGCAGTTCGGTGCCCCGGGCGGCGGTGGTGACCAGGCCGGCGACGGAGTCCTGGATGATCGCCAGGTAGTAGCCCCGCTTGGACTGGAAGTAGTAGTAGATCAGCCCTTTGGCGACATGCGCCTGGCGGGCGATGTCGTCCATCGAGAGCGCGTCGTAGGACGTGTCCGCGAACAACCTCCGCCCGATGGCGATGAGTTCGGCGCGACGTGCCAGCGACCGCTCGGTGCCGCGCGCCCGGGGACGGGCGTCGGCACGCTGTTGACTGATATTCAATTTCGACCCTGGTCTCCTACGGGCGGCGGGACATCCGCAGTATGGCAGGTCGGTTCGTGGGGCAGGTCACACGGCGGTCACGTCACAGCAGCCCCAGTTGGACCACGAGCATCGCGACCACCACGACGAGGGTCCAGCCCATGACGTGCTCGAGGATCTCCGGACCGTCGTCCTTGGGGCCGCCGGTACGGACACGGGCGGCGGTGGCGGTGTGTGCGGTCATGGCTTCTCACTGCTCTCGGACGTTCGGTGGACTCCCCCCGCGCTCCTGTCCACCTTGCCACCGGCGGCGGCTTTTGCACCGGAGACCTTGGTCACAGCGAAGGCCCCGGCGGCGGACGGCGCCGGGGCCTTCGAGCGGCGTCAGCGCACGCCCACCGCCGCGAGCGCCCTGCGCTGGCGCGCGCTCGGGTGGGCCGGGAAGTACAGGTAGCAGACGCCGCCGGAGCCGGAGACGACCTTGCCGTCGGCGTTGTACCGCTTGGTCCGCAGCCAGATGTTCTCCCACTCGCGCCGCTTGTAGACGCGCCGCACCGCCTCGTTGTCGTCTGAGGCGGGGTCGTTGGCGATCACGTCCCCGTCGGCGGTGAAGCCGATCACGGTCATCAGGTGGCCCGAGGTGCCGTACCCCGCCCCGGTCAGCTCCTTCGCCAGGAACGACTGGGACGTTATGGCCGGGATGCCGGCCGCGATCAGCGTCTCCAGGTCGGTGAGGGAGCCGAGGCGGGTCACCACGCCCTGGAGGCCCTTGAAGGTGGCCGCGTAGGCCGCGTTGAACGGCCAGTTGCCGCAGCCGGAGTACTGGGTGTCGTACGTGTACCGGGCCGCGTGGCAGACCTGCGGGTCGGCATAGGAGGGGTCCACCCAGGAGAGCTGGTCCTCGGTGAGCCTGCCGCCCCAGTACTCGATGATCATCTGCGAGGAGGTGGGGCTGCACCAGGCCTCGCCGCCGTTGTCGTACTCGGGGTACTGGCCCTTGTGGATCTCCTGCGAGTAGCGCGGGACGCGCAGTTCCCGGGCGAGGCCGGGCGCGGAGGCCGGGACGGTGAAGCGGTCGGGGACGTCGGAGCCCATCGCCCCGAGCCGCCAGACGGTGGGCGCGCTCCGGGTGCCGGGGCGGCGGTACAGGGTGAGCCGGAGCCGGTAGGAGGCCAGGCGGAGGCCGGAGGCCGCGTCGTCGACCGCGAAGGTGTCCGTCCAGACACTGCTCCTGCCGTCGCCCTGGTCGTCGACCGAGGTGCGGCGGATGTCCTGCTCACCGTCGCCCGCCGTCCAGCGGCCCATCACGTACCAGGGTGTGTCCGTGCCGTCGGAGTAGGTGCCCCGCAGCTCGACCTGGATCCAGGTGCCGCTCGGGGTGTGCGCGTTCCAGGAGGCGATGGCCTCCGTCGAGGGCACGGTGAGCCGGTGGACGGGCGAGGTCCACGTGGCGTACTCCCACGCGGCGGTGGTGCCGGTGTGCGGGTCGGTGTAGTCGGTGGTGCCGGCCGGGGTGCCGATCGTCACGCCGGGCCGGGAACCCGCCGTGACCCGGGCTCCCCGGGTGGTACCGCGCCGCCAGTCGCTGTAGGTCGTCCAGGCGCGGTAGTCGACCCGGCGGGCGGGGGCGCGGCCGGTGTCCCCGTCGCCATCGCCGGTGCCCGCGCCGGACGCGGCGGCCTCGGCGGCGGCCGGGACCGCGCCACCGGCCACGGCGGCCGCGGCGACTGCCGCGGCCAGGACGGCTCTGCGGGACGGCTGTTCGGCTTTGCTCATGGGCGGGAGACCCCCATTGTCCGAGTCGGGCGGGTCCGTTGCACGGTCGTGCGCCCACTATGACCGCAGGCGCCCGCTCCTGCCAGCACTTCCGCGCACGCCACGCCACGAACATTGGTGTCGACCTGTGGCACGAACGGCGAGGTGGGGACGGGTCGGGGGCGCCGTTAGAGTGCGGGGCGAACCGTGTCCGCCCCCTCGCCCCGCACAGGATCCGTCATCCACGACCTCGCCGCCCGGCTCCGCCGCCTTCCGCCCTCCTGCGGGCCCGTGCGCCTGATCGGCGTCGACGGGCACGCCGGTTCCGGGAAGTCCACGTTCGCCGGGCGGCTGGCGGCCGGGCTGGGCGGCGCACCGGTGCTGCACCTCGACGACATCGCCAGTCACGACGAACTGTTCGCATGGACCGATCGGCTGCTCGGCCAGGTGATCGAGCCGCTGCGGCACGGGGACACCGCGCACTACACCCCCTACGACTGGCGGTCCCGGCGCTTCGGGGCGGCGTGTCCGCTGCCGCCCGCGCCGGTGGTACTGGTCGAGGGGGTCGGCGCGGGCCGCCGGGCGCTGCGCCCCCACCTGGCGCTGCTGTTCTGGATGGACGTGCCCGCCGAGGAGGCGTGGGCCCGCGGACGGGCGCGCGACGGAGCGGAACAGCGGGAGTTCTGGGACGGATGGGTCCCGGCGGAGCGCCGCCACCTCGCGGACGACCCCTCGCACCCCTTCGCGCACTGCCTGGTACGGCAGAGGCAGGAGGGGTACGAGGTGCTGCCGGGGCCTGCGGGGACCACTTCCGAACCCCATTTTTTCACGCAGGGTGACGGACCGTCGGCAATGTGCTGAACTCGTGAAGATCGCGCCCCGGCAACCCTCGAACGCGCCCCAACTCCGCTTGACCCAGGGCCCGTACAGGTCTTACGTTCTGAATGTGCGGTAGTTCGAAGCCGCCGACAGACGCGAAGCCCCCGGTTGTTCCCCCGTGATCGGGGGCTTCGTTCTGCCCTGAGCCCGTTCTCCGGGTGCTCCGTGACGCCGGACGCTCACCCTCGGTCACCATCCGGTCGCCTGTTCCAGCCACTCCCCCCTCGCGGAACGACGGCTCCCCGCACTCTTCGGAGGACCGGACGCCGCGGGTACCATGCCCTCGGTGCGACCTACGGGCGGTTGCCGCGCGCACCTGCAACTCCGGTCCTCGGTGGAGCCGTTGACCGAGGCGGCCGACGGGCGACGGCTCGGCGGCATACCGACGGGGGCACGGTACGTGGGGGACGGGATGGACTTCGGCACGCGGGGCCCGCAGACCCCGGCCGACCTCGCCTGGCTGCGCGGCGTGGACGCCTACACCATGGGGGCCTACCCACAGGCGGAGGAGGAGTTCCGGACCGCGGTGCGCATCGACCCCGCCATGGCCGACGGCTGGCTGGGACTGCACGCCCTGCGCGTCGACACCACGAACGCCCTGCTGCGGATGTTCCGCAACCGGGAGCGCTTCGGCGAGCAGCGCGCCCGTCACCGTCGCACCCTCAACTCCTGGTACTGGCTGGGCTGGTGGGTGCAGCCCGTGCTGGAGAACCCGCGCGACCTGCTGCTCGCGCACGCCTCCCACTGGCTGGACGGCCGCCACGTCCCGGAACTGGACCGGGCGCTGGCCGGGCTGCCGCCGGTCGACACCGACTCCCAGGTCCGCTTCCTGCACGCCTGCCGCGCCTACCTCGTCAAGGACTGGGAGCAGCTCGTCCGGCACACCGACCCCCTGCTCGGCGATCCCCTGCTGGGCATCGAGGCCGGCCTCTTCAGCGGCATGGCCCGGGTCCGCCTGGAGATGTTCGGCCAGGCCGAACCGCTGCTGTCGGCCGCCCTGATGCGCTGCCGCAGCGAGCAGCCCCAGCGCAAGGAGCTGCGCTACTGGCTGGCGCGGGCCCACGAGGGCACCGGCCGCAGCGCCGCGGCGCTCCCCCTGTACCGGGCCGTGCACCGCGTCGACCCGGCGTTCATGGACACCTCGGCCCGGCTGGCGGCGATCGACGAGAGCGACGGCTACGACGACGCCGCCGACCTCGCGGGCCTCGCGGGGGCCGGCCCGGGCGTGGACGGCCTGGACGGTCTCGACCCGCTCTTCGGCACCGAGGAGCGCGACCTCAAGGTCTCCGCGCCCGGGTCCCCGCCGGGCGCGCCGCTGCCCGCGCTGAGCGGACCGCCGGTGCGCCACAAGGCCGACGGGGCCGACCCGGCCCTGCCGACCGGGCCGACCGACCCCGCGTTGCTGGAGGAGGCGCTCGCCGAGCTGGAGCGCATGGTGGGACTCGAGCCGGTGAAGCGTCAGGTCAAGGCGCTCTCCGCGCAGCTGAACATGGCGCGGCTGCGCGCCGGGCAGGGCCTGCCGGTCCAGCCGCCCAAACGTCACTTCGTCTTCTCCGGCCCCTCCGGCACCGGCAAGACCACCGTGGCCCGCATCCTGGGCCGCGTCTTCTACGCCCTCGGCCTGCTCGGCGGCGACCACCTGGTGGAGGCGCAGCGGGCCGACCTGGTCGGCGAGTACCTCGGCCAGACCGCCGTGAAGGCCAACGAACTGATCGACTCCGCGCTCGGCGGCGTCCTCTTCGTGGACGAGGCGTACTCCCTGTCCAACTCCGGCTACGGCAAGGGCGACGCGTACGGCGACGAGGCGCTCCAGGTGCTGCTGAAGCGCGCCGAGGACAACCGCGACCACCTGGTGGTGATCCTGGCCGGCTATCCGGAGGGCATGGACCGGCTGCTCGCCGCCAACCCGGGGCTGTCCTCCCGCTTCACCTCCCGGGTCGACTTCCCCTCGTACCGGCCGCTGGAGCTGACCTCGATCGGTGAGGTGCTCGCGGCCGAGAACGGGGACGGGTGGGACGAGGAGGCACTGGACGAGCTGCGGTCGATCGCCGGGCACGTGGTGGACCAGGGGTGGATCGACGAGTTGGGCAACGGGCGGTTCCTGCGGACGCTGTACGAGAAGAGCTGCGCCTACCGGGATCTGCGGTTGTCGGTCTGTCCCGGCGAGCTGACCCGGGACGACCTGGCTACGTTGCGGCTGCCGGACTTGATGCAGGCGTATGGGGAGGTGCTGTCGGGGCGGGGGCCGCAGGATCCGCCGACCGGGTGAGCTGCGGCGTCACCACCCGGTGGGCCGGGTCCCTCACCTCCCCCACCAGCAGCTCCAGCACGTCCTCCAGCGCGACCAGGCCCAGCACCCGGCCGGAGGCGTCCGTCACCTGGGCCAGGTGGGTGGCCGCGCGGCGCATCACCGTGAGGGCGTCGTCGAGGGGCAGTTCGGGCCGCAGCGTGGTCATCGGGCGCCAGAGGTGCTGGGGCACGGCCCGCTCGGACTCCTCCAGGTCGAGGACGTCCTTGACGTGCAGGTACCCCATGAAGGCGCCCGGTCCGGCGGCGACCGGGAAGCGCGAGTACCCGGTGCGGGCGGTGAGCGCGACGATCCGGGCCGGGGTGACCGAGGGGCTGACCGTCACCAGCGACTCCCTCTTGAGGAGTACGTCGGTGACCGGGCGGGAGCCCAGTTCCAGGGCGTCCTCCAGGCGTTCCTGCTCCTCCGGGTCGAGCAGGCCGGCCTGGCCGGCGTCCTCCACGAGGCGGTTGAGCTGCTCGCTGGTGAAGACGGCCTCGACCTCGTCCTTGGGCTCGACACGGAACAGCCGCAGGACGATCCGCGCGCAGGCGCCGAGTGCGACGGTGACCGGTCCGCAGAGGCGGGCGAAGGCGACCAGGCCGGGACTGAGCCACAGCGCGGCCTTCTCGGGGGCGGCCATCGCGAGGTTCTTCGGGACCATCTCGCCGACGACGAGGTGGCAGAAGACCACGGCGGCCAGCGCGATGACGTAGCCGAGCGGGTGGATCAGGCCGTGCGGCAGGTGGATCCACGCGAAGGCGGGCTCCAGCAGATGCGCGACGGTCGGTTCGGCGACGGCGCCGAGCGTCAGTGAGCAGACGGTGATCCCGAACTGGGCGGCGGCCATCATCCGCGGCAGCCGCTCCAGCCCGTACAGGACCTGGCGGGCGCGGGCGGTGCCGAGGGGTTCGATCTGGCTGCGGCGCACCGAGACCAGAGCGAACTCGGCGCCGACGAAGAACCCGTTGGCGAGCACGAGCAGCGCGGCGAAGAGGAGTTGCAGGACGCTCATCGGGCGGCCTCCGGCACGGGGACCGGCGCCGTGCGCACCAGCCGTATCCGTTCGGCGCGGTAGTGGCCGACCTGGCGGACGGAGAGCCGCCAGCCGGGCAGTTCCGCGCGGTCGCCGACCGCGGGGATGCGGCCGAGCAGATCGGCGACGAGCCCGGCCACGGTCTCGTACGGACCGTCGGGCGCTTCGAGACCGACGCGGCGCAGGGCGTCGACGCGGCAGCTGCCGTCGACGTCCCAGGCGGGGCGGCCGTCCTCGGGCGGGGCGGGGGCCAGTTCGGGCGCGTCCAGGCCGTCGTGCTCGTCGCGGACCTCGCCGACGATCTCCTCGACGATGTCCTCCAGCGTGACGACGCCGGCCGTGCCGCCGTACTCGTCGACCACGACCGCGATGGGCTGCTCGCTGCGCAGGCGGGCGAGGAGCGGCCGGACGGGCAGTGTCTCGGGGACGAGCAGCGCCGGCCGGGCGATCCGGCCGGTCAGGACGCGCAGCCGGTCGTGGGCGGGGACGGCGAGCGCGTCCTTGAGGTGCACCATGCCGACGATCTCGTCGATCCTCTCCCGGTAGACGGGGAAGCGGGACAGTCCGGTGGCGCGGGTCAGGTTGACCACGTCCTGGGCGGTGGCCGAGGAGTGCAGGGCGCTGACCTTCACCCGCGGGGTCATGACGTGCTGGGCGGTCAGGTCGCCCAGGGACAGGGTCCGCACGAAGAGGTCGGCGGTGCCCTGTTCCAGCGCGCCGGCGCGGGCGGAGTGCCG
Organism: Streptomyces sp. WAC 04229; assembly: GCF_003947455.1. Classification (GTDB taxonomy): domain Bacteria; phylum Actinomycetota; class Actinomycetes; order Streptomycetales; family Streptomycetaceae; genus Streptomyces. The sequence continues at coordinate 28,200 of NZ_QHJH01000012.1, read as the reverse complement.
GGCCAGGGAGACCAGTTCGCCGGGGGTGCGGGCGGAGGCCAGCTCTTCGGCGGGCTCGATGCCGAGGGCGCGGACCAGGCGGTTGGCCACGGAGTTCAGGGCCGCGATCACGGGGTGGAAGAGCCGGGCGAAGGCGTGCTGGGGGCCGGCGACGAAGCGCGCGACCTGGAGGGGCCTGGAGACCGCCCAGTTCTTGGGCACCAGTTCGCCGATCACCATCTGCACCGCCGAGGCCAGCAGCATGCCGACGACGACCGACACGCCGGGCACGGCGCCGTCGGGGACGCCGACGGACGTGAACGGGCCGTCCAGGAGCTGGGCGAGCGCCGGTTCGGCGAGCATGCCGACGACCAGGGAGGTGATGGTGATGCCGAGCTGGGTGCCGGAGAGCTGGAAGGACAGCTCCTTGAGGGATTCGACGACCCGGTGGGCCCGCCGGTCACCTTCGGCGGCGGCCTGTTCGGCGTCCGGCCGTTCGACGGTGACGAGGCCGAACTCGGCGGCGACGAAGAAGCCGTTGGCGAGGATCAGCAGGAACGCGGCTGCCAGCAGCAGCAGGGGGGTGGTCATGATGCCGCCGCCTGTGCGGTGTCACAGCAGGGGGCGGCGCAAGTACTGCAGGACGGTCCGTCCATCGCCGGAGGGAGTCACTCCTCGGGTAGCAGGAACCCCCTGCGCACCGGGCGGAGCGGCAGGGGCGAGGACGCGGCGGGCGCGTCTGTCGTTCCCAGATTAATCAGGAAAAGGGCGACCGCGGCAGGGCTCGCGGCGCGGTGTCAGTCACGCGTCGGATCGGGCCCGGCGCCGGACCGGGCCTCCACGAGGGCGCGCAGGGTGCGGGCGTCGGCGATGGCGCGCTGCTTGGCGATGCCCGGCTGGATGCCGAGCACGGGCAGGCTGGTGCCGTCGCTGAGGTCGAGGAAGACCCAGGGGTCGCCGTGGCGGAGGTTGACCCGGAGGATCTCGGGCCAGGCCAGGCGCCGCCTGGTGGTCAGGTTGACGACCGTGACGCCCGTCGCGTCGGCGGCGACGTGGGGCCGGGCCAGCAGGAGCAGTCCGCCGGCCAGGAGGAGGGCCGTCAGCACGAAGCTGAGGCGCTCCCCCGTCCCGAGGCCGGCGAGCACCGTCCCGACCGCCGTGATGGTCGCGAAGGTGGCGACGGCGAGGACGATCAGGACGGCGCGGGTGCGGCCCGGCCGGAAGGTGACGGGCAGGGCGGGCAGGTCCGGCGTGGTGTCGGGCATGGCGTCGCTCCGGGCGGGCTCAGAGACGGCAGGCGTGGATGGCCGTGGTCAGGATGGCCCGGGCGCCGATCTCGTACAGGTCGTCCATGATCCGCTGGGCCTCCTTGGCGGGGACCATGGCGCGGACGGCGACCCAGCCCTCGTTGTGCAGCGGGGAGACCGTGGGGGATTCGAGGCCGGGGGTGAGCGCGACTGCCTTCTCCAGCTGCTCCACGCGGCAGTCGTAGTCCATCATCACGTACGTCCGGGCGACCAGGACGCCCTGGAGGCGGCGCAGGAACTGCTGGACCTTGGGCTCGGTCGTCTCGTCGGGCTCGGCGCCCGCGCGGCGGATCACGACGGCCTCGGACTTCATGATGGGCTCGCCGAAGACCTCCAGGCCCGCGTTGCGCAGGGAGGTGCCGGTCTCCACGACGTCGGCGATGACCTCGGCGACGCCGAGTTCGATGGCGGTCTCGACGGCGCCGTCGAGGTGGACGACGGAGGCGTCGATGCCCCGGTCGGCCAGGTGGGCGGCGACGATGCCCTCGTAGGAGGTGGCGACGGTGCGGCCCTTGAGGTCCTCGATGCCGCCCGCCGCGCCCGGCTTTCCGGCGAAGCGGAAGGTGGAGCGGGCGAAGCCGAGCGGCAGGATCTCCTCCGCGTCGGCGCCGGAGTCGATCAGCAGGTCCCGGCCGGTGATGCCGATGTCCAGCTTGCCGGAGGAGACGTAGATCGCGATGTCGCGGGGCCGGAGGTAGAAGAACTCGACCTCGTTGGTCGGGTCGACGACGCGCAGTTCCTTGGACTCGCGGCGCTGCTGGTAGCCGGCCTCATGCAGCATGTCCGCCGCAGGGCCGGAGAGGGAACCCTTGTTGGGGACGGCGATGCGCAGCATGAGGTCGGCTTCCTTTGCGTGGAGTGGGGCAGGGGGGTGTGCTGGGCTTACAGGTGGGCGTAGACGTCGTCCAGGGAGATGCCGCGGGCGACCATCATCACCTGGACGTGGTACAGCAGCTGCGAGATCTCCTCGGCCGCCGCGTCCTTGCCCTCGTACTCGGCGGCCATCCAGACCTCGGCGGCCTCTTCGACGACCTTCTTGCCGATGGCATGGACCCCCTTGTCCACCAGCTCGGCGGTGCGGGAGGTGGCGGGGTCGGCGTTTGCGGCCTTGTGCTGGAGCTCGGTGAAGAGCTCCTCGAACGTCTTATTGGACATGGTGGCGCCCACTTTACGCGTAGTGCCGACGGGGCTAGCGCCACGGTTCGGATACTGAGCGGAGCGTGGCCGCCGTGGCGACGGCCGCGGTCACCGCCTCGTGCCCCTTGTCCTCGCTGGAGCCCTCCAGTCCGGCGCGGTCCAGGGCCTGCTCCTCGGTGTCGCAGGTGAGGACGCCGAAGCCGATGGGGACGCCGGTCTCCACGGAGACCTGGACCAGGCCCTGGGTGACGCCCTGGCACACGTAGTCGAAGTGGGGGGTGCCGCCGCGGATGACGACGCCGAGGGCGACGACCGCGTCGTAGCCGCGCCCCGCGAGGACCTTGGCGACCACCGGGAGCTCGAAGCTGCCGGGGACCCTGAGCAGGGTCGGCTCGTCGATGCCGAGGTCGTGCAGGGCGCGCAGGGCGCCGTCCACCAGTCCGTCCATCACCTGGTCGTGCCACTGTGCCGCGACGACGGCGACCCGCAGGTCCCCCACGTTGCGTACGGACAGTTCCGGTGCACCCTTGCCGCTCACGTCGCTCCTCGCGTTGCTGCTTGCTTACTGGTTGCCGCAGGTGGACACGGGCTTCGCGTCCAGCCAGGGCAGGTCGTGTCCCATCCGGTCCCGCTTGGTGCGCAGGTACCGGAGGTTGTGCTCGCCGGCCTGGACGGGCATCGGCTCGCGGCCGGTGACGTCGATGCCGTGCCGGACGAGGGCGTCGCTCTTGTCCGGGTTGTTGGTCATCAGGCGGACGGAGCGTACGCCGAGGTCCTGGAGGATCTGGGCGCCGGCGCCGTAGTCGCGGGCGTCGGCGGGCAGGCCCAGTTCCAGGTTGGCGTCGAGGGTGTCCCGGCCGCGCTCCTGGAGTTCGTAGGCGCGCAGCTTGGACATCAGGCCGATGCCGCGCCCCTCGTGGCCGCGCAGGTAGACGACCACGCCCCGCCCCTCGGCCTGGATGCGGTCCAGGGAGGCGTCGAGCTGGGGGCCGCAGTCGCAGCGCTGGGAGCCGAAGACGTCGCCGGTGAGGCACTCGGAGTGGATGCGGACCACGACGTCGGTGCCGTCGCCGACGTCGCCGTGCACGAGGGCGACGTGCTCGACGCCGTCGACGGTGGAGCGGTAGCCGTACGCCGTGAACTCGCCGTGCCGGGTGGGGAGGTGGACCTCGGCCTCGCGGCGGACGGTCGGTTCCGCGCTGCGGCGGTAGGCGATGAGGTCCTCGATGGAGATGATCGTCAGGCCGTGCTTGCGGGCGAACGGGATCAGCTCGGGCAGCCGCAGCATCCGCCCGTCCTCGCCGGCGATCTCGACGATGGCGCCGGCCGGGCGCAGCCCCGCGAGGCGGGCCAGGTCGACGGCGGCCTCGGTGTGGCCGTCGCGGACGAGGACGCCGCCGGAGCGGGCGCGGAGCGGGAAGATGTGGCCGGGGCGGACCAGGTCGGTGGGCTCGGCGGTGCCGCTCGCGAGGAGCTGGAGGGTGGTGGCGCGGTCGGAGGCCGAGATGCCGGTGCTCACGCCGTGGGCGGCGGTGGCGTCGACGGAGACGGTGAAGGCGGTCTTCATCGACTCGGTGTTGTCGTCGACCATCTGCGGGAGCCGGAGCCGGTCCAGTTCGTCGCCCTCCATGGGGGCGCAGATCAGGCCGCGGCACTCGCTCATCATGAAGGCGACGATCTCCTCGGTCGCCTTCTCCGCGGCGATGACGAGGTCGCCCTCGTTCTCGCGGCTCTCGTCGTCGACGACGACGACCGGGCGTCCCGCGGCGATGTCGGCGACGGCCCGCTCGACCGGGTCGAGCGAGAGGTCGTCGATGCCGTCGGGGCTGTATAGGATCGGTGCGGTGGTCATGCGGGCGCTCCTTCCGGGACGGGCCGCGCCGCGGTGCGGGAGCGCAGCCACCAGTCGCGCAGGCCCCAGAGGACGAGCGCGCCGTAGAGGACGTAGACGAAGCCGGAGAAGGCGAAGCCGTTGGCGAAGTTCAGCGGGACGCCGACCAGGTCGACCAGCAGCCAGGCGAACCAGAACTCGACCATGCCGCGCGCCTGGGCGTACATCGCGACGACGGTGCCGACGAAGATGTAGGCGTCCGGCCAGGGGTCCCAGGACAGGGTCGGGAAGGCGGTGAACAGGCCGCCCACCGCGAGGGTGCCGACGGCGGCCGCGGCGGCGAGGACGCCGCGCTCGCGCCAGGTGGCGAACCGGACGGCGATGGAGCCGTCCTGGTTCTGCTGCCGGCCGCGGTTCCACTGCCAGAAGCCCCAGGCGGCGACCGCCATGACGACGATCTGCTTGCCGGCGCTGCCGGAGAGGTGGGCGGTGGCGAAGGCGGTGAAGAGGACGAGTCCGGAGACGAACTGCACGGGCCAGGTCCAGATCGAGCGCCGCCAGCCGAGCGCGAGGCCGAGCAGACCGATCACGTTGCCGATCATGTCCGACCACTTGATGTGCTGGCCGAAGAGGGTGAACGCCTCGGAGTTGAGCCAGTTCACCGGGTGCCTCCCTGGGCGCCCAGCAGCCGCTCGACGTACTTGGCGATGACGTCCACTTCGAGGTTGACCGGGTCGCCGGGCTGCTTGAGGCCCAGCGTGGTCAGGGCGAGGGTGGTGGGGATGAGGCTGACCGTGAAGAAGTCGGGTCCGGCGTCGACGACGGTGAGGCTGATGCCGTCGACGGTGATGGAGCCCTTCTCCACGACGTAGCGGGCGAGGTCCGCGGGCAGGGAGATCTTCACGAGCTCCCAGTGCTCGGAGGGCTTGCGCTCCAGGATCTCGCCGGTGCCGTCGACGTGGCCCTGCACGATGTGGCCGCCGAGGCGGGCGCCGACCGCGGTGGGGCGCTCCAGATTGACGCGGGAGCCGGTGGTGAGGACGCCCAGGCTGGAGCGGTTCAGGGTCTCGGCCATCACGTCGGCGGTGAACTCGTCGCCCTCGTGGTCGACGACCGTGAGGCAGACGCCGTTGACGGCGATGGAGTCTCCGTGCCGGGCCCCCTCGGTGACCACGGGGCCGCGCAGACGGAAGCGACAGGCGTCGTCGAGGGTCTCGACGGCGGTGATCTCGCCCAGCTCTTCGACGATTCCGGTGAACACTTCCCGGGTCCTCCTGCCTCTTCGGGCACGGACTCCGGGGCTGCCGAGAACGACAGAGACCGCGAGCGAGGACACCTGGGGCGACGCCGGACGGGCCCACCCGTGACGGGCGAGCCCAGAGATCGGCGGCGCGCACGAATGCTCGCCCGCCGCGCACTGCCTCCCATCCGGACTTTAACCGTCGGTCCAGGAATTTCACCTGGTCAACCGGTCGCTGGAGGCGACCGGGTCGCGGACTGTAACCGCCGGTTCGGACTTTCACCGACCCCGGAGTGCGCTGCTTCTGGTACAGAGCCAGTGTGCCACGCCTGATCGCCGTTCATGCGGACGGAGTGTGTGGGGTGGCTCACAGAGCGCTTCCCGGCCGGCGCTCGACCGCCCCCGCACCCTTCAACCGACCTGCCCGCACTGGGCTTTTCAATTGGTCCATACCTATTGACGCTCTGGTCTAGTCCTCTCTACTGTCTGCGCAACTTCCGTGGAGAGGAACCGATTGTGCCTTCCCCCTCACGTTCCAGATCCCCCCGCCGAGCGAGACCCGCGCTCCTCGCCGCTGCCGCCGCCATCACCGGCCTCTTCCTCGCCGGACTCCCGGCGACCGCCTCGCAAGCCGCCGACCAGGAGACCTGTCGCCCGGACGGGCTCTACGAGACCCCCGGCACCGACGTCCCGTACTGCTCGGTCTACGACTCCGCCGGCCGGGAGAAGATGGGTGCGGACCACCCCCGCCGGGTGATCGGCTACTTCACGAGCTGGCGCACCGGCAAGGACGGCAAGCCGGCGTACCTGGCCTCGGACATCCCGTGGGACAAGATCACCCACATCAACTACGCCTTCGCGCACGTCGACGGCGGCAACCGGCTCTCCGTGGGCTCGGACGGCGCGAAGAACCCGGCCACCGGCATGACCTGGCCCGGGGTCGCGGGCGCCGAGATGGACCCTGGCCTCCCCTACAAGGGCCACTTCAACCTGCTCAACAAGTTCAAGAAGCAGCACCCCGACGTCAAGACGATGATCTCGGTGGGCGGCTGGGCCGAGACGGGCGGCTACTTCGCGGACGACGGCTCGCGCGTGGACTCGGGCGGCTTCTACTCGATGGCCACCCACGCGGACGGCTCGGTCAACCAGGCCGGCATCGACACCTTCGCGGACTCGGCCGTCGACTTCGTACGGAAGTACGGCTTCAACGGCGTCGACATCGACTACGAGTACCCGACGACGATGAAGGACGCGGGCAACCCGCTCGACTGGTCGTTCGCCAACGGCCGCCGGGCCGGACTGGTCAAGGGCTACGCGGCACTGATGAAGACGCTGCGCGAGAAACTCGACCGCGCGGGTGCCGCGGACGGCCGGCACTACCTGCTCTCCGTCGCCGCTCCGTCCTCCGGGTATCTGCTGCGCGGCATGGAGACCTTCCAGGTCCAGAAGTACCTCGACTACGTCAACATCATGTCGTACGACCTGCACGGCGCCTGGAACGAGTACGTCGGCCCCAACGCCTCCCTCTTCGACGACGGCAAGGACGCGGAGCTCGCCGCCGCGGGCGTCTACACGACCTCCCAGTACGGCGGCATCGGCTATCTCAACACCGACTGGGCCTACCACTACTTCCGCGGCTCGATGCCCGCGGGCCGCATCAACATCGGGCTGCCGTACTACACGCGCGGCTTCAAGAACGTCACCGGCGGCACCGACGGGCTCTGGGGCCGGGCCCCCGCCACGGACTGCCCGGCCGGCTCCGGGCTGACCAAGTGCGGTGACGGCGCGGTCGGCATCGACAACCTGTGGCACGACCTGGACACCGACGGCGAGGAGTCGCCCGCGGGATCCAACCCCATGTGGCACGCCAAGAACCTGGAGAAGGGCATCGTCGGCGACTACGTCGCCGACTACGGCTTCCCCGCCGGCACCCGGCTGACCGGGACGTACGCCCGCAAGTACGACGCCACACTGGTCGCGACGTGGCTGTGGAACGCCGAGAAGAAGGTCTTCCTGTCCACGGAGGACGAGCAGTCGGTGCGGGCCAAGGCGGAGTACGTGGCCGACCGCGGCATCGGCGGCACGATGATCTGGGAGCTGGCCGGGGACTACGCCTGGGACGCGGCCGAGGGGCAGTACGTGCCGGGTTCGACCCTGACCGACACGATGTACGACACGTTCAAGGCGGCCGCTCCGTACGGCGCCCGGCGTGCCACCACCGAGATGCCGTCCGAGGCGCTGGACGTGGACGTGGAGTTCGGCCAGTTCCCGCTGGGCGACTCCAACTACCCGATCAGCCCCAAGCTGAAGATCACCAACAACACGGACACGGCGCTGCCCGGCGGCACGGAGTTCCGGTTCGACTACGGCACGTCCGCGCCCGGCAACGCCAAGGACCAGTCCGGCTGGGGCACTTCGGTGGTCCGCAGCGACCACACCGGCACCAACGTGGGCGGACTCAAGGGCGACTACCACCGGGCCTCGCTGAAGCTGCCCGCCTGGCAGTCGCTGGCGCCGGGGGCCTCCACGACGGTGGACCTCGTGTACTACCTGCCGGTGTCGACGCCGTCGAACTGGACGGTGACCTTCGGCGGGAAGTCGTACGCCCTGACGGGTGACCTCGCCCGGGGCACGACCGTGGTCGACCCCGGCACCCCGAGCCCGACGCCGACACCCACGCCCTCCCCCACCGGCTCCGGGTCGCCCGGCCCGACGGAGTGCGCCGCCCCGGCCTGGGACACGGCCACGGCGTACGGCGGTGGCACCACGGTGTCCCACCAGGGGCACACGTGGAAGTCCAAGTGGTGGACGAAGGGCGAGGAGCCCGGCACCACCGGGGAGTGGGGCGTCTGGCAGGACCTGGGGGCCTGCTGACCCCCGGCCAGAACCGGCCCGGCGGCGGTGACGACGGCCCTTGCCCGCCGCCGGGCCACCCAATCGGCGACCTGCGCGGCGGGACCGGCCTCGACACACTGGACGTGGCGACAGGGCGCTCCATCCGGGAGCCCCGCGCGTCCGACAGGGGCTGAGCAGCATGACCGACATCCTGGTGACCGGCGGCACCGGCACCCTCGGCCGGCTCGTCACCGAACGGCTGCGCACGGACGGGCACGAGGTGCGGGTGCTGAGCCGGCACAGCCCGCCGTACGCCGTCGATCTGCGCGAGAACGGTGGCGGGCTGGACGCGGCGCTCGGCGGAGTGGAGACGGTCGTGCACTGCGCGACCTCACCGCGCGGTGGTGACGAACGGGCGGCCTCGAACCTCGTCGCGGCGGCGCGGCGGGCCGGGGTGGCCCATCTGGTCTACATCTCGATCGTCGGCGTCGACCGGGTGCCGTACGGCTACTACCGGTCCAAGCTCGCCGTCGAGCGGATGGTCGAGGAGTCGGGGCTCGGCTGGACCGTGCTGCGGGCGACCCAGTTCCACGACCTGGTCGCGCAGGTGCTCCAGGCGCTGGCCAAGGCTCCGGTCCTGCCGCTGCCGGCAGGCATCCGCGACCAGCCGGTCGAGGTGGCGGAGGTGGCCGACCGGCTCGCCGCACTGGCCGCCGGCGCCCCCGCCGGACGGGTGGCCGACATGGGCGGCCCCGAGGTGCGGACGTTCGAGTCGCTGGCCCACGCGTATCTGCGCGCGACGGGACGCAGGCGGGCCATGGTGAAGGTGCCGCTGGCGGGGAAGACTTACCGGGCGTTCCGCGAGGGCGGGCACCTGGCGCCCGGACGGGCGGTCGGCACGGGAACGTTCGAGGAGTATCTGGCGGCACGGTTCGGCGGCGGGGAGGACGGGCGGCGCGGATGAGCCAACGGGCGTGGCTGCGGGCGGGTCTCGGTGTGCTGGCCGGTACGCAGGTGGTGCTGGGGCTGTGGATCGTGCTGCTGCCCGAGCTGTTCTGGAAGTGGCCCTGGGTGTCGCACCTGCCGCCCTACAACGAGCATCTGCTCCAGGACTTCGGCGGCGCGAGCCTCGCGCTCGCCGTGGTGCTGTGCGCGGCGGTGGCGGCGATGGAGCGGCGTCTGGTGCTGACCGCGCTGGTGGCCTACCTGGTGAACTCCGTCGCTCATCTCCTGTTCCACGCCCGGCACCTGGAGCCCCTGTCCGCGGCGAGCGCCGCGGGTTTCATGGCGCTGCTGGGAGCGGCGGTCCTGCTGCCCGCGGTCCTGCTGTGGCCGGCGGCGGACGGGGCGGCCTTCGGCGGCACGGACGCGGAGGCGCGACGGCCGGCACCCTGACCGCGCGCCGGCGGCTCGCGGAGACGGTGACGGGCGGAAGCCTCCGCGGGGCTACCGCTCCGGCGGGGCGAACAGGTCGTCCTGGGCCCGGTCGCGGGCGGTGAGCAGCGCGCCGCGCAGGACGGCGCCACCGCCCAGGGTGCTGGGGCGAACCTCGGTGGCGAGGGGTGACATCCGGGTGAGGCGCTGCTGGACGCGGGTGGCCAGGGCGTCGGCGCCCGCCCGGCCGATCTCGCCGGCCAGCACCAGGCAGCCGGGGTCGAGGACGGAGACGACGGCGGCGGCCCCGAGGACGATCCGGTCGGCGAGCGCGTCCAGGAAGGGTTCGGCGCCCGGGGCGGAGCCGCGTACCGCCTCCCGGACCAGCGCGGCCGCGTACGGCTCGGGACCGGCCGGGTTCGCGGTGAGGCCGTGCTCCGCGGCGAGGGCGGTCACCGCCGCCGCCCCGGCGACGGAGTGGAAGCCGCCGTCGCAGTCGGTGGCGGACGGCAGGCCCGAGGTGCCCGGCACCGGCATGAAGCCGATCTCGCCGGCGCCGCCGGAGACGCCCCGGCGCAGCGTGCCGTCGAGGACGACGGCGGCGCCGATGCCGAGGCCGAGCCACAGGAGCACGAAGGTGTCCCGGTCCCGGGCCGCGCCGTCGCGCTGCTCGGCCAGGGCGGCGAGGTTCGTCTCGTTCTCGACGCCGACCCGCGCCTCGGGGAACTTCTCCTGGAGCGCGGTCGTCAGCCGGCGGTGCCACGCGGGCAGGCCGCTGGAGTCGCGGAGTTCACCGCTGGCCGGGTCGATCAGGCCGGGCGCGCCGATGCCGACGGTGTGCAGCCGGTCGGCGCCGGCCTCCTTCGCCGCGCGCTCGACCAGGCCCACCGCCTGCTCCACCGCGGGGCCGGTGCCCGAGTCGTCGTCGATCGGCGCGGACGCCTCGGCGAGCACCCGGCCGACCAGGTCGGAGACGAGCACGGCGACGCCCTCGGTGCGGACGTCGAGGGCGGCGAGGTGGGCCCGCCCGGCGACGATGCCGTAGAGCTTGGCGTTCGGGCCCCGGCGCTGCTCGCCCGACTCCCCCGCCACCTCGATCAGCCCGGAGGCGGTGAGGCGTTCGACGAGGTCGGCCACGGTGGGCCGGGACAGGCCGGTCAGCTGCTTCAACTGCCCTGCCGTCAACGGGCCCTGCCGCTGGAGCAGGTCGAGGGCGAGCCGGTCGTTGATGGCCCGGGCGGTGCTCGGGGATGCGGGCATGCCGGGATCCTTCCAGATCGGCCGCGCGGGGGCGCGCGTCGGTATTCCACTATCTATCAGGCAGGGTCCCTGATAGTTTACGCCGCGGCCGGCGGCTCGCGCGGCACGGAGACGGAGGGGTGGACCATGAGCACAGTGACCTACGGGCAACGCGAGGTGAGGCGGTCCCGGTACGCCGTGGCGGCCGTGTTCGCCGTGCACGGCGCCGTCACCGGCTCCTTCGCGACCCGCGTGCCGTGGATCCAGGACCACGCCGGGGTGAGCGCGGGCCAGTTGGGGCTGGCCCTGGCGTTCCCGGCGCTCGGCGCGTCCGTCGCGATGCCGCTGGCGGGCAGCGTCAGCCACCGCTTCGGCGCCCGCACCGCGCTGCGCGGTCTGCTGGCGCTGTGGACGCTGGCGCTGGTGCTGCCCTCGCTCGCCCCGAACCTGCTCACCCTGTGCCTCACCCTGTTCGTCTACGGCGCCACGGCGGGCATGTCGGACGTGGCGATGAACGCGCTCGGCGTCGAGACGGAGAACCGGCTCGACCGGTCGATCATGTCCAGCCTGCACGGCATGTGGAGCGCGGGCGCGCTGATCGGATCGGCCGCCGGCACGCTCGCCGCCCACCTGGGCGCGGACGCCCGGCTGCACCACGTGCTGGCCGCCGCGGTACTGACCGTGACGGGCCTGGTCGCCTGCACGTGGGTGCTGGATCTCCAGCCCGCCGAGGACGAGGATCCGCCGCCGCGGTTCGCGCTGCCGCCCAGGTCGGCGCTGCTGATCGGCGCGGTCGGGTTCTGCGCGGTGTTCGCGGAGGGGGCGAGCCTGGACTGGTCGGCGGTTTATCTGCGGGACGAGCTGGAGACGTCGGCCGGGCTGGCGGCGGCCTGCACGACCGGGTTCACGCTCACCATGGCGCTGGCCCGGCTGGCCGGCGACAAGGTGGTGGACCGGTTCGGCGCGGTGCGGGTGGTGCGGGTGAGCGGCGTACTGGCCACGCTCGGCGGTCTGCTCGTCGTCGTGGGGGGCCATCCGGCGGTGGCGATGACCGGTTTCGCGCTGATGGGCCTCGGCATCGCCGTGGTCGTCCCGCTGTGCTTCGCCGCGGCAGGCCGGGCCGGGTCCAACCCGAGCCTGGCCATCGCGGGTGTGGCCACCATCACGTACACCTCGGGGCTGGTCGCCCCGAGCGCGATCGGCGGTCTGGCCCAGGCGACCAGCCTGGTGGTGTCGTTCGGTCTGGTGACCGTGCTGGCCTGCTGCCTCGTGGTGTTCGCGAAGGTGCTGCGCGTCGGGGACCGGGACCGCCCGAAGATCAGCCCGTCGAACGCGGGCGTGCCCGACCGGCAGTCCTGAGGCCGCCGCCCCTGGGCTCGGCCGCCGGGCGGCGGCCACCGGGAAGGCGCTGGTCAGCCGGGGGGGTGGGACGTGAGCGGGGCCGGTGTCCCTGACAATGGTCCGGACCGTCCTCACGTACAGAGAAAGCGAAACCTCACCATGGACCTCGGCGTGCGCTGGAAGCTGCACGGGGACGGGAAGACCCCCGCCCCCGGAGCGGTGGTCCGCCCGGACGAACGGCTCTCGTGGCCCCGCACGGCCGGGCTCGGCGCCCAGCACGTGGTGGCCATGTTCGGGGCGTCCTTCGTGGCTCCGGTCCTGATGGGCCTGGACCCCAACCTGGCGATCATGATGTCGGGCGTGGCGACCGTCATCTTCCTGCTCGCCACCCGGGGCCGGGTCCCCAGCTATCTGGGCTGCTCGCTCTCCTTCGTCGGCGTCGCCGCGGTCATCCGGGCGCAGGGCGGCACCAGCGCCACGGTGACCGGCGCGGTCCTGGTGGTCGGCGCCGCGCTGTTCCTGGTGGGTCTCGCCGTGCAGCGCTTCGGGGCGCGGATCATCCACGCCGCGATGCCGCCGATCGTCACCGGTGCGGTGGTGATGCTGATCGGCTTCAACCTGGCGCCGGTCACCGCGTCCACCTACTGGCCGCAGGACCAGTGGACGGCGCTGCTGGTGATGCTGTTCACCGGTCTGGCCGTGGTCTGCCTGCGCGGTTTCTGGTCCCGGATCGCGATCTTCCTGGGGCTGGTCTTCGGCTACCTCCTGTCCTGGGTGCTCGACCTGGTCTTCGGGAAGATCCACTCGGTGGACGGCAGCGGCAAGGTCACCGACCACTGGCGCCTCGACCTGTCCGCCGTGGGCCAAGCCGACTGGATCGGTCTGCCGTCCTTCCACGGGCCGAGCTTCGAGTGGTCGGCGATCCTGGTCGCCCTGCCGGTCGTCATCGCGCTGGTCGCGGAGAACGCCGGGCACGTCAAGGCGGTCGGCGAGATGACCGGCGACCCGCTCGACGACAAGCTGGGCACGGCGATCTCCGCGGACGGCGTCGGCTCGATGCTGTCCACCGCGGTGGGCGGCCCGCCCAACACCACGTACTCCGAGAACATCGGCGTGATGGCCGCGACCCGGGTCTACTCGACGGCCGCCTACTGGGCCGCCGCGGGATTCGCCCTCCTCTTCGGCATCTGCCCGAAGTTCGGCGCGGTCGTGGCGGCCATCCCGGGCGGTGTCCTCGGCGGTATCACCGTCATCCTCTACGGCATGATCGGCCTGCTCGGCGCCCAGATCTGGGTCAACGCCAAGGTCGACCTGCGCAACCCGCTCAACCTGGTGCCGGCCGCCGCGGGCATCATCATCGGCGTCGGCAACGTCAGCATGGAGTTCACCGACACCTTCTCGCTCAGCGGCATCGCGCTCGGCACCCTGGTCGTCATCACGGGCTACCACGCGCTGCGGGCGTTCGCCCCGGCCCACCTCAAGACACAGCAGCCGCTGCTCGACGAGGGGACGTCCTCGTACGACGAGAAGGGCGGGGGTGACGATCCGGGCGCTCAGCGCGCCAGGTCGTAGGCGTACGAGGGTGTGAAGGTGCCCGGCTTCCCCCGGCAGCCGTCGGACTCGCCGGGCAGCTTGACCCACAGGTAGGCGTCGACGCGTCCCATGCCGGTGTGCAGGGTCGGCGCGCGCCCGAGTCTGCGGCCGGCCGGATCGCACCACTCGCCGTCGGACGGCGCGCCGTTGCCGTTGCGGCTGGTGTCGATGACGGCGCCGAGGCCCGGCGGGCCGCCGAGGGCGTCGAGGACGGCGCGGTCGTGGGCGATCTCGTCGGCGGTGGCGTGGAAGTTGGAGACGTTGCTGAAGACGCCGTCGGAGGAGTCGGGCGAGGCGGCCCCGGCCTGTTTCAGCCAGGCCGCCTGCCTGGCCGGCGCGTGCCAGCCGGAGTGGCCCGCGTCGAAGTAGACCCGGGCGGCGGGATTGGCGTTCTTCATCACCCGCCCGGCCCGGGCCAGGGAGGCGAAGCGGTCGGCCCGCTCCCCCGCGGACAGGCAGTCGGCCTGCGCGACCGAGTCGGGCTCCAGGATCACGATGACCTCGCCGGAGCCGAGCCCGGCCGCGAACCGGTCGATCCAGTCGTCGTAGGCGTCCAGATCCGGCGCCCCGCCCTGGGAGTGGCCGCCGCAGTCGCGGTCGGGAATCGCGTACGGCACGACGACCGGCACCCGGCCCCGGGCGGCGCCCCCGGAGGTGACGGCGCGGACCCGGGAGGTGAGGGTGGCGGGCGTGTAGTCCGCGAACCAGACGGCGGCCGGGCGGCCGGCCACCCGGGACGCGATGACGTCCCGGCGCGGATCCTCGGGGTGGGCCCGGACCCAGTCCAGGACCTGGGACTCGGGGTGCCGGTAGAGCAGGGTGGCGGGCTCGGCCGTACGGGACGGCGCCGTCCGGGGCGTACGCGCCGGAGAGGGCGTACCGCTCGCCTTCCGCGCCGGGGGCGAGGCGGAGACCGACGCCGGGGCCGAGTCCGAGGGCGACGGCACGGCGGGCGGGGGCTTCGGCCACGGCGTGCGCGTCACGGCCGGGCGGGCCTCGTCCGCTCCGCCGCCACCGTCGTCGCCGAGCGCGGTCAGCATGCCGGTCGCGGCGCCCACCGCGACCACGACGGACGCCAGCGCGGCCATCGCGCCGCGCCGGGCGGCGCGTCCGCGCTCCACCCTGCGGGCGGCCCGGCGCCGGGCACGATGGCCTGACACGTACGGTTCCCCCTCCCCCGCGCGGCGGGCGCGTTCCCCCGTTCTGGGGAAGCGCCGGGCCCGCCGGCACTGCCGTCACCCTAAAGCTGCGACGCTGCCGCCATGGCCCACTGCGAGCAAGTACCGACGGCCGTCCGGACGGTGGACTCGGTGCTGACCCGGATGCGCGCCCTCGACGCGTCGCTGCCCGGCCGGGACGGGGTGGCGGTCTTCAACCGCGTCTACCTCGCCGTCACGGAGGAGGTCGACCGGCACATCGACAGCGGCCGGTTCACGGACGCCCGGGCGGCGATCGCGCTGGACGTGCGGTTCGCGGAGCGGTTCCTGGGCGCCGTGGACGCGGCGGCACAGGACCGCCGTCCGCCCGCGTGCTGGCGGCCCGTGTTCCAGTTCCGCCGCCATCCCGGCGTACGCCCGCTGCAGTTCGCGCTGGCCGGCATCAACGCGCACATCGGTCACGATCTGGCGCTGGCCGTGGTGGACACCTGCCGTACGCTCGGCTGCGAACCCGCCGACCTGGAGGACGAGTTCGACCGCGTGGGCGATCTCCTCGTCTCGCTGGAGGAGCGCGTCCGCGACGAGCTGATGCCGGGCCCCGACCTCCTCCAGATCGCCGACCCGCTGACCCATCTGCTCGGCTCCTGGAGTCTGGACCGTGCCCGCGACGCCACCTGGGCGGCGGCCCGCGCGCTGTGGGCGCTGCGCCGGCTGCCGGACGTCGCCGGGGAGTTCACCGAACGGCTGGACGCGGCCGTGGGCTTCGCCGGACGCATGCTGCTCACCCCGCTGCCGGACTGAACCCGGCCGCCGCCGCTGCGCACGGGGCAACCGCGGCCCGTTCGTTGTACGTTGCACGCATGCGCGACATCGCACCCCGACTGCGAAGGAGCACCCAGACATGACGATCCGGCTCGGACTCGGCCTCCCCCAGATGCGCCAGTACGACATCGGCAAGGACGTCCCCGACGTCGCCCGCGCGGCGGAACGAACGGGCTACGACAGTCTCTGGGTCTTCGAACGGGCCCTGTTCCCCGAACCCGCCACCCAGGGGCTGTACGGCATCGAGGGCCTGCCCTGGCCCGACGAGTACCGCAACGTGGCGGAACCGCTGGTCACCCTGGCCCTCGCCGCCGCGGCCACCGAACGGGCGGAGCTGGGCTCCAGCGTCCTGGTGGCCCCGCTGCACGTGCCGTTCCAGCTGGCCAGGACGCTCGCCACACTGGACGCGGCCAGCGGCGGCCGGGTGGTCGCGGGCTTCGGCACCGGCTGGTCCCACGACGAGTACGCGGCGGCCTCCGTGCGGCCGTTCGCCGAGCGCGGTGCCGCCCTGGACGAGCTGATCGGGGTGTGCCGGGCCGTCTGGGGCCCGGACCCGGTGGTCTACGACGGCCACGTCACCAGGATCGCGTCGGCCGTGGTCGGGCCCAAGCCCGCCCGCCCGATCCCCATCCTGCTGGCCGCCGGCAGCGGCAGGGGCCGGCGCCGCCCGGTCGACCACGCCGACGGCTGGCTGCCCACCGGCGTCGGCGCCGAGGCCGTGGCCGCGCAGTGGCGGCAGCTGCGCGAGCTGGCCGACGAGCGCGGACGCACCGCGCCGATCCGGACCTCGCTGCGGGTCAACGCCCGCTACTCCCCGGCGACCGACGACAGCGCCGAGCGCCGCCCGTTCCACGGCAGTGTCGACCAGATCGTGGCCGACCTCGCCGAGTACACCGGCCTCGGCCTCGACGAGGTCCTGCTCGACCTCCAGAGCACCCTGCGGGACGCCGAGGAGCTGAAGGACGTCGCCGCCCAGGTGTACGAGAAGGCCCGGGCGGCCGGCGTCTGAGCGGACCCGCCCGGGACCGCCCGGTGGATCAGTCCTCGGGCAGCTCCACCGGCGCGATCTCCTCGTACACGTCGCCCGGGCCCGGGTTGGTCGCGTCGGTCTCCCCGCCGAAGTGGTGCATGACGCCCCAGACGGCGTTCAGCGCCGTCTGGACCGCGCCCTCGGCCCAGCCGGCCGTCCAGGAGATGTCGTCGCCGGCGAGGAAGATGCCGCGCTTGTCCTCGGGCAGCTCCTCCTGCATGAAGTGCGTGAACAGGCGGCGCTGGTAGCGGTAGTGGCCGGGGAGGTTGGCCTTGAAGGCGCCCATGAAGTAGGGCTCGTTCTCCCAGGAGACCGTCACCGGGTTGCCGATGACGTGCTTCCTGATGTCGACCTTCGGGTAGATCTCGCCGAGCGACTTCAGCATGACCTCCATCCGCTCGTTCGCGGACAGCGGCAGCCACTTCAGGCTGTCGTCGCACCAGGTGTAGGAGAGGCAGATGACGGCGGGCCGGTCCGGGCCGTCGTCCAGGAGGTAGGTGCCGCGGGTCATGCGGTCGGTGAGGGTCATCGACATGACGTCCCGGCCGGTGTCCTCGTCCTTGTCCAGCCAGAAGGGGCGGTCGACCGGCACGAAGAGCTTGGACGACTCCATGTAGTGGGTCCGCTCGATCGCCGTCCAGTGGTCGATCGGGAAGAGCGAGTCGTCGCAGGCGATCTTGGAGAGCAGCATCCAGGACTGGGCGGTGAAGATCGCCGCCCGGTAGGTGCGGATGTCGCCGTCGGCGTCCGTCACGGTGATCCGGTTGCCGGCGGTGCGGTTCAGCCGGGTCACCGCCGGGCGCGGCTCGCCGTCCGCGTGCAGGGACGCGAGCGAGGTGCCGTGCGGCCAGTGGACGATCTTCTCCGGCTCGCGCTCCCACAGGCGCGTCGGCAGCTGCTGGGAACCGCCGACGATGCCGCGGTGGTGGTCGTCGGCCTCGGTGTAGACGACGCGCAGGATCTCCAGGATGGAGTTGGGGAAGTCGGTGTCCCAGCCGCCGGTGCCGAAGCCGACCTGGCCGAAGATCTCCCGGTGCCGGAAGGACTTGAAGGCCTCGGAGTCGCAGAGGAAGCCGTAGAAGGTCTGGTTGTCGAACTTCTCGACCAGCCGGGACCAGATCTCGCGGATGCGCGGGACGTCGCGCTCGCGCAGGGCGCGGTTCATGTCGGAGAAGTCGGCGCCCTCTTCGAGGCACTTCGCCCAGGCGTCGGCCACGTCCCGGTAGACCTGCGGCAGGTCGTCGAGCGTCTCGGCGTAGTGGGACTCGCCCTTGAGGTCCACGACGGTGGAGGGCGTCGCCTCGGCGAGCGGGTTGGGGAAGGGGCTGGTCCGGAGCCCCACCAGGTCGATGTAGTGCTGCAGGGCGGTGGAGGACGGCGGGAAGCGCATCGCGCCCATCTCGGCGGTCAGGGACTCGTCGCAGCCGTCGAAGCCCACGGTCCGCAGCCGGCCGCCGATCTTGTCGGCCTCGTAGACGACGGGCTTGAGGCCCATCTTCATCAGCTCGTAGGCGGCCACGATGCCGGACAGTCCGCCGCCGACGACCGCGACCTCGGCGCCGTGCTCGGTCGCCGGTATCTGGCCGAGTCCCGCCGGGTGGGCGAGGAAGTCGTCGTACGCGTACGGGAAGTCCGGACCGAACATGGTGATCGGCGGCTGCTGCTCGTCTGCGTGCTCGACGGCGTTGGGCACGGTGGACGTCATGGGGTGCGGACTCCTTGCACGGGTGGAACGGAGGGGGTGACGGTGGGGTTCAGGCGAGGGACCCGTAGAGACCGGGGCGGCGGTCGGTCAGGTACGGGTTGTGCTCGCGGGACGCGGCGAGGAGGGCCGGGTCCACGTCGCCGAGGACCAGTTCCTCGGCGCGGCCGGCCCGCGCGCGGGCGGTGCCGTCGGGCCCGGCGAGGGTGGAGAGGCCGACGAACTCGAACTCCCCCTCCTGGCCGGCCCGGTTGACGTACGCCACGTACATCTGGTTCTCGAAGGCCCGCACCGGCACGACCGACTCGGCGACGAACTGGAACGGGTGCATCTGCGCGGTCGGCACGAGCAGCAGGTCGGTGCCGGCCAGGGCGTGGGCGCGGACGTTCTCCGGGAACTCCACGTCGTAGCAGATCATCAGGCCGACGGTGACGCCGCCGAGCCGCGCCTGCACGACCGGCTGCTCGCCGGGGGTGAAGTGGTCGCGCTCGAAGCAGCCGAAGAGGTGGGTCTTGCGGTAGTTGGCCAGGCGGGTGCCGTCGGCGGAGATCAGCTGGACGGAGTTGAAGACCCGCTCGCCCTCCCGTTCGGGGTAGCCGTACGCGATCGCGAGGCCGTGGCGTCCGGCGGTCTCCGCGACGGCGTCGGCCGAGTCGCCGTCGGCGGGCTCGGCGAGGACGCCGACGTCGTCGCCGATCGCGTACCCGGTCAGGAACAGCTCCGAGGTGACGAGCAGCCCGGCGCCCGCGGCGGCGGCCCGGCCGGCGGCCTCGTCGAGGACCTTGAGGTTCTCGGCGGTGGAGCCGGGCCGGCCGGAGCTCTGGAGCAGGGCGGTGCGCATGCGTGTTCCTCACCGGTGGGAGGGGGTCGGGGGGCCAGATAGACGGTACGGTCGGCGGACTCGGCCGGACAAGACGGACCTGTTGCGCACCGCGGAGCGGTTCGTTGCGTGCGTCGGGCACGGCGCGGAGATTCGTTGTGCGCGGCCGCCGACGGCGCGGGACGGGCGCCCGGCCCACGCTCCCGGGCCCGCCCGGCGGGGCGCCGGCACGGGCGCCCGCTCCTCCTCGGGTGGCATCCCCGGCGGATGCTCCCC
This sequence comes from Streptomyces sp. WAC 04229, assembly GCF_003947455.1. Taxonomy (GTDB): domain Bacteria; phylum Actinomycetota; class Actinomycetes; order Streptomycetales; family Streptomycetaceae; genus Streptomyces. Next base: position 8,517 of record NZ_QHJH01000012.1, on the reverse strand, counting down.
GCCGCGCGGCGGAGGGCGGTCCCGCCCCGGGGGGCGATGTGGCGGGGGTGCGGCGACGGGACAGTGGTGGACGTTCGAGTCCGCCGCCACCCGCCCACCGAGGGGACCGCCATGAAACGAAGCCGTACGACGACCGCCGCGCTCTGCGTCGCCCTGCTGCTCACCGCCGTCACCACCGGTGCCGCGGTCGCCTCCGGGCCGCACGACGGCCTCCCGCAGGGGCCGCCCCCGCGGGAGGCCGCCGCGCTGACCGGCAGCGCCAAGCTCTACCGGTCGGCGGGCGACGACATCACCTTCACCTTCGACGCCCACCTCGCGGCGGAGCACGACGACAACCCGCTCGAGGCCACCGGGACGTTCGCGTTCAGCCACTACCTCGACGGCGGGGGCGCCAGGGCGAAGGCCACCGTCGACTGCCTCCTGACCGGCGGCGACGTGGCCGTCGTCTCCGGCGTCATCACCGACTCGGACCTGCCGGGCGCCGAGGGCAGGCGGGTCGGCGTCACGGTCCACGACCTCGGCCGCCACGACCGGCTCGGCTACAGCTGGGCGGCGACGGGCAGCCCCGTGGAGGGCGGGGAGCCTCCCAAGTGCGTCGGCTCGGCCCCCTTCGAGAAGGTGAGGAAGGGCAGCGGCGACTTCACGGTCGTGCCCTGGCGGCCGAGGCTGTAGCCCGCGCGGCGGTGGCCAGGGCCAGCGCCGTCAGCAGGTACGGCACCGCGGCCAGGGCGAACGCGGTGCCGTGCCCGGTCGCCGAGGATGCGACCGCGTACGCGCCGTAGGTGGCGAGGGTGCCCAGCTCGGTGCCGAGGCCCGCGACCGAGGTCAGGGTGGCCCGGCCGGTGTCGTCGATCCGCCGCTGCAGACGCGCGTCGGCGAGCACGGTCGCCAGCTGGAAGCCGCCGAAGGCGAGCCCGACCAGGACCAGGGCGGCCGGGGTGCCCGCGGCGGCGCCCACCGCCATGGCGAGCGCGGAGCCGGTGAGCAGGGCGGCGAACCCGGTGGCGGTCAGGCGGTCCGCGGCACCGGCCAGCAGGCTGCCGCCGGTGGCTCCGGCCCAGATCACCAGCAGCAGCCACGGAACGGTCTCCTCCGCGACGCCGGTGTCCAGCGCCAGCAGCGGCGTGTACTCGTCGAGCGCGCCCCACACCGCGGTCACGGCCGGGACCAGCAGCAGCGCGCCGCGCACCGAGCGGTCGGTGCGGACGTCGGCGAGTCCGGCGCGCAGGGTCGCGGTCCAGCCGGGACCGCCGACGGACGGTTCGCGGTGCTCGGGGAAGCGCGTCGCCACGGCGGCGCCGACGAGGCAGATCAGCACGCTGGCCGCGCCCACCGCGTCGTAGCCGCCCCAGGCGAACACCGGACCGGCCAGGCCCATCGCGGCCATCGTCGCCGCGATGCCGATGGCCCGCGCCCGACCCATGACCCCGGTGTACCGGTCGGCCGCGCCGGCCCGGTCCAGCTCGTCGTAGACCAGCGCCTCCTGCGCGCCGGAGCCGAGGGCCCCGCCGGCCCCCCACAGCACGAAGCCGAGCGCGAAGGCGCCGTAGGAGGGCACGAGCACCCACAGGGCGAAGCCGGCGGCGGTGAGCAGCGGGCCGAGGACCAGGAGCAGCCGCCGGGAGACGGCGTCGGCCCAGGCGCCGGAGGGCACCTCCAGCAGGACGCCCGTCAACGACCACAGGGCGAACAGCGAGGAGATCTGCCAGACGGACAGTCCGGTGTCGCTGAACAGCAGCGCGTACACCGGGTAGAGCAGGACGAACTCGTCGCAGAACGCGGAGGCGTACAACGTGCGCGTCAGCCGCCGAGTACCGGCGGTGGCGGGGGCACGCTCGGGTGAGAGAGTCATGAGGCCTTCCCGAGGGGGCGGATCGGACACCGGAGGTACGGCGTCCGGGGCGGCCCTCGGGAGAAGGCGCTATGGGTGAATCAATGTCGCCAGGTCATGCCACCGATGCTAGACGTCACCGGGCCTCCTGCCCACCGATTACGTGGGCGACCCCGACGAGAAGCGCCGCAGCAGCGGCGAGAGCACCAGCACGGACTTCGTCCGCTCCACGAACGGCTCCCCGGCGATCCGCTCCAGGACCCGTTCGAAGTGCCGCATGTCGGAGGCGAAGACCTGGGCGACCGCGTCCGCGTCCCCGGTGACGGTGGACGCGGCCACGACCTCCTGGTACCGCTCCAGGCCCCGCTGGATGGTCTCCGGCGAGGTGTTGCGCCGGCAGTGGATCTCGACGAACCCCTCGGTCTCCCAGCCGAGCGCGGCGGGGTCGACCCGTACGGTGAAGCCGGTGATGGCCCCGGTGGCGCGCAGCCGGTCCACGCGCCGCTTCACGGCGGGCGCGGACAGGCCGACCGACTGCCCGATGTCCGCGTAGGAGCGGCGGGCGTCCTCGGCGAGGGCGTGCACGATGCGTTCGTCGAGTTCGTTCAGCACTGCGGGCGGTTCACTTCACTTCTGGTGCGTCCGGACCTCTGACGGGTCCGGTGAGGCGAGTCGGGAGCGGCGGTGGCCGTACACGAAGTAGAACACGAGCCCCACCGCCATCCAGACACCGAAGACCACCCAGGTGACGGTGGACAGGCTGCCCATCATCCAGACGCAGAAGCCGAAGCCCAGGGCGGGCAGCACCGGCGACAGCGGAACCCGGAAGGTGCGGGGCATCTCCGGACGGGTCCGGCGCAGCACCACGACGGCCACGTTGACCAGGGCGAAGGCGAAGAGGGTGCCGATGCTGGTGGCGTCGGCGAGCTGCCCGAGCGGGATGGCGGCGGCCAGCACGCCGCAGAACAGGGAGACGATCAGCGTGTTGGCACGGGGCGCGCCGGTCTTCGGGTGGACCTTGGAGAAGACCTTGGGCACCAGTCCGTCGCGGGACATGGCGAACAGGACGCGGGTCTGCCCGTAGAGCACGGTCAGGACGACGCTGGCGATGGCGACGACCGCGCAGAAGGCCAGCAGGGTGCCCCAGAAGCTCTGTCCGGTGACGTCGGTCATGATCTGCGCGAGCGACGCCTCGGAGTCGGTGAAGTTCCGCCAGGGCTTCGCGCCGACGGCGACGGCCGCGACGAGGACGTACAGCACCGTGACGATGATCAGGGAGAGCATGATCGCGCGGGGCAGGTCGCGCTGGGCGTTCTTCGCCTCCTCACCGGCGGTGGAGGCGGCGTCGAAGCCGATGTAGGAGAAGAAGAGCGTCGCGCCGGCCGCGCTGACGCCGGCCATGCCGAGCGGCATGAAGTGCTCGTAGTTGCCGGAGCGGAAGCCCTGCACGCCGATCGCGCAGAACAGCACCAGGGCCGCGATCTTGACGACGACCATGATCGTGTTGGCCCGGGCGGACTCGCGGGCGCCGCCCAGCAGGAACGTCATGGCGAGCAGGACGACGATCAGCGCGGGCAGGTTGAAGATGCCGCCGTCGCCGGGTGGCGCCGACAGGACGGCGGGGAGGGTGACGCCGATGGTGCCGTCGAGCAGCTCGTTCAGGTACTCGCCCCAGCCGACGGCGACGGCGGCCACCGACACGCCGTACTCCAGGACCAGGCACCAGCCGCAGATCCAGGCGACCAGCTCGCCCATCGTCGCGTAGGCGTACGAGTACGAGGATCCGGCGACCGGGATGGTGCCGGCCAGTTCGGCGTAGGACAGGGCCGAGAAGAGCGCCGTGAGGCCGGCGATGACGAAGGAGAGCGTGACGGCGGGACCGGCCTTGGGGACGGCCTCGCCGAGGACGACGAAGATGCCGGTGCCGAGGGTGGCACCGATGCTGATCATCGTGAGCTGCCAGAGGCCGAGGGAGCGGCGGAGGCTGCCGCCCTCGCCCTGGCCGCCCTCGGCGACCAGTCGTTCGACGGGCTTGCGGCGCACGAGGCGCGCGGCCAGGCCCGGGGACGGTGCGGTGGCCGTTGCGTCGTGGTGCGGGGGTGCGCCTTGGTCGAGCACGCGTGGACTCCTTTGTCGCTGCCGGTCGGCGCCGCCGTGTGAACGGACGGGCTGGTGGCGGGGCCTGGGAGCGGCGGGGACCGGCGGGCGCGCTCGTGCGGAACGAACGGGAACCCACCGAGCGGGGTCCCCGCCACGCCACGTACAGCGCAGAACACTACGAGCGGGGCGCGGCCCGGGTAATGCAGCAACCTTGCGCGTGCCGGCACGATCGTTGCGTTCGCCGGGGTATGGCGCGTGTTCGTTGCGCGAGGGCCGTGGGGCGTTGCGCGGTGGGGCCGGCGGAGGGTGGATCGTCCCTGGTCAGTGACGGTCGGGAGCGCCCGCGACGGCCCGCGCCCCGGCCCCCTCCGCCGCGTCGAGGCCGATCTCGCCGGGCCGGTCGCGGGCGGCCTCCTGGGCGTCGATCCAGCGCGGGTGCGCCTCCCGGGCGGCCTGCTTGCCGGTGCCGGGGGTGGCCCCGGTCTGCGACCAGGAGGCACCGGCCGCGCGGGCGGCACGCACGGTGAGCCGGCGTCCGTAGGCGGCCTTGCGGGCCACCACCTCGCTCAGCGCGAGCAGTTCCAGGAGCTGGGGACGGTCGAGGGCTTCCGCGTCGCCGCCCAGCCCCGCGAGGGACTCGCGGGCGCGCAGCTCGTCGAGGCGGGCCACGGCGGTCAGCAGGGTGTGCTGCGGCTCGATGCCCTGCGGTGTCGCCATGCGGCCGGCGTCCCGTCAGGGCTGCTTGACGTCAAGCAGCCCTGACGCCTTTCGGACGCGAGCCGGTGCTCAGCCCCAGCTGGCGTGCAGCGGCTTGCCCTCGGCGTAGCCCGCGGCGCTCTGGATGCCGACGATGGCCTTCTCGGCGAACTCCTCCAGCGAGCCGGCACCGGCGTAGGTGCAGGACGAGCGGACGCCCGCGATGATCGAGTCGATCAGGTCCTCGACGCCGGGGCGGGCCGGGTCGAGGAACATGCGGGAGGTGGAGATGCCCTCCTCGAACAGCCCCTTGCGGGCCCGGTCGTACGCCGACTCCTCGGAGGTGCGGTTGCGCACCGCGCGGGCGGAGGCCATGCCGAACGACTCCTTGTAGGCACGGCCGTTGGCGTCGTGCTGGAGGTCGCCCGGGGACTCGTAGGTGCCCGCGAACCAGGAGCCGACCATCACGTTGGAGGCGCCGGCCGCGAGGGCCATGGCCACGTCGCGCGGGTGCCGGATGCCGCCGTCGGCCCAGACGTGCTTGCCGTACTTCTTCGCCTCGGCGGCGCACTCCAGGACGGCGGAGAACTGCGGCCGGCCGACGCCGGTCATCATGCGGGTGGTGCACATGGCACCCGGCCCGACGCCTACCTTGACGATGTCGGCGCCGGCCTCGATCAGGTCGCGCACGCCCTCGGCGGAGACGATGTTGCCCGCGACGATCGGAACCCGCGGGTCGAGGTCGCGGACCACCTTGACGGCGCTGATCATCGACTCCTGGTGCCCGTGGGCCGTGTCGATGACGAGGGTGTCCACGCCCGCGTCGAGGAGCTGCTTGGCCTTGCCCGCGACGTCCCCGTTGATGCCGACCGCGGCGGCGATGCGGAGCCTGCCGTTCGCGTCCGTCGCCGGGGTGTACAGCGTGGCGCGCAGGGCGCCCCGGCGGGTGAGGATGCCGGCGAGGCGGCCGTCCTTGTCGACGGCGGGGGCGTAGCGCCGGTTGGCGGCGTCGAGGGTGTTGAAGGCCTCGCGCGGGTCCATGTCCGCGTCGATGAGGATCAGGTCCTTGGACATGACCTCTTCGAGCTGGGTGAAGCGGTCCACGCCGGTCAGGTCGGTGTCGGTGACCACGCCGACCGGCTTGTGGTCACCGTCGACGACGACGCCCGCGTTGTGCGCGCGCTTGGGCAGCAGGGCCAGCGCGTCGGCCACGGTCTGGTGCGGGGCCAGCACGATCGGGGTGTCCAGGACGTGGTGGCGGCTCTTCACCCAGGAGACGACCTCGGTGACGACCTCGATCGGGATGTCCTGCGGGATGACCACGAGGCCGCCGCGCCGGGCGACCGTCTCCGCCATCCGGCGTCCGGCGATGGCGGTCATGTTGGCGACGACCAGCGGGATGGTGGTGCCCGTGCCGTCCGGGGAGCCGAGGTCCACGCCCTGCCGGGAGCCCACGGCGGAACGGCTCGGCACCATGAAAACGTCGTCGTACGTCAGGTCGTACGAGGGCTGGATGTCATTCAGGAAACGCACGTGCTGCACATCCCAGTCGATCAGAGGTGGCCCCCGGACAGGTCAGCCAGGGGGAAAGAGCACGTACTTCATTCTCCCACGGCCCGGCGCCGGCAACCCCCGGGCAGATCATCCAGGCTGGTCAGGAGCCTCCTTGGAGGAACCTCCAGGTCCGAGCGTCACGAAGAGTCCCGGCCCGCGGTCGGTGGCCTCGGCGAAGACCTCCTCGGCCACGGTCCACTCGTCCGGCCGCGCCTCGGCGTACGCCCGCCAGCCCCGCACCACGAGGACGAGCCCCCGCTCCTGGGCCTCCGGTGGCCAGACGGACGGGTCGGAGAGGGAGTCGGCGAGCGCGTCCCAGTTCCGGCCGAACCAGTCGGGCAGAGCCAGGTCACGGGCGCAGCGCTCCATCAGGCCCGCCTTGTCCGTGACCCCGCCGAGGTCCAGCGTGACCACGAGCCGCCCCGCGGGATCCTCGGTCATGTCGTGCCCTCTCCCGTTCCGGTCGTCCGTCTCGTCCTGAGCGCCCGTCAGACCCCGTCCGGGTCTGCCCGGTTGAGCGTCGACTTCGGTGCCGAGCCCAGGGTCATCAGGTGGTCGGCGGCCGACGTGTCCGTCACCAGGCTGGTGACCAGCCCGGAGCGCAGCACCGCGTCGATGGCCGCCGCCTTGCGCTGCCCGCCCGCGATCGCCACGACCTCGGGGATGCGGCGGAGCTGGTCGGCCTTGACCGTGATGCACCGCTCCCCCAGGTCCCGCCCGACCCGGCGCCCGTCGGCGTCGAAGAGGTGCGCGGACATCTCGGCGGCGACCCCGAGCGAGGCGTAGTGCGCGCGCTCCTCGTCGCTGAGCATGTCGTGCACCGTCGAGATGCCCGGCTCCCAGGAGCCGATGGAGACGCAGGCGACCGTGACCTTGTCGAAGTACTCGAAGGCCCGGGCGATCCCGGTCTGGTGGCGCAGTGCCTGCGCGGTGGCCGCGTCCGGCAGGAGCATCGGCGCGTAGATGGGGTGCGCGTCACCGCCGGACACCTGCGCGGCGCGCCGCACGGCCTCGACCGAGCCGCGTTCGGCGGTCCCGGCGTCGTACACGCCCGTCAGCTGCACCACCGTGCACGGCGGCAGCCGGTCGAGCGCCGCCGCCATGTGGATGGTGGACCGGCCCCAGGCCAGGCCCAGCACGTCGCCCTCGGTGACCAGCTCGCCGAGCAGGTCGGCGGCCACCTCGCCCAGGTTCTCCGGGTCGGGTGTCTCCTCGGCGTCGGCCGGGGACTCCACCACGACGGCGTGCCTGAGCCCGTAGCGGGCCCGCAGCGCGTCCGAGCGCTCCGCGTCCAGCTCGGCCGGCACCCGGATCTCGATTCGTACAAGGTCTCGCTCAAGGGCGGTCTCCAGGACCCTGGCCACCTTGAAGCGGCTGACGCCGAACTCCTCCGCGATCTGGATCTTGGACTTGCCCTCGAGGTAGAAGCGGCGGGCCATGGCCGCCGCCTGGACCAGCTCAGCGGGTCCCATCCGCATGGCTGAACGGCCCGCCGACATACCCGACACGGCGATCTCCTCACTGCTGTTCACACTCTGGATACGCCGTTCATCCTTGCAGATTCGACGCACTTGATCAGCCCTGATGGGAGCCGTTCACGTTCTGTTCCTCAGTGGTCGCAGGACCAGGACGCCCCGGCGGTCGCCGACTCGGCCTGCGTGCGCAGTGCACGTACCGCCTCGGCCGGGTCGGATGCCCCGTAGACGGCCGAACCCGCGACGAAGACGTCCGCGCCGGCGTCGGCGCACCGCTCGATCGTCGACGCCGACACGCCGCCGTCGACCTGGAGCCACAGCTCCAGGCCATGCTTCTTGATCAGCTCACGGGTGCGCCGGATCTTCGGGAGCATGATGTCGAGGAACGCCTGCCCGCCGAAGCCCGGTTCAACCGTCATGACCAGCAGCATGTCGAGTTCGGGGAGCAGGTCCTCGTACGGCTCGATCGGCGTCGCGGGCTTCAGCGCCATGGACGCGCGGGCGCCCTTGGCGCGGATCTCCCGGGCCAGCCGCACCGGCGCGGCGGCCGCCTCGACGTGGAAGGTGACGGAACCGGCTCCGGCCTCCACGTACTGCGGCGCCCAGCGGTCGGGGGCGTCGATCATCAGGTGGCAGTCCAGGGGGGTCTCGGTCGCCTTGGCCAGCGACTCCACGACCGGCACGCCGAGTGTGAGGTTCGGGACGAAGTGGTTGTCCATGACGTCGACGTGGAGCCAGTCGGCTCCGGAGACCGCCTCGGCCTCGTCCGCGAGGCGGGCGAAGTCGGCGGAGAGGATGCTGGGGTTGATCTGCGCGGCCATGGCCCCAAGCCTGCCATGCCCTCCGGGGGTGGGGCGGGAC
>NZ_QHJH01000129.1 GCF_003947455.1 Streptomyces sp. WAC 04229 | reverse complement strand
GGGCGGCCGGGTGCGGGAGGCGGGCCTGCACGGCCGCGGCGACCATGGCCATCAGCGGGTCCTTCTTGAAGCCCCACAGCTCCACCGCGTTCGGGTCGTACTTGGGCGGCACCTTGCTCGGCGCGCCCCGCACGGTGAACCGGAGGTGGCCGTTCTCCATGCCCACCTCCGGCTGCCACTCCACCGAGAGGATGTCGCCGAGGGGGAGGGTGCGCGGCCCCCCGGCCGACTTGGCGTCCTCCGCCTGCCACTTCCACTCCAGGCGCACCCGCTCGCCGTCGAAGCTCGCGATGCCGTCCCCGGCCGACACCGACAGCGGGACGGCGGGGCCCGGCAGCAGGTACGCGTCCACCGGGCCGGACGGAACCTGGTCCAGGAGCAGCGCGTTGCGCACCTCGTCCACGAAGTACTCGGCCACGCCGTACCGGTCGGACTCCACGAGGAGCTGGTACGGGTCGTGCGGCTCGGTCAGCCGGCCGCCCGTCGCGTGCAGCAGCGGGTCGGCGCCGTCCCGCAGGCGCAGCCGCAGCCGGCCGGACTTGCGGCCCTGCTCGAACGATATGCCCGCCAACGCGGCGAGTGGGACGAGCAGTTCACCCAACTCCCGGCGCAGCAGGGCGACGCTCTTGTCGCGGCCGGGAGTCAGCCGCAGCGAGTCGCCGTCGAAGACCCACGATCCGTCCTTCTGGATGATTTCCGCCATGCGCGGATTGTTTCATCGCTTCTGCGGGCGGCGATGGTGCGGGAGAGTGGTCTACACCCGTCCCCAACCCCCGTACCGCACACCCGCGAAGGGAGCGCGCACGTGAGAGCTCACCGACGGCACCACCGAACGACTCCCCGCACCGGCCGGCTGCTGGGATCGCTGCTTCTGGTGGTGACGGCCTGCGCCGTCACCGCAGGCGCGGCACCCGCGCACGAGACCGCCGCGACCCCGCTGGACCAGGTGATCCCGGCCCCCGCCTCGGTCGACCAGGGCGGTGCCCCGTACCGCATCACCCGCTCCACCCACATCCGCGTCGACGAATCGCGCGAGGCCCGCCGCGTCGGCGACTACCTGGCCGGGGTCCTGCGGCCGTCCACCGGCTACCGGCTGCCCGTCACCTCCCACGGCCACGGCGGCATCCGGCTGCGCCTGGCCGAGGGCTCCTACGGCGACGAGGGCTACCGCCTCGACAGCGGCCGCTTGGGCGTCACCATCACCGCCCGCGCGGCGGCCGGCCTCTTCCACGGCGTCCAGACCCTCCGTCAGCTGCTGCCCGCCGCCGTCGAGAAGGACTCCGTGCAGCCCGGCCCCTGGCTGGTGGCCGGCGGCACCGTCGAGGACACCCCCCGCTACGGGTGGCGCGCCGCCATGCTGGACGTCTCCCGGCACTTCTTCACCGTCGACGAGGTGAAGCAGTACATCGACCGCGTCGCCCTCTACAAGTACAACAAGCTCCACCTGCACCTCAGCGACGACCAGGGCTGGCGCATCGCCGTCGACTCCTGGCCGCGCCTGGCGACGTACGGCGGCTCCACCGAGGTCGGCGGCGGCCCCGGCGGCCACTACACCAAGGACGACTACAAGGAGATCCTGCGCCACGCCGCCTCCCGCCACCTGGAGGTCGTGCCCGAGATCGACATGCCGGGCCACACCAACGCGGCCCTCGCCTCCTACGCCGAGCTGAACTGCGACGGTGTCGCGCCGCCGCTGTACACCGGCACCCAGGTCGGCTTCAGCTCGCTGTGCGTCGGCAAGGAGGTCACGTACGACTTCGTCGACGACGTCGTGCGCGAGCTGGCCGCGCTCACCCCGGGCCGCTACCTCCACATCGGCGGCGACGAGGCGCACTCCACGCCGCACGACGACTTCGTCGCCTTCATGAAGCGGGTGCAGCCGATCGTCGCGAAGTACGGCAAGACGGTCGTCGGCTGGCACCAGCTGGCGAGCGCCGAACCGGTCGAGGGCGCGCTCGTCCAGTACTGGGGCCTGGACCGCACCAGTGACGCGGAGAAGGCCCAGGTCGCCGAGGCCGCGCGGAACGGGACCGGGCTGATCCTGTCCCCGGCCGACCGGACGTACCTGGACATGAAGTACACCAAGGACACGCCGCTGGGTCTGTCCTGGGCGGGCTATGTCGAGGTGCAGCGGTCCTACGACTGGGACCCGGCCGCCTATCTGCCGGGCGCCCCGGCCTCCGCGGTGCGCGGTGTCGAGGCGCCGCTGTGGACGGAGACCCTCTCCGACCCGGAGCAGCTGGAGTTCATGGCCTTCCCGAGGCTGCCGGGCGTGGCCGAACTGGGCTGGTCCCCGGCGTCGACGCACGACTGGGACACCTACAAGGTGCGGCTGGCCGCGCAGGCGGCGCGCTGGGAGGCGATGGGGATCGACTACTACCGCTCGCCGCAGGTCCCCTGGACCTGATCCGGCCCTGAGCCGGACCTGGTCCCGTCAGTCGCGGACACGACGACGGGCACCCCGGAGGACCGTCTCCGGGGTGCCCGTCCGTCCGTGGGCCCGGCTACCGGCCCGCGAGCGGGTTCTCCAGCCGGCCGATCAGCTGGAGCGCGCCGGACGGGTCGGCGAGGTCCACCATCTGCCGGTTGTCGCGCAGCTGGAGCCGGTTGAGGCAGGACAGCGCGAACTCGGGCGCGAACATGTCGTACCGCTCGAACTTCTCGGCCAGTTCCGGCACCGACTCCTGGTACTCGCGGGTGACCTCCGCGACCGTGCGCCAGAAGTCGTCCTCCTCCACGATGCCCTCGTCCGCCAGGTTCGCGGCGAGGAAGCGGAAGAAGCAGTCGAAGACGTCCGTGAAGATGGACAGGAGCTTCTTGTCCTCGGGCACGTCCACGGCGATCCGGGCGACCTCCGGCGGCAGTACCGCGTCCGGGTCCATCACCGCGATCTCCTCGGCGATGTCCTTGTAGATCGCGCGCCGCACCACCCCGTCCTCCAGGACCAGGATCACGTTCTCGCCGTGCGGCATGTACACCAGGTCGTAGGCGTAGAAGCTGTGCAGCAGCGGGACGTAGTAGGCCCGCAGGTAGTGCCGCAGCCACTCGGCGGGCGCGAGGCCCGACCGCTCGATCAGCGCGCCCGCGAAGGAGGCGCCCTCGTGGTCGACGTGGACGAGGGAGGCCATGGTGGCGAGCGTCTCGCCCTCCTGGAGGGAGGGCACGGGGCTCTCCCGCCAGAGCGCGGCCAGCATCTTGCGGTACGGCGAGTAGCGGTCGGTGGCCTGCTCGTACTCCAGGTGCCGGTAGCCGACGGCGGCCCGCTCCCGGATGATGCTCAGGCCCGTCGACCTGAGCACGGGGTCGCCCTCGATGAGCTGGGCGAGCCAGTCGTTGATGGCCGGCGTGGCCTCCATGTAGGCCGCCGACAGGCCGCGCATGAAGCCCATGTTGAGGACGGACAGGGCCGTCTTCACGTAGTGCTTCTCGGGGTGCGAGGCGTTGAAGAAGGTGCGGATGGACTGCTGGGCCAGGTACTCGTCGTCGCCCTCGCCGAGGCAGACCAGGTGCCCGCGGGCGACCTCGGCGGCGAAGGTGACGGTGAGCTTGTTCCACCACTGCCAGGGGTGGACCGGGATGAACAGGTAGTCGGCCGGGTCCAGGCCCCGCTCGTGCAGGACGCCGTGGAAGCGGTCGACGGTCCGTTCGCCCAGCTCGTCGCGGACGAAGGACTCGTACTCGATGCCCACGCCCGCCGTGAACGCCGCGCGGGAGCGGTGGGCGGCCAGCCACACCAGCCGGACCGGGCTCGCGGTCTCGGGGGCGTAGGACAGGTACTCGTGGATGCCGAAGCCGAGCCGCCCGTTGTTGGCGACGAAGCACGGGTGGCCCTCGGTCATGCCGGTCTCGACGGCCTGGAAGCCGGCGCGGGCCAGCTCGGCGGAGGTGACCTTCGGCTTGGTGAGCTTGTAGCAGGTGCCGGAGAGGGTGGAGGAGATCTCCTCCAGGTAGACCGGCAGGATCTCCTCGCTCAGGCCCAGCGTCTTCCGCAGCTCGACGAAGAAGTCGAGTGCGGCGAGCGGGAGGCCGGCCCCGTCGCGGTGGCGGGTGATCGAGGCGGCGTCCACCTGCCAGTGGTCCAGGGCGCGGACGGTGGCCGTGAAGCGGTAGCGGGTCTGGCCGTCGTCGCTGAGGACGACGTACTCCTCGCCGTCCCGTTCGGGGGAGAGCAGCCGCTCGTGCGTGAACTCGGCCAGGGCCTTGCGGATCAGGAGGCGGTTGGCCTGCTCCCAGCGCTCGGGGGAGAGGTGGGCGACGGCGTCGGCGAGGCTCATCGGGACACCGCCTTCTCGAACTGGTCGCGGGTGCAGAAGCTCAGCAACGCCTTCTTCTCCGGCTTCTGGATCTCGCGCTCGGGCACGAATCCGACGGCTGCGTTCAGGGCGTGGACGGCCTTGTTGTCGACATCGGGCTCGACGACGACGCGGGCGGTGGCCGGGTCGGCGAACAGCTCGGTCATGACCGCGGTGATGACGGCGCGGGTGAAGCCGTGCACCGGCCGGTCGGTGGGGGCGACCAGGAAGTGCATGCCGACGTCACCGGGCTCCGGGTCGTACAGGCCGGTCAGCTCGCGGTGGACCGGGTCGTACCGCTCCATCAGGAAGGCGGGGACGCCGTCGTGCAGGCCGATGAACGCGTCCTGGTGCGGGTCGGCGGCCACGTCCATGTAGGCCCGCTCGACGTCGACCAGTTTCGCCTCCTGCATCATCCAGAACGCGGACTTGGGGTGGGTGAGCCAGCCGTGCAGCAGCCCGGCGTCCCTGAGCGGGTCGAGGGGGCGCAGGGTGAGGGCGCCGATCCTCCTGGTGGCGGATGTCGTGGGGGTGGTCATGCGCTGAACTCCTGGAACGCGATCGACTTCTCGACCGGGTAGTACTCGGTGCCGAGCAGCTCTCGGACGATGTAGCTGTTGCGGTAGGCGCCCATACCCAGGTCGGGGCTGGTGACGCTGTGCGTGTGGACCCCCGCGTTCTGCAGGAACACACCGCTGCCCGTGACGTCGACGGCGTAGTTGCGGGCCACGTCGAAGTTGCCGCGGGAGTCGTAGCACAGCCGGTCGCGGACGGGCTTGAGGAACTCCGGCTCGGTGTACCGGTACCCGGTGGCCAGGATCAGGCCCTCGGTGTCGATCTCGAAGTCCGTGCCCTGCTCCTCCTGGCGGAAGCCCAGGGTGTACGTGCCGTCCGCGTACCGGGCGCTGGTCAGGGCCGAGTTGGTGAGCAGGCGGGTGGGGACCGGTCCGCCCAGTTTCTTCTGGTAGAGCAGGTCGAAGATGTCGTTGATCAGGTCGCCGTCGATGCCCTTGAACAGGCCCTTCTGTTCCGCCGTGAGGCGGTAGCGGGTGGGCTCCGGCAGCGCGTGGTAGTAGTCCACGTACTCCGGGGAGGTCATCTCCAGCGTGAGCTTGGTGTACTCCAGCGGGAAGAAGCGCGGGGAGCGCGTCACCCAGTTCAGCCGGTAGCCGTGGACGTCGATCTCGCTGAGCAGGTCCTGGTAGATCTCGGCGGCGGACTGACCGCTGCCGACCAGCGTGATCGACTCCTTCTTCACCAGCTCCGCCCGGCGCTGGACGTACTGGGAGTTGTGGAGGAAGTCGCCGGCCAGCCCCCGGCAGGCGTCGGGGATGTGCGGCGGGGTGCCGGTGCCGAGGACGAGGCGGCGGGCGCGGTAGGTGGCGCCGGCCGTGGTGGCGACGGCGTACAGCTCCTCGCGCTCGTCGTACGTCACCTCGGTGACCGTCGTGGAGAAGCGGACGCTGCTCAGTCTGTTCGCGGCCCAGCGGCAGTAGTCGTCGTACTCGACGCGCAGCGGGTAGAAGTTCTCCCGGATGTAGAACGAGTACAGCCGGCCCTTCTCCTTCAGGTAGTTGAGGAAGGAGTACGGGGAGGTCGGGTCGGCGAGCGTGACCAGGTCCGACATGAACGGGGTCTGGAGGTGGGCGCCGTCCAGGAACATGCCGGCGTGCCACTCGAAGTCCGGCTTGGACTCCAGGAAGACGCCGTTCAGCCCGTCGATGGGCTCGGTGAGGCAGGCGAGGCCGAGGTTGAAGGGGCCGAGGCCGATCCCCACGAAGTCGTACGTGGCACTGGCTTCAGGAAGCGCGGTCAAGGGACTCTCCCAGGTACTGCTCGGCGTGGCCGGCGATCAGGTCGAGGACGGCGGCGATGTCGGCCGTGGTCGTCTCGGGGTTGAGCAGGGTGAACTTCAGGTAGTGGCGTCCGGCCACCTTGGTGCCCGCGACCACGGCGTCGCCGGAGGCGAACAGGGCCCGGCGGGCGTACAGGTTGGCGCGGTCGATCTCGGCGGGGTCGGTGACCGCCGCCGGGATGTAGCGGAAGACCAGGGTGGACAGGCTCGGCTCCACGACGACGTCGTAGCGCGGGTCGGCGGCGATCATCCGCCAGCCCTCGGCGGCCAGGTCGCACACCTCGTCGAAGAGCTGCCCGATGCCGTCGGCGCCCATCACGCGCAGCGTCATCCACAGCTTGAGCGCGTCGAAGCGGCGGGTGGTCTGGAGCGACTTGTCCACCTGGTTGGGGATACGTTCCTGCACCATGCGGCGCGGGTTGAGGTACTCCGCGTGGTAGGTGGCGTGGCGCAGGGTGGCCGCGTCCCGGACCAGCACGGCGGAGGAACTCACCGGCTGGAAGAAGGACTTGTGGTAGTCGACCGTGACCGAGTCGGCCCGCTCGATGCCGGCCAGCCGGTCCCGGTACTTCAGGGAGGCGAGCAGCCCGCAGCCGTAGGCCGCGTCCACGTGCATCCACACGCCGTACTGCTCGCAGAGCGCGGCGATCTCCGGGAGCGGGTCGATGGAGCCGAAGTCGGTGGTGCCGCCGGTGGCGACGACGGCCATGGGGACGAGGCCGTCCTGCGCGCAGCGCTCCAGCTCACGGGCGAGGGCCACGGTGTGCAGGCGCTTGTCCTGGTCGACGGGGATCGAGACGACGGCGTCCGGGCCGAGGCCGAGGAGCTTCGCCGACTTCTGCACGCTGAAGTGGCTGACCTCGGAGGCGAAGACGCGCAGTCTGCCCAGGGAGTCGCTCTTGGCCTCCTCGCGGGCCAGCAGCAGCGCCTGGAGGTTGGACTGGGTGCCCCCGGAGGTGAACACGCCGTCGGCGGCGGGGCCGAGGCCGACCCGGTCGGTGGTCCAGTCGATCAGTTTCCGCTCGATGAGTGTGCCGCCCGCCGACTGGTCCCAGGTGTCCAGGGAGGAGTTGACGGCGGACAGCACCGCCTCGCCCAGCACCGCCGGTATGACGACCGGGCAGTTGAGGTGGGCGAGGTAGCGGGGGTGGTGGAAGTAGACGGCGTCGCGGAGGTAGACGTCCTCCAGCTCGTCGAGGACCGCCGCCGTGTCGTGCAGCGGCCGGTCGAGGTCGATCCCGTCGATGCGGGGGGAGAGGGAGTCGACCGTGACACCGGTGAACGGGCGGTCGGTGGTGGCGATTCTGGCGGCCACCCGCTCGACTCCTTCGATCACGGAGCGGCGGTACTGCTCCGCGGTGGTGTCGTTGAGCAGGTGCGAGCGCATGTGGGGGTCCTCCGGTGGGGACGGTCCGAGAGGGAGAGGGAAGGGCGGGAAAGGGCGTAAGGGGCGGAACCCTTGCTTCGACTTAGGTTAGCCTAACCTAAGTTGAGTGGATCAAACGCAGGCCCGTGCGTGACTGCCGTCACTCAGGTGCGCGGCGGCAACACCGCTCTGCCTCAGCCCTGTTCGCGGAGCTGTTCCTCCGTCAGCCCCTGGCGCCAGTAGCCGACGAAGGTGACGCGCCGCCGGTCGACGCCGCGCTCGCGCACGAAGTGCCGCCGCAACGCCTTGACGCAGCCTGACTCGCCCGCGATCCAGACGTAGGGGTGCCCGGCGTCCGGCAGCCGCGCGTCCCGCAGGGTGGTCAGGGTCGCCTCGGGGCCGCCGGCGGCGTCCCGGACCAGCCAGGTGATCTCGGCGTCCGCCGCCGTGGTGAGGTCCTGCACGTCCTCGGCGTGCGGCACTTCCAGCCAGACCCGGGCGCGGGTGCCGGCGGGCAGCGACTCGACGATCGCGCAGGCGGCCGGTACGGCGGTCTCGTCGCCCCAGATCGCCACCAGGTCGGTGTCCTCGGGCGGCCGGAAGCGGATCGCCCGGTTGTCGGCGATCGCCGGGCCGAGCAGCAGGACGCGGTCCCCGGCGGTGGCGGCGGCGGCCCAGCGGGCGGCGGGGCCGGCCTCGAAGGCGGCGCCGGGTTCGACGCCGTGCAGCACGAAGTCGACGTCGATCTCCACGGTGTCGCCGTCGGCGTCGCGCCGGAGCGCCCGCAGCGTGTACGAGCGCATCACCGCCCGCACGTCGTCGGGGAGTTCACGCCACGCCTGCCACCAGTTGTCACCCTGCTCCAACGGCACCGCGGGCTCGGACTGGCCCGGATGCGGCAGGAACAGCGACAGGGACTGGTCGCGGCCGTCCGAGTGGAAGGCGCTCAGGTCGTCCCCGGTGAAGGTGACACGGGTCAGGGACGGGCCGAGCCGCCTCGTCCGTGCGACCTGGAGGGAGAAGAAACGGAACGGGGCGGCTACGGCCGTCGTCATGGCGTGCTCCGGGAGACGGAGAAGGTCAGCCGACCTTCTTGGCGTTCTCGATGGCCTCGGCGAGGTTGTTCAGCAGCGGCGTGCACTTGTCGTAGGACAGGATCGGCTCGGGGGAACGGGCGATGACCTGGCCGGCCTTGACCGCGGGGAGCTGCTTCCAGGTGCCCTCGGTGATGTCCGCGGGCTGGATGGTGGAGGCGCGGTCGTCCATGATGATCACGTCGGCCGGGTACTTGTCGACGTTCTCCCAGCTCAGGCTCTCGAACCAGCCGCCGGTCGCCTTCTTCGCCTCCTCGGAGGGCTCGACGAAGTTCACGCCGAGGGCCTTGAAGTACTCCAGGTCCACGGACAGGTTGGTGCCGGAGACGTAGAAGAGGTCGGCGCTCGCCGAGCCGGCCAGGACCCTGATCTCGGGCTTGGCCTTGGCGGCGGCGCGCAGCCGGGCGGCGGCCTTCTCGAAGGCGGCCTTGGCGTCCGTGACCTTCTTGGCCTTCATGTCGGCGCCCAGCGACTCGGCCAGCTCCCACATGCGCTGGAGGGGCTGGGTGAGCTGGCGGTCGAAGACGGAGATCGCGACGCTCGGCGCGAGCTTGGCGACCTTGTCCTTGGACTCCTCCGGGACCGACCAGAGGGTGCCCGCGGTGTCGAACGTCGTGGTGACGAGCACCTCGGGAGCGAGGGTCGCGTACTTCTCGACGTTGAGCTTGCCCCACTCGTTGCCGAGGACGGTGACCTTGTCGACGTCGAGGTCGCCGGCCTGGACGTCGGGCTTGCCGTCCTTGGTCGTGGTGGGCCCGAAGACGCCCTTGACCTGGACGCCGTAGTCCCACAGGGCGGCGGCGACACCGGTGAAGGCGACGATGTTCTTCGGCACCGAGTCCAGCTTCACGGTCGTGCCGCGGTCGTCCTTGAAGGACCAGGGACCGGACTTGCCGGCGCCCGCGTCGTCGCCCGAGCCGCTCTTCGCGTCGTCGTCCCCGCAGGCCGCGAGCGCGGCGCCGAGGCCGATGGCGCCGCCGGCGGCGAGGATTCCGCGACGGGTCGGGTGGGCAGCTCTGGCGTTGCGCATGGTGTGACTGCTTTCGAACGGTGCGGAGCTCCGCGGGACAATTCGAGGGTAGGTTAGCCTAACCTCAGATCTTGTCCAGGGGTGGGGCCGTCCGGCCCCGCCCCGCGACGGCGTCCCGTCTCAGCTCACCAGCCCCAACTCCCGTGCGATCAGCATCCGCTGGACCTCGCTGGTGCCCTCGCCGATCTCCAGGATCTTCGCGTCCCGCCACATGCGCGCGACCGGGTACTCGTTCATGAACCCGTACCCGCCGTGAACCTGGGTGGCGTCCCGGGCGTTGTCCACGGCCACCGTCGACGAGTACAGCTTCGCCAGCGCCGCCTCCTTCTTGAACGGCTCGCCCGCCACCAGGCGGGAGGCCGCGTCCCGCCAGGCGAGGCGGGAGGTGTGCGCCTTCATCTCCATGTCCGCGATCTTGAACTGGATGGCCTGGTTGGCGCCGATCGGCTTGCCGAAGGCGTGACGTTCCTTCGCGTACCTGACCGACTCGTCCACACAGCCCTGCGCGAGTCCCGTACCCAGTGCGGCGATGGCGATGCGTCCCTCGTCCAGGATGCGCAGGAACTGCGCGTAGCCGCGTCCCTTCTCGCCCAGCAGGTTCGCCGCCGGCACCCTGACGTCCGAGAAGGACAGCTCACGGGTGTCCGACGCGTTCCAGCCGACCTTCGAGTACGGGGCGGCCACCGTGAAGCCCGGCGTGCCCGACGGGACGATGATCGCCGAGATCAGCGGCCGTCCGTCCGGCTTGCGGCCGGTGACCGCCGTGACCGTCACCAGGCCCGTGATGTCCGTACCCGAGTTGGTGATGAAGCACTTGGTGCCGTTGATCACCCACTCGCCGGTCGCCTCGTCGAGCCGCGCCGTGGTCCGCGTCGCGCCCGCGTCCGAACCGCCGTCCGGCTCGGTCAGGCCGAAGGCGCCCAGGATCTCGCCGGAGCACAGCCGGGGCAGCCACTCGCGCTTCTGCTCCTCGGTGCCGAACAGGTGGACCGGCATCGCGCCCAGCGAGACCCCCGCCTCCAGCGTGATCGCCACCGACGAGTCGACCCGGGCCAGCTCCTCCAGGGCGATGCCGAGGGCCAGGTAGTCGCCGCCCATGCCGCCGTACTCCTCCGGGAACGGCAGCCCGAACAGGCCCATGCGGCCCATCTCGCGGACGATCTCGTACGGGAACTCGTGCCGCTCGTAGAAGTCACCGATCTTGGGCGCCACGACGTCGTGGGCGAACTCCTCGACCGTGCGGCGGAGTTCTTCCAGTTCGGGGGAGAGCTTGTGGTCCATGGCTGTTCACTGCTCCTGGTGGGAGTCGGCGCCCGAGCCGGCGAGGGCTCGTACGGTGCGGGACGGGCTGGGTCGGCCCAGGTGGGCGGCCATCCAGACGCTGGTGGCGACGAGACGGCCGAGGTCGACACCGGTGTCGATGCCGAGGCCGCGCAGCATCCACACGAGGTCTTCGGTGGCGAGGTTGCCGGTGGCGGACTTGGCGTACGGGCAGCCGCCCAGGCCGCCGGCGGAGGCGTCGACCGTCGTCACGCCGTGCCGCAGCGCGGTCAGCGTGTTGGACAGGGCCTGGCCGTAGGTGTCGTGGAAGTGCACGCCGAGCGTGTCCACGGGGACGCCCGCCTCGGTGAGCGCGGTGAGCAGGGCGCCGACGTGGCCCGGGGTCGCCACCCCGATGGTGTCGCCGAGGCTCAGCTCGTCGCAGCCCATGTCCAGCAGGGCCCGGCAGACCCTTACCACCTGCGGGACGGGGACGGCGCCCTCCCACGGGTCGCCGAAGCACATCGACAGGTAGCCCCGCACGTGCACGTCCGCCGCCTTCGCCCGCGCCACCACCGGCGCGAACATGGCCAGCGCCTCGTCCACCGTGCGGTTCAGGTTGGCCTTGGCGAAGGACTCCGTGGCGCTGGCGAAGACCGCCACCCGCCGGGCGCCCAGCGCCAGCGCGCGGTCCAGGCCGCGCTCGTTCGGCACCAGGACGGGGAGGTCGACCGGCAGGTCCGCGACCGCCGGGAACAGCTCCTCCGCGTCCGCCAGCTGCGGCACCCACTTGGGGTGCACGAAGCTCGTCGCCTCGATGGTGGTCAGGCCGGTCCCGGCGAGGCGGCGGACGAACTCCGCCTTCACCGCCGCCGGGACGATCGCCTTCTCGTTCTGGAGGCCGTCGCGGGCGGCGACCTCGTGGATGCGGACGCGGGCGGGCAGGCCGTCGGCCGGCACCGTCATGGGCAAGCCCAGGTCGGGGGTGTTCATGCCGTCTCCTCCTCGCCGTCCGCCGCCGGGGCGATGACCGCCAGCACCTGGTCCATGGCGACCGTGGTGCCGGGCGCGACGTCCAGTTCGGCGACGGTGCCGGCGTGCGGGGCGGAGATGACGTGCTCCATCTTCATCGCCTCCACGACCAGCAGGCTCTGTCCGGCGGCCACCTCGTCGCCGACGGCGACCTTCACCACCGTCACCGTGCCCGGCATGGGCGCGGTGAGCGAGTCGGCGCCCGCGTGGGCGGAGCGGGTGAGGGAGGCGGCGACCGGGTCGTGGTCGCGCACGTGCCAGGCGTCGCCGTCGCGGCCCAGCCAGTCGGCGACGCGGTGGAAGGTGTGCCGGACGCCGTCGAGGGTGACGGCCACCCGGTCGTCGGTGACGGTGTGGGTGCCGCGCGGGGAGTGCGTGACGGGGTCGAGCCCCGGCGCCCGCATCGGGAAGGCCACCGGCTTCGGCTCGCCGCCCGTGCGCCAGCCGTCCGGCACCGAGAACGGGTCCGTCCAGCCGTCCCCGCGCGGACGCAGCGCGTCCAGCCGTACGGCCGCCGCCGCCTCGTACACCTCCTCCGGTACGTCCGTGGTGACCAGGCCGTCGGCCTCGCGCTCCACCAGCCCGGTGTCCAGGTCGCCCGCCACCACCGCCGGATGCGCGAGCAGCCGCCGCAGGAACCCGGCGTTGGTCTGCACGCCCAGCGTCACCGTCCGGGCGAGGGCCGCCCGCAGCTTGCGCAGCGCCGTCTCCCGGTCGGGGCCGTACGCGATCACCTTGGACAGCATCGGGTCGTAGAGGCTGCCGACCTCGCTGCCCTCGCTGAGCCCGGAGTCGGTGCGCACCCCGTCGCCCTCGGGCTCGCGCAGCCGCAGCACCGTGCCGCCGGAGGGGAGGAAGCCGCGCGCCGGGTCCTCGGCGCACAGCCGGGCCTCCACCGCGTGCCCGGTCAGCCGGACGTCCTCCTGCGCGAAGCCGAGCGGTTCGCCCGCCGCCACCCGCAGCTGCCACTCCACCAGGTCGAGGCCGGTGACCAGCTCGGTCACCGGGTGCTCCACCTGGAGGCGGGTGTTCATCTCCATGAAGTAGTACGACGACGGGTCGCCGCCCGGCACGATGAACTCCACCGTGCCCGCGCCCCGGTACCCGCAGGAGCGCGCCGCCTGCACGGCGGCCTCGCCCATCGCGGCGCGGGTCGCCTCGTCGAGGAGCACGCTGGGCGCCTCCTCGATGATCTTCTGGTGCCGGCGCTGGAGGGAGCACTCGCGCTCGCCCAGGTGCACCACGTTCCCGTGGCCGTCGGCCAGGACCTGGATCTCGATGTGCCGGGGCCGGTCGATCCAGCGCTCCACGAGGAGCGTGTCGTCGCCGAAGGAGGCGCGGGCCTCGCGGCGGGCGGCGGCGATCTCGTCGGCGAGCACGGCGGCGTCCCGCACCAGCCGCATCCCCTTGCCGCCACCGCCGGCCGACGGCTTGAGCAGCACCGGCGTGCCGATCTCGCGGGCGGCGTCGGCGAGCTGGGCGTCGGTCAGCCCGCTGCCGCTGGAGCCCGGGACGACCGGGACCCCGGCCGCCTGCACGGTCTCCTTGGCCCGGATCTTGTCGCCCATCAGGGCGATGGCGTCGGCGGGCGGCCCGATGAAGACCAGCCCCGCCTCCTCGCAGGCCCGCGCGAACCCCGCGTTCTCGGCGAGGAAGCCGTACCCCGGGTGGACGGCCTGCGCGCCGGTGCGGGCGGCGGCCTCCAGCAGCCGCTCGACGGACAGATAGCTCTCCGCCGCCAGCGCCGGGCCGATCCGTACCGCCTCGTCGGCCTCGCGCACGTGCCGCGCGTCCGCGTCGGCGTCGGAGAAGACCGCCACCGAGCGCACGCCCATCGAGCGCAGGGTCCGGATGACCCGCACGGCGATCTCACCGCGGTTGGCCACCAGCACCGTGTCGAACATCAGGCTCCCCATCGTGCTTCCCATCGAGTCCCCTCCTCACATCCGGAAGACGCCGAACTGGGGGTCACCCAGCGGCGCGTTGGCACAGGCGGTCAGGGCCAGACCCAGCACCCGGCGGGTGTCGGCGGGCTCGATCACCCCGTCGTCCCACAGGCGGGCGGTCGCGTAGTAGGCGTTCCCCTGGCGCTCGTACTGCGCGCGGACCGGTGCCTTGAAGGTCTCCTCCTCCTCGGCCGGCCACTCCTCGCCGCGTGCCTCCAGCTGGTCCCGCTTGACGGTGGCCAGCACGGAGGCGGCCTGCTCACCGCCCATGACGGAGATCTTCGCGTTGGGCCACATCCACAGGAAGCGGGGCGAGTAGGCCCGCCCGCACATCGAGTAGTTCCCCGCGCCGTACGAGCCGCCGACGACCACCGTCAGCTTCGGCACCCGCGTGCACGCCACCGCCGTCACCATCTTGGCTCCGTGCTTGGCGATGCCGCCGGCCTCGTAGTCCCGGCCGACCATGAACCCGGAGATGTTCTGCAGGAACACCAGCGGGATGCCGCGCTGGTCGCACAGCTCGATGAAGTGGGCGCCCTTCTGGGCCGACTCGGCGAACAGGATGCCGTTGTTGGCGACGATGCCCACCGGGTGGCCGTGGATGCGGGCGAAGCCCGTGACCAGGGTCTGCCCGAACTCCGACTTGAACTCGGCGAACCGGGACCCGTCCACCACACGCGCGATGACCTCGCGGACGTCGTAGGGGGTGCGGGGGTCGACCGGCACCACGCCGTACAGCCCCTGCGGGTCGGCCTTCGGCTCGACGGCCGGCTCCACGCCCCAGGGGAGCGCGCCGCGCCGGGGGAGTGTGGAGACGATCTGCCGCACGATCCGCAGTGCGTGCGCGTCGTCCTCGGCCAGGTGGTCGGTCACGCCGGACACGCGCGAGTGGACCTCGCCGCCGCCCAGCTCCTCCGCCGTGACCACCTCGCCGGTGGCCGCCTTCACCAGCGGGGGGCCGCCCAGGAAGATCGTGCCCTGATTGCGGACGATCACGGCCTCGTCGCTCATCGCCGGGACGTACGCGCCGCCCGCCGTGCAGGAGCCGAGCACGGCGGCGATCTGCGGGATCCCGGCGCCGGACATCCGGGCCTGGTTGTAGAAGATCCGCCCGAAGTGCTCGCGGTCGGGGAAGACCTCGTCCTGCATCGGCAGGAAGGCGCCGCCCGAGTCGACGAGGTACAGGCACGGCAGCCGGTTCTCCAGCGCCACCTCCTGCGCACGGAGGTGCTTCTTCACGGTCATCGGGTAGTACGTGCCGCCCTTGACGGTGGCGTCGTTGGCGACGACCACGCACTCCCGGCCGCTCACCCGCCCGATCCCGGCGATCACGCCGGCCGCCGGGGCCTGTCCGTCGTAGAGCCCGTCGGCCGCGAGCGGCGCCAGCTCCAGGAACGGCGAGCCCGGGTCGAGCAGCGTGTCCACCCGGTCGCGCGGCAACAGCTTGCCGCGCGCGGTGTGCCGGGCCCGAGCCCGCTCCCCGCCGCCGAGCCGGGCCGCGGCGAGCTTGGCGCGCAGCTCCTGAACGAGGACGCCGTGCGCCTCCTCGTTGGCCCGAAAGGCCTCGGACGCGGGATCCGCCGCCGTCGTCAGCTCCGGTGCCTCGTGCATCCTGCGGTCCCCTCACCCAGTGATCGACCAGTTAATGAGCGTTAACGCGTTTCCCTCAGGTTAACGACCGCTAACCTCCCTGTCTAGAATTGCTCCCATGGCCACCAGAACCGACGCCCCCACCCGCCGCGAGCAGATCCTCAAGGAGGCCGCCCGGCTCTTCGCCGAGCGCGGTTTCCACGGTGTCGGCGTCGACGAGATAGGCGCCGCGGTCGGCATCAGCGGCCCCGGTCTGTACCGGCACTTCGCCGGCAAGGACGCGATGCTCGCGGAGCTGCTGGTCGGGATCAGCGGACAGCTGCTGACGGGGGCGAAGCGGCGGCTGGCGGAGGCCGAGGGGGTGACCGGCTCCGGGTCCGGCGACGCGGAGGCGGTCCTCGACTCGCTCATCGAGGGTCACATCGACTTCGCGCTCGACGACCGCCCGCTCATCACCCTGCACGACCGCGAGCTGGACCGCCTCCGGGACGCCGACCGCAAGATGGTGCGCCAGCTCCAGCGGCAGTACGTCGAGCTGTGGGTCGGGGTGGTCCGCGAGGTCTATCCGGCGGTCACGGAACCGAGCGCCCGCTCGGCCGTCCACTCGGTCTTCGGCCTCCTGAACTCCACCCCCCACCTGGGCCGCCCCGGCGCCCTCCCCGGCCGTGCGGTGACGTCGGAACTGCTGCACCGGATGGCCCGGGGGGCGTTCGCGGCGGTGGGGGAGTGACGAGGGTTACCCACGACCCACTCTGGACGCCCCTCCCTACCCGCCGGTACGGTGAAGTCTGAGCAAGCGCTTAGATACGTACCCTGGAGGTGGCGCGGTGCGCCGTACGGTGTTCAACGAGGACCACGAGGCGTTCCGGGAGACCATCCGCGCCTTCATCGAGGCCGAGGTCGTCCCCGTCTACGACGAGTGGTTCGCCGCCGGCCAGGCGCCGCGCGACTTCTACTACAAGCTCGGCGACCTGGGCATCTTCGGCATCAACGTGCCCGAGGAGTTCGGCGGCGCCGGCATGGACAGCCACAAGTTCGAGGCCGTCCTCTACGAGGAGACCGCCCGCGCGGGCGTCCAGTTCGGCGGCTCCGGCGTGCACGTGCTGCTCGCCCTGCCCTACATCAAGATGCTAGCCACCGACGAGCAGAAGAAGCGCTTCCTGCCGAAGTTCGTCAGCGGCGAGGAGATGTGGGCCATCGCCATGACGGAGCCCGGCACCGGCTCCGACCTCGCGGGCATGAAGTCCACCGCCAAGCTCTCCGAGGACGGCACCCACTACGTCCTCAACGGCGCCAAGACCTTCATCACCGGCGGCGTGCACGCCGACAAGGTCATCGTCTGCGCCCGCACCGCCGCGCCCACCGCCGAGGACCGCCGCCACGGCATCTCGCTGTTCGCCGTGGACACCAAGTCCGAGGGCTACTCGGTCGGCCGCAAGCTGGACAAGCTGGGCCTGAAGACCTCCGACACCGCCGAGCTGGCCTTCGTCGACGTCAAGGTGCCCGTCGAGGACCTGCTCGGCGAGGAGAACAAGGGCTTCTCCTACCTCGGCCACAACCTGGCCTCCGAGCGCTGGGGCATCGCCTTCGGCGCCTACGCCCAGGCCAAGGCCGCCGTCCGGTTCGCCAAGCAGTACGTGCAGGACCGCACCGTCTTCGGCAAGCCGGTCGCCCACTTCCAGAACACCAAGTTCGAGCTGGCCGCCTGCCAGGCCGAGGTGGACGCCGCCGAGGCCGTCGCCGACCGCGCCACCGAGGCGCTGGACGCCGGTGAGCTGACCCCCGCCGAGGCCGCCAGCGCCAAGCTGTTCTGCACCGAGGTCGCCCACCGCGTCATCGACCGCTGCCTCCAGCTGCACGGCGGCTACGGCTACATGAACGAGT
The DNA here is from genome assembly GCF_003947455.1 of Streptomyces sp. WAC 04229. Taxonomy (GTDB): domain Bacteria; phylum Actinomycetota; class Actinomycetes; order Streptomycetales; family Streptomycetaceae; genus Streptomyces. Next base: position 2,253 of record NZ_QHJH01000129.1, on the reverse strand, counting down.
ACCCGATCGCCCGCCTGTACGCGGACAACCGGGTCAACCGCATCTACGGCGGCACCAGCGAGATCATGAAGTCGATCATCGCGAAGAACATGGGCCTGTAGACCGGTCTGCAGACCACAGAATCACAGGACATGAGCGAAGCACTCCAGTCCCTCCTCGACCTGCTCGACCTCGAGCGGATCGAGGAGGACATCTACCGCGGCCACTCCCGCTCCGCCGTCGTCCCCCGGGTCTTCGGCGGGCAGGTGGCCGCCCAGGCGCTGGTCGCCGCCGGACGCACGGTCCCCGAGGACCGGCACGCGCACTCCCTGCACGCGTACTTCCTGCGCCCCGGCGATCCGGGCGCCCCCATCGTCTACAACGTCGACCGGCTGCGCGACGGCCGCTCCTTCACCACCCGCCGGGTGGTCGCCGTCCAGCACGGCAAGCCGATCTTCGGCCTGTCGGCGTCCTTCCAGACGTACGAGGAGGGCCTGGACCACCAGGCCCCCATGCCGTCGGCCCCGGACCCGGCGGCGCTGCCCACCGGCGAGGAGCGGCTGCGGAGCTACCCGCACCTGCCCGCGGACACCGTCGAACGGTTCCTGGAGGCCCGCGCCGCCGTCGACCTGCGCTACGTCGACGACCCGCCGTTCGGCGACTTCGGCACCCCGCGCGACCCGCACTCCCAGGTGTGGTTCCGCACCAACGGCAAGCTCGCGGACGACCCCCTCCTGCACGTCGTCCTCGCCACCTACGTCTCCGACATGACGCTCCTCGACTCGGTGCTGCTCGCGCACGGGCGCGGCGGCTGGGCCGTCGGGGACGTGGTCGGTGCCTCCTTGGACCACGCCATGTGGTTCCACCGGCCGTTCCGCGCCGACGAGTGGCTGCTGTACGACCAGCAGTCCCCGTCCGCGTCCGGCGGCCGGGGACTGGGGCAGGCCCGGATCCACACCCAGGACGGGCGGCTCGCCATCTCGGTCATCCAGGAAGGCGTGGTGCGCGTCCCCCGGGAGGCCTGAGGACGCGCGGCGGGCTACTTCAGCCCCGCCTCCGTCAGCAGGTAGGCCGTCATCGGGTCGTAGTAGCGCGGGCTGACCACGTGGTCGTCCAGCGGCACCGCGACCTGGAGGGTGCCCTCGGACTCGGCGAGGAAGAGGGCCGGGTCGTTGCAGTCCGCGTAGCCGACGGAGTCGACGCCGTGCTGGGCGGCGCAACCGGCCCAGCCGTGGTCGGCGACGACCAGGTCGGGCAGCGGGCGGCCCGCGCGCTCCAGGCCGGTGAGGATCGCCTTCATCGGCTCGCCGGAGTGCGTGTGCCACAGGGAGGCACCGTGCTCCAGGACGGCCACGTCCGCGAACTGCTGGACGTATCCCTCCTCCGTCGTCAGCCCCTCCGGGATCACGACGATCTCGCAACCGGCGGTGCGCAGCGCGTCCGCCGTGGCGCGGTGCACGTCGAGCAGCCCGCCCGGGTGGCCGGTGGCGAAGAGCACCCGCTGCCCGCCGTCGGCCGCCTTGCGCAGCCGCGCCGCCATCCGCTCCAGCGCGGCCACGGTCAGCTCGGGGTCGATGGTGTCCTGGCCGTACCGGAATTCCGGGTCGTCGTTGACGCCGACCCGCTCCGCCATCACCGCGAGCACGTCCTGCTCGTCGGTCCAGCGGTCGCCCAGCTCCAGACCGAGCCAGAAGTTGCGGTCGCCGTTCGCCAGCTTCCGGTAGTGGGAGAGGTTGTTCTCGCGGGGCGTGGCGACGTCGCCCGCGATACGCGTTCTGACGAGGTGCTCGGCGAGTTCGGCGCGGCTGGGTGTCCCGGGTATCGGCATGACTCCCATTGTGAGGCAGCCGCCGGTCGGCGTCTCCGGCATGTCCCGCGCTGGGACGCGGGTCACCTCCGCAGCGCGAACCACAGTTCCATCCGTACGTCCGGGTCGTCGAGGTCGGCTTCCAGCAGGGCCGCGCAGCGGGCGATGCGCTGCCGGACGGTGTTGCGGTGCACGGACAGGGCGACGGCGGTGCGGTCCCAACTGCCGTGCAGGGAGAGCCAGGTGCGCAGCGTCTCGGTGAGCGCCGGGACGTCCGCGACCGGCGCGAGCAGCGCACGCGCGTGTGCCTCGGCCTCGCCGTCCGGCACCAGGTCGGCCAGTGCGGGCCGCGCACCGTGCCGGACCAGCGGCACCCGCGTGGCCCGCGCCCGGGCCAGCGCCCGGGCCGCCTGCGCGTCACCGGCCGGCCACTCGGCGGGGGTGACGGCCGCACTGACCCCGAGCAC
>NZ_QHJH01000128.1 GCF_003947455.1 Streptomyces sp. WAC 04229 | reverse complement strand
GGGCCGCCGTCGGGGGCGGTGTGTCGAGGACCTGGCTCACTCCGCGCTGCTTTCGCTCGGGGGGTGGAAGCGATTCCGGTCGTTCACCCGGGTGTCGTGAGGCGTTCATTCACGTCGGGACGGGACCGTATCGTCGTAACGGGAGCGTACGGCGTGCCGACGCCGGAACGCAACCGTTTCGTCGTGACGCCCTATGCTGTCCCGCATGACGACCGACGCCACCGACGAGCCCCAGCCGCGCCCGCGCCGCCGCCGGGCCCCCGCCGGGGCGGCCGTGCTCCGCGAGGACGTGACGGAGGCGATCCGGGCGGCGGTCTTCGAGGAGCTCGCGGCGGTCGGCTACGCGCGGATGTCCATCGAGGGGATCGCGCGCCGCGCGGGGGTCGGCAAGACCGCCGTCTACCGGCGCTGGCGCTCCAAGCTGCATCTGGTGCTCGACGTCGTCTCGGCGCTGGCCGTGCAGGGCCTGCCCGCGCCCGACACCGGTTCGCTGGAGGGTGACCTGCGGCTCCTGTACGAGGTGACGTCCCGGGCCCTGCGCCACCCGGTGGCCTCGCAGATCATCCCCGACCTCCAGGCGGAGGCGGCCCGCAATCCCGAGATCGCCGAGGTGCTGCGGAAGACCCTGCGGGAGGGTCAGGACGGCGTCGCCAGCAAGATCCTCGCGGCGGCGACGGAACGCGGTGAGCTGGCCGCCGGTCTCGACACCGACCTGGCCCTCGACCTGATCTCGGGCCCGCTGTACTGGCGCTCGGTGGTCATCCGCAGCCCGAAGCTGCCGAAGGGTCACCTGGCCGCGCTGGCCCGGGCCACGGCGGCGGGCCTGCGGGCGCTCTGAGCCGAGGCCGCACCGGTCGTCCGGGCGGGACTGTCAGTGGTGCCTGCGAGGATGCGGGCATGGAACCTACGGCGATCGTGCAGGAGTTCTGGTCCCGCATGCAGGCCCGTGACTGGGCGGGCCTCGGCGCCCTGCTGGCCGACGACCTGGTCGTGGAGTGGCCGGTCAGCGCGGAGCGGATCGTGGGCCGCGCGGACTTCGTGGCGGTCAACGCGGAGTATCCGGAGGGCTGGTCGATAGACGTGCTGCGCGTCGTGGCCGACGGCGAGACCGTGGTCTCCGAGGTGGAGGTCCCGCACGAGACGATGGGCGTCCACCGCGTCGTGTCGCTGTGGACGGTCAGCGCCGGCCGGATCACCGCCGGCCGTGAGTACTGGACGGAGCTGGGCTCGGACCCGTCCCCCCAGTGGCGGGAGGCGTTCGTGCGGCCCCTGTGACCCCCGTGAGCGGGCCCCTTCGCGGAGCGCCTCTGCCGGGGCCCCCGCTCTCCCGCCGCCGGCCCTGTCGGCTCAGTCCCGCGCCGCCTCCGGATGCAGCCGTACCCAGCCCGACCACGCCGACGTGATCATCTCCTCGACGTCGTACTTGGCCTTCCAGCCCAGTTCGACTGCGGCGCGGTCGGCCGAGGCGACGACGCGGGCCGGGTCGCCGGGGCGGCGGGGGGTGACCGTCGGAGGGTGGTCGTAGCCGGTGAGGGCGTTGATGTGGTCGATCATCTCGCGGACGGAGACGCCCTCGCCCCGGCCGATGTTGAGGGTGAGCGTGCGGCCCGGCGAGGACTGGAGCGCTCGGGCCGCGGCGACGTGCGCCTCGGCCAGGTCGACGACGTGGATGTAGTCGCGGACGCAGGTGCCGTCCGGCGTCGCGTAGTCGTCGCCGAAGACGCGCGGGGCGGCGCCCTCGGTCAGCTTCTCGAAGACCATCGGGACGAGGTTGTAGACGCCGGTGTCGGCCAGCTCGGGGCTCGCCGCGCCCGCGACGTTGAAGTAGCGGAGGGAGGCGGTGGACAGGCCCGTCGCCCGGCCGGTGGCGCGGACCAGCCACTCGCCGGCCAGCTTGGTCTCGCCGTACGGCGACATGGGCGCGCACGGCGTCTCCTCCGTCACCAGGTCGACGTCCGGCATGCCGTACACGGCGGCGGAGGAGGAGAAGACGAAGGACGGGACCTCGGCCGCCGTGACCGCGTCCAGCAGGACGCGCAGGCCCTCGACGTTCTCCCGGTAGTAGTGCAGCGGCAGGTCCACCGACTCGCCGACCTGCTTCTTCGCCGCCAGGTGCACGACGCCGGTGACGGAGTGGTCGGCGAGGGCGCGGGCGATCCGTTCGCCGTCCAGGACCGAGCCCACCACCAGGGGGACGCCGTCGGGCACGCGCTCGGCGATGCCGGTGGACAGGTCGTCGTACACCACCGCCTCCTCGCCCGCCTCGGTCATCGCCCGTACGACGTGCGCCCCGATGTATCCGGCGCCGCCGGTGATCAGCCAGGTCATGTGCGGCCGTCCCCTCGTGAGTGGTCCTGTGTGGACATGATCCGTCATCGGGGACCCGTGGGCTCCCGCACCCCTCCGGACGGTGCCGGGGCCGGATCGGTGCCGTACGCGTCCAGGGCGGAGGTGAGCCGGTCGAGGCGGTCGCGCAGGTCCTGGACCTCGGTCACGTCCAGCCCCGTCGCCGCGGCGATCCGGCGCGGCACCTCGGCGGCCCGCTCGCGCAGCGCGACACCCTCCCCGGTCAGCCGCACCTCCACCGACCGCTCGTCGCGCGCGCTGCGCTCCCGCCGGACCAGACCGGCCGTCTCCAGCCGCTTGAGCAGCGGCGAGAGCGTGCCGGAGTCGAGGCGGAGGTGCTCGCCGAGCTTCTTCACGGGCAGCTCGCCGTGCTCCCACAGCACCAGCAGCACCAGGTACTGCGGGTATGTGAGTCCCAGGTCCTTGAGGACCACGCGGTAGACGCCGCCGAAGGCGCGGGACGCGGCGTTCAGGGAGAAGCAGATCTGCTGGTCCAGGCGGAGCCAGTCGGTCGCGGGCGTGGTCATGCCTTCCAGGGTAGCCGACCGGGCGTCATTGAGTTGTGCGCAACTTAGTTGCGCCCATTCAAGTTGCGTGCTCTACTTGTCGGCGTCAGAGGTCGCCACGTGCGACGCACCCCACTGAGAGGGACGGGTTTCCCATGGACGCGCTCTACACCGCCGTCGCCACCGCCACCCACGGCCGCGAGGGCCGCGCCGTCAGCTCCGACGGCAAGCTCGACCTCGCGCTCGGCGCCCCCGTCGAGATGGGCGGCGACGGCAAGGGCACCAACCCCGAGCAGCTGTTCGCCGCCGGGTACGCCGCCTGCTTCGGCAGCGCCCTCGGCGTCGTCGGCCGGCAGGCGAAGGTCGACGTCAGCGAGGCCGCCGTGACCGCCGAGGTCGGCATCGGCAAGCAGGGCGAGGGCTTCGCGCTCGCCGTCACGCTGCGGGTCGAGCTGCCCGAGGGCCTCGACCAGGAGACCGGCCGCAAGTTGGTCGAGCAGGCCCACCAGGTCTGCCCCTACTCCAACGCCACCCGGGGCAACATCCCGGTCGAGCTGGTCATCGAGTAGTCCGGCCGGCGGCGCCCCCGCTCATCCGACCCGCGCCAGGACCTCGCCCGTGCGCCCGCTCCACGCCACCACCACCGCCTCCTCGGGCACCGGGTGCCAGCGGGTCAGCAGCAGCCAGCGGACGTCGTACCGGCGGACGACGGCGGCGCGCTCGGCGGGCGTCGACGCCGGCGCGAGGTAGGCCCGGACGTCGGCCGTCCGCCGCGCCCGCTCCCGTTCGTCCAGCGACGGGTCCGGCCAGGCGGGGGCCGCGAGGTTGGGCCCGTACCCGGCGATGGCGTGCCCGGCGTAGTAGCCGTCGGTGATCACGACCTCGCCGGGGCCGATGTGCCGGGCCGCCCACGTGTAGTCCGGCCAGTCGGGCGGCTGCTCGAAGCCGACCGGGTCCAGCGCCCGCGGCACCACCGCCCCCGCGTGCACCGTGAGGAACCCCAGCGCGGCACCCGCGGCCGCCATCCCGCCCAGCGCCCTGCGCCACCGCCCCCACGGCCGGGGTGCCGCCAGCTCCACCGCCAGCGCGAACTGCGCCGGCACCAGCGAGAGCCCGAGGATCCGACCGTAGGTGTAGTGCCCGCTGCACCAGCCGTACGCCACCACCGCGCAGTCCAGCGCGAACATCAGCACCAGCGGGTCCCGGGCCGACCGGCGTCCGCGCGCCCACAGCGCCGGCAGCCCGAGCAGCCCCAGCCAGAACTCGCCGGGCAGGTCCAGGTACAGCACCCGGTGCAGCGCGTCCACGCTGTCGTCGCCGGCCAGCGCGAACACGTCGAAGTACGGCCACAGGGCCGCCGACGCCACCGCCACCGCGCCCGTCAGCGCCCAGCGCCCCACGACCGGGCCGCGCCATCCGCGCTGCCACCCGGCCACCAGCGCCACCGCGCCCAGCGCCGCCGCCACCGAGGTGATCGGGTGGATCAGGAGGACCAGGCCGTACAGGGCGCCGAGTCCCGCATACCCGGGCAGTCCGCGCAGGCCGCTCGGCCCCACGTACCGCACCCGGCGCTCGTCCCTCGCCCGCGCCCCGGTCAGCGCCCAGGCCCAGAAGGTGAGCCCGATCGCGCACGTCGACGGGTAGCCGAGGTTGCCCGTCATCGACATCAGTCCGAGGTAGCCGCTCCACCAGGCCCGCTCGGTGCCCCACAGCAGCGTCATCGCGCCCAGCGCCAGGACCGGCGCCCACGGCCGCGGGCTCAGCACCCGTACGAACCGGTTCAGGCCGGTCAGCAGCACCAGCAGGTTCAGCGGCCCGGCGAGCCGCACCACCTCCCAGCCGCCCAGCCCGGTCAGCCGCGCGAACACCCCCTGGGCGAGGGCGTACGGCGAGTAGTACGCGCTGCCCGCACCGGGCAGGTCGGCCATCGGGTGCCGGGGGTCCAGGAGGCCGGCCTTCAGGCGCTCCACGACCGCCGCGTGCTGGCCCGCGTCGCAGCAGAGCGGTACCGCCCAGTACGCCAGCGACATCACCAGGAGGAACAGGAAGCCGGCGGCCTGGTACGGGGTGGGGCGCCATCCGCGGCCACCGCGCAGCGCCGTCGCGCCGCGTACCGGCCGCCGGACGAGGACGTCGGCGCTCACGAAGGGATCAGAGGGTGGGACATTCGGGACATTTGGCGTATGTTCCCGGCGTGGTCACCGCCCTGAACCCACGTCACCTCAACGGGTGACGCTCAGCCGACCGCCCGGACCGGGTCGGCCTGCCCCTGCGCGGGCAGCGGCACCCTGCCACCCCGCACCACGGGCTCCAGCAGCAGCGGGATGCCCACCACGGGCAGCAGCCAGGCCAGCACGATCAGCCGCTCGCCCCAGATGTTGATGTCCGGATGCCCGGCCTGGGTGAGGATCCCGGTGCACGCCGCCGCGACCAGGAACCCGCCGACCGCGCCCCCGCGCCGCAGCGCGCCCCACGCCCCGGCGGCCAGTGCCGCGACGAACAGCGGCTGCCACGCCTGCCGACGCAGCCACTCCACCCAGAAGTTGCCCTGCAGCTGCCAGAACTCCGGCCACGGACGCTCCCGGTCGGGCCGCGCGAAATGGTCGGTGAGCAGGTCCTGGACGCTGTCCGACACCGACGGGTAGTGCAGCAGCCGCGCCAGCACCAGCGTGCCGACGGCCCCCGCCAGCCCCACCGCCGCGAGCGCGAGCACGTCCCGGGGCGACCGGCCGCCCCGCCGGCGGCGCAACGCGATCAGCGCGCCCGCCGCCGCCAGGCACACCCCGAGGAACAGCGACTGCGAGTGCTTGACCGTGAAGAGCGTCGCCAGCGAGCCGGCCACCAGGGCGAGCCCCGCCCGCGTCCGTCCCGCCCGCAGCATCAGCGCACAGCCCCAGACCGCCGCCAGGGTCAGCGCCATCAGCAGCCCCTCGGCCATCGGGCGCATCGCGGTCGTCCCGCACGGCAGCGCGTAGTACAGCGCCTGACCGCCCAGCGCGAGCGGCACCGGCACCGACAGCGCGCGCAGGATCAGGAAGGCCAGCACCCCGCCCGCGCACGCGATGACGACGCCCGCCGCCCACAGGCCCCACGTCACCCCGAGGACCGCCACGAACGGCACCAGGAACAGCGGATAGCCGGGCCGCACCTCGAAGATCCGCATGAAGCGGTCCGGCATGTACGGCAGGGTGTGCCCGCCGGTCCGTCCCGCCGCCAGCTGCGGCCCCACCACCGCCCACTCCTGCTCCCGGCACTCGGCCGCCACCTGGCCGGTGGGGTCGGGCCGGTGGAGGCGGACCACGTGCACGCTCTGGTCCCGGCGGGCCCGCTCGGCCCGGCTCGCGCACACGTAGTCGATCGTGGCCGTCGCCACCCCGCGCTTGTCCTCACCGCTGAGACTCAGCGTGTACGCCAGGTAGTTCTTGGTGTCGGGGGTGTCCCGGCCGGTGATGTTCGCCAGTTGCAGCGCGGCGAACACGGCGGCCAGGACCAGCACCCACAGCCGCGGTCTCACGAGGAGGCGAGCAGGTCGTGTCCGGCGGCGACCGAACGGGCGCCGGGGACGCCGGACGGCTCCGGGCCGGGCATCGGCTCGCCCAGCAGCAGCGTCCGCACCACCCGCTCGGCGGCCCGGCCGTCCTCGTACTCGCAGTACCGGGCCCGGAACGCCGACCGCAGCCGCGCCGCCTCCTCGTCCCGCCACGCCCCGGACGCCAGCAGCCAGGCCAGCTCCCGGTACGAGCGCGACACGTGCCCCGGTGCCTCCTCGGTGATGTCGAAGTAGGCGCCGCGGCTCGCCTCGTACGCGCGCCAGTCGTCGGCGTGGATCACGATCGGCCGGTCCAGCAGGGCGTAGTCGAACAGCAGGGCGGAGTAGTCGGTGATCAGCAGATCGGAGGCGAGCATCAGCTCCTCCACGTGCGGTTCGTCCGTCGCGTCGACCAGGACGCCCCGCCGGTGCAGCTCCGACAGGCCCATGCCGCGGGCCGGTCCGGTGGCCAGCGACGGGTGCAGCCGGACCACCAGGGTGTGGTCCTCGCCGAGGTCCGCGGCGAGCCGGGCCGGATCGAGGCGGTCGACGAGCCCGCCCCGGCGGTACTCGCGCCGGGTCGGCGCGTAGAGCACCACGGTGTGGCCGTCCGGGACGCCCAGCCGCTCACGCACCCGGCGGCCGTCGTCCGGCCCCGCGTTCACCAGCACGTCGTTGCGCGGGCTGCCGCTGGGCACGGACGTGAAGTGGCACGGGTACGCCCGTTCCCACACCCGCTCCGCGTACCGGCCGGCGACCAGGCTGTAGTCCCAGCGGTCGGCCCGGCGCAGCATCTGCGGCACGTCCAGGCCGTGCCGGGCGCCCGGCCGGCCCAGCAGGTCGACGCCCATGTACTTCAGCGGGGTGCCCTGGTGGGTGTGGACGTGGACGCTGCCCGGGCGCTTGGTCACGGCACCGGGCCAGTTGACGTTGTTGACGAAGAACGTCGCCCGCTCGGTCACCCGCCGGTAGCCGGCGCTGCCCAGGACCACGTGCTCGGTGTCCGGCGGCAGCAGCGCCGCCGTCTCCTCGTCGCGCACCACCCACACCCCGCGCACGTGCGGGGCGAGTTCGCGCGCCTTGCGGTGGATCGCCGCGGGGTCGCCCAGCACGCCCCGGTGCGAGAACGCCGAGTACACCGCGAGGTCCGGGTCCAGCGGCCGGCGGGGGCGCACCGCGCTGCCGGCCCCGCGCAGCCGTCCGGCGACCGCGCCCCCCGCCTGCCGTGCCCGGCGCTCCAGCTCCCGGGCCGCCTGCCCGGACCGCAGCCGCAGCCGGTAGGCCGGGTAGCCGAGCGCGCCGCCCGCCAGCACCCGCAGCTCGGCCGGGACCTCGGCGCCCTCGGGCCGGTACGCGCGGAACATCTCGGCGGTGCGCCGGAAGAACTCGGCCTTGTCACAGGGCGGCAGCCGGTCCGGCTTGGACAGGATGTCCAGGCAGTGCTCGCCCATCTTGGCGTGCAGGAACGGCCGCCAGCGGGCCAGTTCCGGTCGGGCGTCGAGGAAGGCGAAGACCCGCTCGTACTGCGCGTGCACGTCGAAGTGCTTGCGGCTGGTGGTGGACAGGATGTTGCCCTGCCGCCGCTGCCGGTAGTTCAGGCAGATGCGGTCCAGCGTGGCGATCCGCTCGGCGCTGAACATCACCGGGAACGTCCAGGGCGTGTCCTCGTAGTAGCCGGGCGGGAAGGTGAAGCCCTCGCGCTCGACGAAGTCGCGCCGGTAGACCTTGTTCCACACCACCATCAGCAGGTCGAGGATCTCGGGGTGGCCGGCGGCCGTGAAGGTGCCCTCCCCGGCCTCGGCCAGCACCCGGGCCAGGGCGTTGCGCCGGGTGCCGCCCCACCAGTAGGTGCGGGCGTAGTCGAAGACCAGGACGTCGGGGTCGTCCGTCTCCGCGAGCCGGTCGGCCATGGCGCGCAGCGCGCCCGGGGTGAGGGTGTCGTCGCTGTCGAGGAAGAAGAGGTAGTCGCCGGTGGCGTGCGGCAGCCCGGCGTTGCGGGCCCGGCCGAGGCCGACGTTCTCCTCCAGGTGCAGCACGCGCAGCCGGTCGTCGCGGGCGGCGTACTCGTCCAGGATCGCGCCCGAGCCGTCGGGCGAGCAGTCGTCGACGGCGATGACCTCGATGTCCCGGAAGGACTGGTCCAGGACCGAGTCGAGGCACTCGCGCAGGAAGCCCTGCACCTTGAAACAGGGAAGGATGACGCTGAAGCGGGGCACGGCGGGGTCAGCTCCTTACGAGGGTGGCGGCGGGGGCCGGGACGCGCTCCGCGAGCGGGATCACGGGCGGCAGCGCCTCGGGCGGCTCGCCGAGCAGCACCCGGCGCACCACCCGCTCGGCGGCCCGGCCGTCGTCGAACTCGCAGAACCGCTCCCGGAAGGCCGCCCGCAGCGCCGCCGACTCCGGGCCCGCGTACGAGCCGTCGCCGAAGACGCGGGCCAGCTCCTGAGGCGTCCGCGCCACCGGTCCGGGCGGCGCCGCCATCAGGTCGAAGTAGACGCCCCGGGTCTCCCGGTAGACGTCCCAGTCGTCGGCGTACACGACGATCGGGCGGTCCAGGTTGGCGTAGTCGAACATGATCGACGAGTAGTCGGTGACCAGCGCGTCCGCGGCCAGGCACACGTCCTCCGAGGAGCGGTGCGCGGTGACGTCGATGATCCGGCCGCTGCCCGCGCGGCCGCCCCGGTCGTAGAAGTAGTGGGCGCGCAGCAGCACCACCACGTCCTCGCCGGCCGACGCGCAGAACGCCTCCAGGTCCAGGCCGCCCGCGCCGAAGCCGCTCTCGTAGTCCCGGTGCGTGGGCGCGTACAGGACCGCCGTCGCCCCGTCCGGGACGCCCAGCTCGCGGCGGACGCGGGCCACGTCCTCGGCGGTCGCCGTGCAGTAGACGTCGTTGCGCGGATAGCCGTACTCCAGGTGCTCGTACGAGCCCGGGAAGGCGCGCTCCCACATCTGGGTGGAGTGCCGGTTGGCGGAGACGTTGTAGTCCCAGCGGTCCACGCGGCCCAGCAGCCTGGTGAAGCTGCCGCTGGACGCGGCCACCACCGGGTACGTCGACTGGTCCACGCCCATGGTCTTCAGCGGGGTGCCGTGCTGCGTCTGCACGTGCACGCTGCCGGGACGCTTGACCACGCCCTCCGCGAAGTTGGCGTTGTTCACCAGGTACTTGGCGCGGGCCAGCACCTCCCAGTACCGCCGGCCGCCGATGACCGCGTGGTCGACGCCCTCCGGCATGGTGTGCGCCTGGTCCGCCTCGACCAGGAACACCGACCTGAGGTGCGGGGCGAGTTCGCGGGCCTTGGCGTGGATCGCGGCCGGGCTGCACGCGTAGCCCCGGCCCCAGTAGGCGCAGTACACGACGAGGTTCGGGTCCAGCGGACGGCGCAGGTGGCGGCGGTACAGCAGCCGGGTGCGCAGCCCCCGCGGCCACGGCAGGCGGCGCAGCGCCCCGGTGAGTGCCCGGTTGGTGGCGCGCAGGGCGCGGAAGCCGGCGTACGACCCCGCCGCGAGCAGCCGGTGCTGGACGCCGAGCCGCCCGCCCGGCGGGCGGAAACCGGCGGGGCGGTGGCGGCGGTAGAGGCGGCTCGCCCGCCGGAAGAAGACCCGGCGCTCCCTGCTCGTCAGCCGCCGCGGATGCGTCGCCGTCTTCAGGATCGCGGCGAACAGGTGCTCGAAGAGCGGCCCGCGGCGCGCGTCCGGCAGTCCCCGTTCGGCGGCGTGCGCGAGCGCCAGTTCGGCCTGGTCGAGGAGGTCGCCGTGGTGCGCGCCGGGCAGGTTCAGCCGGTTGCCCTGGCGCCGCACCAGATGCCGGACGACCACCGAGCGCAGCACCGCCACACGCTCGGCGCGCGCCGCGACCAGGGCGCCGAAGCCGATGTCCGTGAAGTGCCCGTCGGGGAAGGCGAGCCGGCGCTCGGTGAGGAAGGTGCGTCGATGGACGGCGCTCCACGCGGGCAGCCGCACGCCGGTCAGATCGGGGGCGCGGTCGGGGCTGAAGGCGCCGTCGGGGGCCCTCGCCAGCAGCGGGGCGGCCGGGTTGGTGGCCTCGCCCTCCCACCAGGGCACCCGCTCGTACTCGAAATACAGGACGTCGACGCCCCCGGTGTCCGCCAGCCGCGCCTCCAGCGCCGCCAGCGCGCCCGGCACGAGGACGTCGTCGCCGTCGAGGAACAGCAGGTACGCGCCGGTCGCCGCCCGCATCCCGGCGTTGCGCGCCCCGGCCAGCCCGGCCGACGGCGGGGCGTGCACGGGCGTCACCCGCGAGTCCCGTCCGGCGTGCTCCTCGGCGACGTCCGCCGCGGCGGTGTCCGGGGCGTCGCAGACCGGGATCAGCTCGAAGTCGCCGAAGGACTGGTCGAGCACCGAGTCCAGTGCCTGGGAGAGCCGCCCCGCGACCCCATGGGACGGGACGATGATGCTGAAGCGGGGCATGCTGCTCTTTCTCTCGATGTGCTGATCCGACGGGAGCCCTGCGCCGGCCGCGAGCCGCGTGACGCCCCGGGCTCCCGAGGGACCAACGGCGCTCAGAGGCTGTCGGTGACGGTGCGCGGCCCGGCCGGCTGCGGGACTGTGGCCAGCGGGGTGCGGGCGACCGCCGCCGCGGGCGGACGGCGGGCACCGAGCGGCACCACCGGAGGCAGCCGGGTCTGGCCGAGCACCACCCGGCGCACCACGCGCTCGGCGGCGTGACCGTCGTCGTACGGGCAGAACCGCTCGCGGAACTCGGCCCGCAGCCGGGTGGACCGGGCGCCGTACCAGTCGCCGCCGGCGAAGACGCCGATCAGCTCGTCCTCGTCCCGAGCGATCGGTCCCGGCGGGACGGAGCGCAGGTCGACGTAGGTGCCGCGGGCCGCCTCGAACGCCTCCGGCTCGTCGGCATGCAGCACGATCGGCCGGTCCAGGCCCGCGTAGTCGAACATCAGGGAGGCGTAGTCGGTGACGAGGGCGTCCGAGGCCAGGCAGAGCGACTCCACGCTCGGGTGGCCGCTCACGTCCAGGACCCGGCCGACGGGCGCGGCCGGCCGGTCGTCGTGGCCCGGGTGGGCGCGGGCCAGCACCATGAAGCGGGGGCCGAGGCGGCGTACGACGCGCTCCAGGTCCAGGGCGGAGCGCTGGGTGCGGCGGTAGTCGCGGTGCGCGGGCGCGTACAGGATCGCCACCGTGCCCTCCGGGATGCCGAGGGTCTCGCGGAGCCGGGCCACGTCCGCGGCGGTCGCCCGCTGGAGGGCGTCGGTGCGGGGCTGGCCGTACTCCAGGGTGGTGTAGCCGCCGGGGTGGACGCGTTCCCAGGTGAGGGTGGAGTGGCGGTTGGCGGAGACCACGTAGTCCCAGGAGTCGACCTCGCGCAGCAACCGGGTGAAGTCGGTGCCGCCCGCGGCGGCCGGCCGCTCCTGGAGGTCCAGGCCCGCGTGCGCGAGCGGCGTCCCGGCCTGCGTCTGGACCAGTACCTGGCCCCGGCGCCTGACCAGGCCGCTGTCGAAGGCGGAGTTGTGCACCAGGTACCGGGAGCGGGCCAGGGCCGTCCAGTAGGCGGCCGTGCCGGGAGTGAGGCGCCGGGTCGCGGGCGGGACCGTGTGGTGGTGCGCGGGGGCGGCGGCCCACGCCGTGCGCACGTGCGGCGCGAAGCGGCGGAACGCGTCCTCCAGCGCCCCCGGGTTGCAGCCGTACCCCCCGTCGCCGTCGACGGCGAAGAGGACGCGGTCGGCCCGCAGCGGGAGGAGGCGCTGGCCCCGGTAGTGCAGGCGCAGGGCGCCGGCCCGGGCGGTCCGCAGCCAGCCGGCGGCGGCCCTCGCCGTCCGTCGGCGCAGTGCGGACGCCAGCCGCAGGGTCTCCCAGGTGCGGCGCAGGCCCAGCCGGAGCAGGGCGTGGCGCACCCGGACCGGCGCCGGGACGGGGGCGCCGGAGACCCGGTAGCGGCGGCAGTGGACCCGCGCCCGGCGCAGGAACTCGGCGCGCAGGGAACGCGGGAGGCGGTCGGGACGGGTGAACACGGCCGCCAGGTGGTCGCACATGCGGCGGTACAGCACCGGCCGCCAGCGGTCGTGCTCCGGATGCGACTCGAGGAACGCGAAGACCCGGTCGTACTGCGTGAAGACGTCCAGGTGGCGTTCGCTCGGCGTGCCCAGGATGCTGCCCCGGCGGCGCTGCCGGTAGTGGACGCAGACCCGGTCCAGGGTGGCGACGGACTCCGCGGTCAGGAGGACCGGGTACGTCCACGGGGTGTCCTCGTAGTAGCCGGGCGGGAAGGTGAGGCCCTCGCGCTCGGCGAACTCCCGCCGCACCGTCTTGTTCCAGGCCACCATCAGCAGGTGCAGCAGCCCCGGCCGGTCGGCCAGCCGGAACGGCGCCGGGCCCTGCTCCGTGAGGTGCGCGGCCGCCCGGCTGCGGACGGTCTCGCCGGTCCAGTACGTCCGGGCGTAGTCGTAGACCAGCACGTCCGGGTCGCCGGTCTCCTTCACGCGGTCGGCGAGGGCCCGGAGCGCGCCCGGGGCGAGGGTGTCGTCGCCGTCGAGGAAGACCAGGTAGTCGCCGCCCGCCCGCTCGATGCCGGCGTTGCGGGCGGGGCCGAGGCCCTGGTTCTGAGGCAGGTGCACGGCGCGTACGCGCGGGTCGCGGTCCGCGAACTCGTCGGCGATCGCACCGCACGCGTCCGGCGACCGGTCGTCGACGACGATCACCTCGAAGTCCTGGTACGACTGGGTCAGCACCGACTCCAGGCACGCGTGCAGATACTCCTGGACCCGGTACGCGGGCACGATGACACTGAACCTGGGCACGGGAACATCCATGGGTCGGCGGGGTCGGCGCGGGCGTTCGCGCCGGGAACGGCCAATGGAGTGATTCGGTTACGGCCGCTGCGGCATTCGGGGGATCCTCGCCGCGCCCGGTGCCCCGTACGGATGAGGGGGCGGACCGGTGTCCGGCCCGCCCCCTCAAGGGTGCTGTCGCGGCCGCTACTTGACGGCGCCCGCCATCACACCGGAGACGAACTGCCGCTGGAACGCGAAGAACACGGCCAGCGGGATCACCATGGAGATGAACGCCCCCGGCGCCAGCACGTCGATGTTGTTGCCGAACTGCCGTACCTGCGTCTGCAGCGCGACCGTGATCGGCTGGCTCCCGGAGTCCGAGAAGATCAGCGCGACCAGCATGTCGTTCCACACCCACAGGAACTGGAAGATGCCCAGGCTCGCGATCGCGGGCCCGCCGAGCGGCATCACGACCCGCACGAACAGCCGCAGTTCACCGGCGCCGTCCAGCCGGGCCGCCTCCAGCAGCTCCCGGGGGATCTCCGCGAAGAAGTTCCGCAGCAGGAACACCGCGAAGGGCAGGCCGAAGCCGACGTGGAAGAGGACCACGCCGACGATCGACCCGAACAGCCCGATCTTGCCGAAGAGTTCGGCGATCGGGATCAGGGCCACCTGCACGGGGACGACCAGCAGTCCGACCACGGCCAGGAACCACCAGTCGCGGCCCGGGAACTCCATCCATGCGAAGGCGTACCCGGCCAGCGATCCGATGACCACGACCAGGACCGTCGCGGGGACGGTGATCAGCACCGTGTTGAGGAGGGAGGAGGTGATGTCGCCGTTCGCCAGCAGGTCCTCGTAGCTCTGGAAGGTGAGCTGGGACGGCTTGGTGAAGACCTCCCACCAGCCGCTCGCCGCCATGTCCCGAGGGGTGCGCAGCGAGGAGAGCAGCAGGCCGATCGTCGGCACCAGCCAGAAGAGGCCGACGACGATCAGGAAGCCCCGGACCAGGCCGCCGCTGACGCCCTCGGCCAGCCGCGCTCCCAGGGAACGCTTCGCCGTCATCGCCGCACCTCCCGCCGCAGTCGCCGTACGTTGAACCACATCACCGGGATCACCAGGAGCAGCAGGAACACCGCGATGGCGCTGGCGATGCCCGGCTGGTCGGAGGCGAAGCCCTTGCGGTACAGCTCCAGGGCGAGGACGTTCGCGTCGTCCTGCGAGGAGCCCGGGGCGATGATGAAGACCAGGTCGAACACCTTCAGGACGTTGATCATCAGGGTGACGACCACGACCGCGAGGACCGGCGCCAACAGCGGCACCGTGACCCGTCTGAAGACCTGCCACTCGTTGGCGCCGTCGACCCGGGCGGCCTCCAGGAGTTCCCGGGGCATCCCGGCGAGACCCGCCGCGATCAGCACCATCGCGAAGCCCGCCCACATCCACACGTACGACCCGATGATGGCCGGGGTGACGAGGGAGGGGCCGAGCCAGTTCAGGCCGTTGTAGGGCTCCTTGAAGTTGTCGGCGGGGAGTCTGAGCAGCGCCCCGTCGGCCGCGGCGGGCAGCGTGAAGGTGCCGTCGCCCGACGCCTTCGCCGACGCGACGACCTCGCCGTCCTTCACCGCTTCGATCGTCATCCCGGCATAGCCCAGTTCGGCCGCGTCGACGCCGTTGAGCTTGCCGACGCCCTTGCCGCGGGTGAAGTCCTGCCAGGCGGTGCCGGTGATCTTCCCGTTCTCGGGTTCGGCGGGTACGGCCTTCTCGGCGCCGTCCGGCATCAGGTCGGGGGCGACGCCGACGAGGGGGAGGACGACCGCGGTGCCGGCCTCGACCGGCCGCTTGGTGACGAAGGCGCCGCCGCCGGCCGGTTCCAGCGGCGAGTCACGTCCCGGGTGCGCCTTGGGGAACGCGGACGACTCGGCGAACGTGTCGTGCACGCCGACCCACACCGCGTTGGCGACGCCCTTGTCCGGGTCCTGGTCGTACACCAGGCGGAAGATGATCCCGGCCGCCAGCATCGAGATCGCCATCGGCATGAAGACGACCAGTTTGAACGCGGTGCCCCAGCGGATCCGTTCGGTCAGCACCGCGAAGATCAGGCCGAGCGCGGTGGCGACCGTCGGCGCGAACACCACCCAGATGACGTTGTTCTTCAGGGCGGTGCGGATGCCGTCGTCGGTGAACAGCGCCTGGTAGTTGTCGAATCCGGCGAAGGAGTCGCCGGACTGGTCGTAGAAGCTGCGGACCAGCGAGTACCCGATCGGGTAGACCACGAGCGCGCCGAGCAGCACCAGGGCGGGGAGCAGGAACAGGGCCGCCACGGTCCTGCGGGTGCCGGTCACGCTCCTGCGCGACTTGGGGGCGGCGGGGCCCGGTGAGGTCCCCGCCGCCGTGGCCGACGTCATCCGTCAGCTCCCGTAGGCGGCGGCCGCGTCCGCCTCCAGCCGCCGCTGTGCGCCCTCGACGTCCTTCGGGTTCTTCAGGAAGTCCTGGAGGGCCTTCCACTCGCCCTTGCCGGGCGTGCCGCCGAAGGCCTGCGGGGCCTGGTCCGACATGTCGAAGCGGAAGTCGTCGCCGGCCGCGACCAGCGCCTCGGCGATCTTCCTCTGCACGTCGTTCGGGTACGCCGACGCCTCGACGTTCTTGTTCGGTGAGAGGTAGCCGCCGAGCTTCGCCTGGATCGTCGCCGCGTCCGGCGAGGCCAGCCAGGTGGCCAGCGCCTGCGCCGCCTTCGAGTCCTCCAGGACCACGGCCGCGTCGCCGCCGGAGACCACCGGCGCGGTGTCGCCGACCGCCGGGAACGGGAAGACCTTCGCGTCGGTGCCGACCTCCGCGTCCGTCTCGCCGATGTTGACCTGCACGAAGTCACCTTCGTAGACCATGCCCGCCTTCGGCTGGTCGCCGCCGGTGAAGGTCTGCGTCACCGAGGCCGGGAACTCCGTCTGGAGCGCGCCGGACGCGCCGCCCGCCACGTAGTCCTTCTTGCCCCAGATCCCGGCGAGGGTGGTCAGGGCCTCCTTGACGGACGGGTCCGTCCACTTGATCTCGTGCTTGGCCAGCTGGTCGTACTTCTCCGGGCCCGCCTGCGAGAGATAGACGTTCTCGAACCAGTCGGTGAGGGTCCAGCCGTCCGCGCCGCCGACGGAGAACGGCGTCACGCCCGAGTCGTAGACCGTCTGGGCGGCGGTGAGCAGCTCGTCCCAGGTCTTGGGCTCGGCGGCGCCCGCGTTCTCGAAGACCTGCGCGTTGTACCAGATCAGCGACTTGTTGGCGGCCTTGTAGTACACGCCGTACTGCTTGCCGCCGACCTTGCCTATCTCCTGCCAGCCCGGCGAGTAGTTCTCGCCCAGCTCCTTCGTGGCCTCCGCGCCGAGCGGTTTGGCCCAGCCCTTCTCGACGGCCTGCTTGATGGCGCCGGGCTGCGGGAGCATCGCCACGTCCGGCGGGGCGCCGCCCGCGATCTTCGAACCGAGGAAGTTGATGATCGGGTCCTGGGCGGGCACGAAGGTCACCTTGGCGCCGGTGCGCTTCTCGAACTCGGCGAGGACCTTCTTGAAGTTCTCCTGCTCCGCTCCGGTCCAGACGGCGGCGACCTCCAGACTCTCGCCGTCCAGTTTCGGGAGGGTGACGGTGGCGGCCGTGTCCTTGCCGCCGTCCTGCTGACCGCCCTTGTCGCCACCGCCGTTGTCGTCGTCGCCACCGCACGCGGTGAGCGAGAGCGCGAGCGCTCCCGCGGCGAGGGTGGCGGCGATCCGGGTGCTTCTGCCGAGGGTCCTGCGTGGCCCCATGGTGCTGCTCGTGCGCATCACTGCCCCGTTCTTCGTGCCTCGTCGAACGTTGAGCGCTCTTCCGTGCGCTCTGGTGTACGCCAGGGGGGTGAGGGCGGCAAGAGCGCGTCCGCGGTCAGCGGGGGGATCGTGACCGCGTCGTGACCAGGTGGGCGGCGTGGGTGTGGGCGTATGCGGGGGCTGCCGCCCCCGCGCCCCCGCTGTCGGCCTGGACGGCCTCGTCCTCAAACGCCGGACGGGCTGTGGATGATGAACCGGCGTTACAGGAGTGAGGGGACCTGAGCCGCCTCCACCTCGCGGGCCGCTCGTTCCAACGCGCTGGCCAGGAGGGCCAGGTCGGTGGGGCCGTTGCCCAGTTCGCGTACCGGGCGGCGGGTGGGCGGGTCGCCCATGAGGTGCCATTCCAGCGGGATCACCGTGGGGCGCAGGGTCGCGGTGCGCGGGATGCGGCCGGTGACCCTCCCGGCCTGGAAGACCACGGCCGGTCCGTCGGGGCGGGCCAACCGGCCGCGTCCCGGCATCGGTTCGTCCGGTCCCGGGGACGGGGCGTCCAGCGTGATGCGCAGGGTGGCGCGCTGGGCGGGCTCCGTCTGGGCCGTACGGCCGCCCGGCGCGGTGGCGGCCACCAGGTGCACGCCCAGCCGCCCGCCCTCCCGCGCGACGGCCTCCAGCGCCCGCATGACCGACCCGGCCGCGGGACGTCCGGGCGAGCCGAGCGGGGGAGTGACGAGCGCGTCGAGATCGTCCACGACCACCACGAGGCGGGGCAGCGGCGGGACGGCCGCGGACCGGCGCCGGGCCGCTCCCGGGCGCAGCCGCATGGTGGAGCTGGGCGGGGAGTCGAGGTCCCCGTCGTCGGTCCCCGGCCCGGTGCCGGGTGCGCCGTCCGGCGGGGTGCGCTGGGCGACCAGACGGCCCGACACCTCGCGTCCGGTGTGCCACTCGGGGAACTCCGACCGCCCGAGCAGCTCCGCCCGCCGCTTCAGCTCGGCGCTCAGGGACTGGGCGAACTCCCGCATGCGGACCGGGTCGTTGGCGGTGAGGTGGGTGGTGACATGCGGTACGTCCGTGCAGACGGCCAGTCCTTCGCCCTGCCCGCCGTCGGTGCCCACGCTGTCGCGGCCGTCCATCAGGACGACACCGAGACGGTCGGGGCGGTCGGCGGAGGCGAGGGAGGCGACGAGCGCCCGCAGCAGCTCGGTGCGGCCGCTGCCGGGCGGGCCCTCGACCAGCAGGTGCGGTCCCTCGGCGGCGAGGTCGACCGTGACGGGGCCGCGCGGTCCGGCGCCCAGGACCGCGTGGGCGCGCCCCCCGAGGGCGTGCGTGTCGTCGGCGGCGTCGGCCCAGCGGGCCATCAGGGAGGCCGGGGTGGCGCGCGCCAGGCCCAGTTCGTCCAGGAGCCGGGCCGCCTGGGGGAGCGGCGCGGCCACCCGCGTGTGCCGCCGCTCGCCGCCCGAGGGCGCGTCGGTGCGCAGGGGGGCCAGGGCGCGCGCGAACCGCTCCGCCCACGCGAGGGAGACGGCGTCGACCGTGCCGAGGGTGCCGTGCCCGACCGGGCCGGCGGGGGCCTCGCCGGAGGTGCGCGCGACGCGCAGCAGCCGCAGGGTCGTCGCCACGTCGCCGCTGAGCAGCGCCACGGCACCGCACTCCCGGAACGCCGGTGACACCGCACAGGCCGCCTCGTACGTCTCCGCGACGGGCGAGGTGGGGGAGGCGGCGGCCGTCTCGGCGAGGCACAGGACGTGGATGCCGGCCCGCGGTCCCTCCAGGGCCAGCCGCGCCACGGTCTCGCGCACGTCGGCCCCGCCCGGGTCCCCGTCCACGACGACCACGCTGTACGGCCCCGCGAAGCCGCCGGCCGGGTCGGTGCCGTCGTCGGGGCGGGCCCAGGAGGGCTGCCGGGTACTGCCGGGGGCCGCCGCCGGCCTGGCCTCGGGCCGGGTGTCCGACAGGTGGTCGTCCAGACGGCGGACCAGCTCGTGGACGCGGGCCATGGCCTGTTCGCGGTCGTGGGCGAGGAGCAGGCGGCAGTCCTGGCCGTGCGCCGGGCGCAGCTGGGGCAGCCAGCCCAGCCAGGACCACTCGGCGGTCCGCTCGGCGAGCGGCCGGGAGCGGTCCGCGCTGATCAGGACGATCTCCAGGGTCTCCGCGGAGTGCAGCGCGGCGAGCTGGGCCAGCACCGAGCGGGCCAGCCCGGCGAGCCGGGCGCGCGGGCCGGCCAGGCCGAGCGCCCCGACCTCGCGCAGCCCGGCGGTCACCGGGACCGCGGGCAACGGCTCGGTTCCGCCGGGCGCCACCCGGTCGGCCGTACCGAGCCGCACGGTCAGCGCCTCCGGGTGTGCCGGGCCCCGCTCCCACAGCCGGGGCCCGGGGCCGAGCGCCGTCAGCAGCAGCGACGCGGCGTCCGGCCAGGTCTCCGGGGCGTGCGAGGCGCCACCGGGTGCGGTCGGTGCCGGTCCGGCCGGCTCGTCGTCGTAGGTGTGCGCACCGGTGGCGGTGTCGTCCTGGGCGCTCCCGCGTCCCCCGGTCAGCCGTCGCGCCCACGCGCCGATACCGCCGCGCCGCCGCACACCCTGAGGGAGGTCGGTGCCACGCAGGGGGGTGCCTTTACGTCCGGTGCCACCGTCCGGGACTCCACCGTCGTCGCCGCCGCGCCCGGGTGCGCCGGGGTGCGGTCCGCTCGCGCCGGCGGGCTGGGGGCGGGGTGCTCCCGTGCCGGGCCCGGACCGCTCGGCGGGGTCGGTCCGGGGC
>NZ_QHJH01000127.1 GCF_003947455.1 Streptomyces sp. WAC 04229 | reverse complement strand
GTGGCGGCGGAGGCGGCGGCCGAGGGCCGTCGGCGGGGGGAAGGGACGGAGGCGCACCGGCAGGGGGGGGCGGAGGCGGCCCCGGCGGGGGGCCGGGGGCCGGGGGCGGGCGGCGGGCGGGGGCCGCGGGGGGGGGGGGGGGGGGAAGGGGGGGGGGGGGGGGCCGCGGGGGGGGGGGGGGGGGTGCGGCGGGTGGCGGGGGGGGGGGGGGGGGGGCCGAGCGGCGCCGGCGGACGGCGGCGAGGATGAACGCGGTCGCGGCGGTGCACGGGCAGGCGGAGGAGGCGTCGCGCCGTCGGCAGGGGGCGGTGACGGAGGTGGAACCGGCCCCGCCGGAGCCGGTGGTGGCCGAGACGGAGCCGGTGGTGGCCCCCGCCGAGCAGGTCGTGGCCGAAGAGGCGCCGGTGGCCGAAGAGGCGCAGGTCGTCGCCGAAGAGGAACGGGCCGCGGTGGAGGAGGAGCGGGAGGCGGCCGAGGAGCAGCGGAGCCAGGAGGGGGTGGAGCAGCGCCGACGCGGGCTGCGGCAGCGCCTGGCCGCCATCCGGGCGAAGCTCGGACAGGTCAACGAGAAGGTCGACCAGCTCCTCGGCACCGAGGCCAAGGCCGACAAGTCCAAGAAGGTCCTCGACACGCCGGACACGATGGCCACCCGCGTCAACGCGCCGACCGAAGCGGGCGTGCGGACACAGGCGAAGGCCACGTCGGACACCGGCGAGATGCAGACCACCGCGGTCATGGGACAGGTCGGCAGCGGCATCAACTTCGTCACCGACGCCCTGGGGGTGATCAACGACCTGCGCACCCTGAACACCGCGCGCAAGAGCCGCCACGACACCGGTCCGGCCTCCCACAAGGCCAGGAAGGACATGAGGGGTAAGCCGCTCGGCGTGGCGTCGAGCGGCAGCATGGTCGTCGGTGACCTCAGCAGCATGGCCAACGCCGCGGTGAAGAACTCCGGCAACCTGAACGGGGTGACCGCCCTCGGAGAGCTGACCGGCGGTGCCACCGTGGCCTTCTCCATGATCGCGGTGCTCCGGGAGATCCCCGCGGTCTGGAAGACGTACCAGAAGAAGGACCGGCTCAAGGCCCTCGACCTGGAGGCCCCGGACGCGGCGCCGAGGGCGGCGGAGATGCTCCAGGACGTGCTCGACCAGTTGGGCCGGGCGCAGGCGCGGCTGGGCGAGGCGACGGCCCAGCAGGCGCAGGGGACCGAAACGGAGATCGCGGACTTCGCGGCCGAGGTCGCCCGCCTCAACGGCCGGCTGCAGGCCGAGATCGTCGGGCTGCGCCAGTACGCCCGCCACAAGCAGCACACCAAGCTGGCCAAGCGCGTCGCCAACCTGGGCGGCAACTCGGTGCGGACCGCCGCCGGCGGCCTGGCGATCGCGGCCGCCGCCGGGGCGGTCAGCGGTCCGGCGGCACCCGCCGTGGCCGGTGTGGCCGCGGCCTTCCTGCTCGGCAACGCCCTCTACAAGGGGGCCAGGGCGGGCTCCAACCGCTACGTCGAGGCCCGGCATCCCGACCGGTGGGCCCGGCCCACGCCGGCGCAGGACGAGAACGAGGCGGAGCGGACGGAGGGTGCCGGGGCGGCGGGCGCCCAGGGCGTCCGACGGCGCGACGCCGTCGCGGAGTTCTTCAAGGTGACGAAGTCCGTCAAGCAGGGCGAGCGCCACCACATGGCGCAGAAGCTCTACGCGCTCGCGGCCGGGCCGGACGTCCGGGTGGGCAGGGACGTTCCGGAGGAGATTCGCCAGTCGGCGCGCGCCCTGCTCGTGGTCCTCAAGGCGGGCCCGGACCGGCACCACCAGTCGGAGGAGGAGTGGACGGCCTCGCTCAACGACCCGGCGCAGCAGGGGGCCTGGGAGAAGGAGATCACCAATCAGCTCTCCTCGGCCTGACCGGCCGCCTGCCCTCAAGCCTGCCCTCACGGCCGTTGCGCCGGGCGGCCGGTCCGGGTAGACCTGCGAGAGTCCCGTCCTGTGCCGAGCCACCATCTGCCGAGGGAGCGTTGTGCGCGCACACGAGAACCAGGCCGACCAGCGGACCGGTGAGAAGAGCCCGGTCCGCCGCGCCTCCCCGCTCGGCACCACGGCCGACCGGATGCTGACCCTCCAGAACCAGGCCGGGAACGCGGCGGTGAGCAGTGTCGTCCAGCGCCGCTTCGACGAGGAGCAGCATCAGCACGGCGCCGGCTGCGGTCACGACGGGATCGAGGACAGGAGCCCGGAGGGGCAGAGCCAGCTCTTGGCCGCCGCCCAAAAGACGCCCTCCTCGTCGCTCCCCGGGGCGTTCCTCGCCAAGGCGACGTCGTTCTACCAGAACCCGAAGATCGCCGAGGGTCGGGTTCACAGCGACCCGATCGCTCAGCGTGCGACGGCGGCCATGGGCGCCGAGGCCATGACGATCGGCATGGACGTGTACCTCGGCCCGTCCGCCATCGGCAACGAGGGGATCCTCGCCCACGAGGCCAGCCACCTCGACAAGAACAGCAAGGGCATCAAGGAAACGGGAGTCAACAACGGCGCCGGCCCCTCCCACACGGATCCCGGGCAGGGCTCCGAGGTCGCGGCGGTGGCCGACAGCGCGGCCTTCGAGTCCGGCGTCGACGTCGCTCCGTCCGTCGTCGCCCAGCGGTCCGCCGAGGAAAGGGACTAGTTCCCATCCCTCGCCGGTCGGCCCGTCCGGGCAGCGTGCCCTGCCCTGAAGGCCCCTGACAGCCCGCCGGCCAATTCGTACGTTTACGCCGTGAGCCTGTGGACTTCGCTGGAGCCCGCGTCCGCGACTGTGGACCCCGGCAGCAGTACGCGTGTGCGCCTGCGGGTGCGTAATACCGGTGATGTGGTGGACGAGTACCGGTTCGAGCCGGTCGGGGACGTGTCGCCGTGGACGACGGTGGAGCCGCAGACGTTGCGTCTGTATCCGGGGACGACGGGGACGGTGGAGTTGACGTTTGCTCCGCCGCGGACGTCGGATGCGGTGGCGGGGCCGAATCCGTATGCGGTGCGGATCACGCCGACGGAGCATCCGGATGCGGTGACGGTTCCTGAGGGGAATCTGACGATCACGGCGTTCACCGAGGTGCGTGCGGAGTTGGTGCCGCCGACGGTGAAGGGGCGGTTCCGGGGGCGGCCGCGGCTGGCGGTCGACAATCTGGGTAATACGAAGGTGACGGCGTCGGTCGCGGGGAGCGACAACGGGGATCATCTGTCGTACGAGATCCGTCCGGGGAATGTGCAGATCGAGCCGGGGCGTGCGGCGTTCGTGGAGACGACGCTGAAGCCGCGGGAGATCATCTGGTTCGGCTCCAAGGAGGAGCGTCCCTACACGCTGTCCGTCAAGCGGTCGGGGACGGATCCGACGGATGTCGAGGGCACGTATGTGCAGCGTGGGTTCCTGCCGCGCTGGCTGGCCACGTTCTTCGGTATCTTCCTGGCGCTGGCGATCGCGTTCGTGATGATCTGGATCGCGTACAAGCCGCAGGTCCGTACGAGTGCGACCGAGCAGACGGAGCAGGCCGGCGCCGCTCTCGCCCCCAGCCCCAGCGCCACCCCCGAGACCCTGCCCAGCGCGGCTCCCCCGGCACCCGCGGAGTCGCCCGCGGCGCAGTCCGCCCAGCCGGACTCGAAGGACGGCGGCGGCGGTGGCGGCGGGGGCGGTGGCGAGCCGTCCAAGGAGCCGACGAAGAAGGCCAAGCCGCCGGTGCGTACCGCAGCCACGGCGGTGAAGGAGCTGGCCGAACGCAGCGAGGGCCGGCACATCTGCTACCGCGCCTACGTGGCGGACAAGGGCTGGCAGCAACCGGTGTGCGACGGCGCCGAGGCCGGCACCGTCGGCAAGAACCTGCCGATCAAGGCCCTCAACATCGCCGTGTCCGGCACGAAGGGCGTCTCCGGCAACGGGGCCCACGTCGTCGAGGGCTGGCTGACCGGGGACAAGTGGGCGAGCGCCGGCGACGGCGTCGACATGTACCTCGGGAGCACCAAGGAGGCGGTGTCGTCGCTGGAGGGCTTCACCCTCAAGACGACGGAGGGCATCGTCTGCCCGAACACCCACGTCAAGGACGTGGGCTGGCAGAAGCAGGGCTGCACCGAGGACGGGAACTGGCGGTACTTCGGCAGCCCGATGGATCAGCGGCACCAGCTGGAGGCGGTCCGGATCACCGTGTGACGTCGTCGGCAAGGGCAAACCGGTTTGCCCTTGCGACTCCTGACGCCTTGTCGGATGGCGCGTAGCGTCGCGGCGTGAGCCTATGGACTTCCCTCGAGCCCGCGTCCGCCACCGTCGATCCCGGCAGCAGTACGCGTGTGCGCCTGCGGGTGCGCAATACCGGTGATGTGGTGGACGAGTACCGGTTCGAGCCGGTCGGGGACGTGTCGCCGTGGACGACGGTGGAGCCGCAGACGTTGCGTCTGTATCCGGGGACGACGGGGACGGTGGAGCTGACGTTCGCTCCGCCGCGGACGTCGGATGCGGTGGCGGGGCCGAATCCGTATGCGGTGCGGATCACGCCGACGGAGCATCCGGATGCGGTGACGGTTCCTGAGGGGAATCTGACGATCACGGCGTTCACCGAGGTGCGTGCGGAGTTGGTGCCGCCGACGGTGAAGGGGCGTTTCCGGGGTCGGCCGCGGCTGGCGGTCGACAATCTGGGCAATACGAAGGTGACGGCGTCGGTCGCGGGGAGCGACAACGGGGATCATCTGTCGTACGAGATCCGTCCGGGGAATGTGCAGATCGAGCCGGGGCGTGCGGCGTTCGTGGAGACGACGCTGAAGCCGCGGGAGATCATCTGGTTCGGCTCCAAGGAGGAGCGTCCCTACACGCTGTCCGTCAAGCGGTCCGGAACGGATCCGACGGATGTCGAGGGCACGTACGTCCAGCGTGGGTTCCTGCCGCGCTGGCTGGCCACGTTCTTCGGAATCTTCCTGGCCCTCGCGATCGCGTTCGTGATGATCTGGATCGCGTACAAGCCGCAGGTCCGTACGAGTGCGACCGAGCAGACGGAGCAGGCCGGCGCCGCCCTCGCCCCCAGCCCCAGCGCCACCCCCGAGACCCTGCCCAGCCAGGCCGAATCGCCCGCCGCGGAGCCCGAGCCGCAGGTCTCCGAGAAGGACGAGAACGACGACGGCGGCGGCGGTGGCGGCGCCGGCGGGGGAGGCGGCGAGTCCAAGCAGCCCCCGAAGCCGAAGCCCGTCGTGCCCGCCATGAACGTGATGCTGTGGAACGCCACCACCAAGATGTGCGCCGACATCCCCGGGCGGGAGAAGGGCCAGATCAACGGGATCGTCCAGCAGGCCAACTGCCACGAAGAGGGCGACAACCAGTACTGGAACCTCGAGGTGAAGTACGAGAAGGGCGGCCCCGGAGGGGTCCCGCTCTTCCAGATCCGCAACGTCACCGACAAGCTCTGCATGGACCTGGGCGAGTACGACGGCCGTCCCGTCGGAACCGGCATCGGTGAGTTCCACTGCGACGGCACGACGGCGGACAACCAGCTCTGGTACATCCAGAAGCAGAAGAGCGGTGACTACTGGATCCGCAACTTCGCCAGCAACGGCAAGTGCCTGAACGTGAAGGGCCAGCGCGGCGGCACCGAGACCCCGCTGAACATCGCCGACTGCACCAACACCGACGACCAGGAGTGGAAGATCGTCCACCCCAACAAGGACTGACGGCGAGGGCCGGGAAGCCGTCTCGTCAGGTACCTCGGGGCACGCACTCCTGCCCCGAGGTCCGCTGACGCCCCGTGAGATCGCCTCTAGCCTCGCCACGTGAGCCTGTGGACTTCGCTGGAGCCCGCGTCCGCGACTGTGGACCCCGGCAGCAGTACGCGTGTGCGCCTGCGGGTGCGTAATACCGGTGATGTGGTGGACGAGTACCGGTTCGAGCCGGTCGGGGACGTGTCGCCGTGGACGACGGTGGAGCCGCAGACGTTGCGTCTGTATCCGGGGACGACGGGGACGGTGGAGTTGACGTTTGCTCCGCCGCGGACGTCGGATGCGGTGGCGGGGCCGAATCCGTATGCGGTGCGGATCACGCCGACGGAGCATCCGGATGCGGTGACGGTTCCTGAGGGGAATCTGACGATCACGGCGTTCACCGAGGTGCGTGCGGAGTTGGTGCCGCCGACGGTGAAGGGGCGGTTCCGGGGGCGGCCGCGGCTGGCGGTCGACAATCTGGGTAATACGAAGGTGACGGCGTCGGTCGCGGGGAGCGACAACGGGGATCATCTGTCGTACGAGATCCGTCCGGGGAATGTGCAGATCGAGCCGGGGCGTGCGGCGTTCGTGGAGACGACGCTGAAGCCGCGGGAGATCATCTGGTTCGGTTCGAAGGAGGAGCGTCCCTACACGCTGTCGGTGAAGCGGTCGGGGACGGATCCGACGGATGTCGAGGGCACGTATGTGCAGCGTGGGTTCCTGCCGCGCTGGCTGGCCACGTTCTTCGGTATCTTCCTGGCCCTCGCGATCGCGTTCGTGATGATCTGGATCGCGTACAAGCCGCAGGTCCGTACGAGCGCGACCGAGCAGACGGAGCAGGCCGGCGCCGCTCTCGCCCCCAGCCCCAGCGCGTCCCCGGAAACCCTGCCCAGCCAGGCCGAGTCACCCGCGGTCGCCGAGCAGCCGCCGCCGCAGCAACCGGTCACCCAGGAGCCGAAGGACGACGGCGGGGGCAAGGGCGACGGCGACAAGGGCGGTGGCGAGTCCAAGGCGCCCGAGAAGCCCAAGAAGCCGACGGTGAAGCCGCTGGTGCCCGCGAAGAACGTCATGCTGCGCAACGCCACCACCAAGATGTGCGCCGAGCTCCCGGGCCGCGAGAAGGGCGAGCTCAACGGCCGGGTCCAGCAGTCGGACTGCAACGAGGTCGGCGACAACCAGATCTGGGACCTTGAAGTGAAGTACGCGAAGGGCGGACCCAACGGGGCGCCGCTCTTCCAGATCGTGAACGTCAAGGACCGGCTCTGCATGGACCTGGCGGGCTACGGTGCCGCGCCCGTCACCACGGACATCACCGAGTTCACCTGCGACGGAACGACGGCCGACAACCAGCTCTGGTGGGCCGACAAGCAGGAGAGCGGTGACTACTGGATCCGCAACTTCGCCAGCAACAACAAGTGCCTGGACGTGAGCGGCTTCAGCACCGGTGAGGCGTGGGAGAAGCTGACGCTCTACCACTGCAGCAACAGCGACGACCAGGAGTGGAAGATCATCAAGCTGACGGAGAAGTGACGGACCGGGCAGGCGGGATCACCAGTCGCCTTCCCCCGGGACCAGCCGGCCGGCCTTGCGGTACTCACGGCGGGCGCCCTCCAGGAGGTCGTCCGCCGTCACCGTTCCCCCGCGTCCGGCGGCGAGATAGGCGGCGGTGACCACCGCGCTGCGGATCGAACCGCCCGCCAGCTCGAAGTCCCGGGCGAGGTCCGCCGGGTCGATGCCGTCGGCGGACGGGACGTGGGAGAGGCCGTGCCGCCACAGCGCGAGGCGCTGGTCGACGTCCGGGAACGGGAAGTCGACCACCAGGTCCAGGCGCCGGGTGAACGCCTCGTCGATGTTGGCGCGCAGGTTGGTGGTGAGCAGGGCGATGCCGTCGAAGGACTCCAGCCGCTGGAGCAGGTAGGCGCTCTCCATGTTGGCGTACTTGTCGTGCGCGTCCTTGACCTCGGAGCGCTTGCCGAAGACGGCGTCGGCCTCGTCGAAGAGCAGTACGGCGTCGGTGCGGTCGGCCTCCGTGAAGATCCGTTCGAGGTTCTTCTCGGTCTCGCCGACGTACTTGTCCACGACCGACGACAGCTGGACCACGTAGAGGTCGAGGCCCAGGTCGGCCGCGACCACCTCCGCCGACAGGGTCTTGCCGGTGCCGGACTCGCCGGCGAACAGGCCGAGCACGCCCCGGCCGCGTCCGCCGCCCGCGCTGAGCCGCCATTCCCCGAGGACCTGGTCGCGGTGGCGGGCGCGCAGGGCGAGTTCGCGCAGCTGGGTGAGGGGCTTGTCGGGCAGGACCAGGTCGGTCCAGTCCACGTCGGGCCGGATCCGCCGGGCATGGCTCTCCAGGCCGGAGGCGGACTGCCGACGGGCGGCGAGCCGGACGTGCTCGGCGGTGAGCGCGGTGCCGTCGAAGGCGGCGAGGGAGCGGGCGGTGAGCGCGGCCCGCTGGATGCGGTCGCCGCCGAGCCGGTACGGGGCGACGGCGGTGGCCAGGTCGAACCCGTCGGCGTCGGCGCCCAGCGCGGCCCGCCAGGCGGCGGCGCCCCCGGCCCGGCGGCCCGGGGCGTCCAGGACCAGCGGGTCGGCCGGGGACCACTGCGGGTCGTAGGGGCGCGGGTCGGTCATCAGCACGGTGACGTCCGTCGCCGCGGTCAGCTCCCGCACCAGCGGCCCCGGCTTCTCGGGCAGGCCCGACACCACGATCGCGCGGCCGCTGAGGCGGGCCTCGCGCAGCAGCTCGGGGACGTGGTTCTCGGGCGAGGAGCAGCGCAGCGCGTCGGTCTTCGCGGCCGCCAGCACCGAGGCCAGGGCGGCCAGGCCGTCGCCCTCGCGCGGTTCGCGCAGGTAGGCGGTGAGCGGGCCGTCGTGCAGCCGGGCGGTGAGGCGGCCCACGAAGTCGTCGCCGCCGGCGGCCGTCGAGGGCAGCGGCCGCGGCATCGGCAGCTCCAGACCGAGCAGCGCGGCGTCGGGGGTGTCGTCGCCCAGCAGGTGGCCGATCAGGCGGTCGGGTGCCCGCAGCGACCGGGTGAGGAAGGGCCGCTCGGGCTCCTCCACCTCCAGCAGGCCCAGGGCGCGCAGTGGTGCCGAGGCGTGGAACCGGGCCCGGGCCGCGGGCAGGTGCGCGGGCACCCCGCACAGTTCGAGGGCGAGGCTCACGGTGGCGCGGCGGCGGCTCACGTCGTTGTTGAGGTAGCCGTAGAGCGGCTCGAAGGTGCGGTCGACGTCGGGTGCCAGGGTGATGAGCAGGACCGCGCTGTCCAGTTCGGTCAGCCCGGTGCGTCCGGCCAGCCACGCCAGCCGGTCCCCGGGGCCCGTCGGACCGCCCACGGCGACCGGCTCGGCGGTCCCGGGATCCTCGCCGGCCGGCCAGGTGCGCAGCAGGTGGTGGACGGCCTCGTCCGACAGGTAGAGGCCGCGCAGCGGGTCGTCGGCCGTCGGGTCGGTGGCGGCGCGGTGCTCGACCAGCGCGGTCACCCGGTCCCGCAGCGCGGCCAGGCGGAGGGTCAGCACCCCGGCGGGGTGGTCGTACGGATCGGTCGCGGAGCCGGTACGGGCGGTCTCCGGGGCGTCGGTGTGCGGGACGTTCATCGCCTGCCCGTACGGGTGTCCGCCGGGTCCTCGCGGTCCAGAGCGCCCTTGCGTTCCAGCGCCTCCTTGCGGGCGGCGCGGGCCGCGGCCACCTGGTGCGGCCGGTGGGAGCGCCCGGTGGACATCGGCGGGTCGCCGTCGATGCCGCCGACCAGGACCGTCGCGCCCTCGGTGACCGGGGGCCCGGCGTCGTACTCGGGGAACGCCGGGAACGGCACGGTCACCACCAGGTCGAGGGACGGCTTCAGTTCGCCGCCCAGGGCGGACCAGATCTCGGCGAGGGAGCGGGACTCGGTCTGCACGCCGGCCACCGTCAGCGGTACCGACAGGTCGAGCGCCGCCAGGGACGGGGGGAGTTCACCGGGCGCCAGGAGTTCGCGCGGCAGCAGGGTCGCCAGTACGGCGGAGAGCAGCCGGTGTTCGTCCTGCGGGGTCTTCGTCCAGGCCGTCACCAGGTACGACAGCTTGAACCAGCGCGGCGGGCGGCGGCGCCGCACCACGATGTTCCGGTCGTCGTGGACGGGCATCTTCCCGCTCTGGCGCCGG
Source organism: Streptomyces sp. WAC 04229 (assembly GCF_003947455.1). Taxonomy (GTDB): domain Bacteria; phylum Actinomycetota; class Actinomycetes; order Streptomycetales; family Streptomycetaceae; genus Streptomyces. The sequence goes on along the minus strand of NZ_QHJH01000127.1, from coordinate 10,347 downwards.
GCCGTGTCCTCCCGGATGTCGTACAGGTACGCGTTGACCACGGGGCCGTTGCGCCGGGCCGCCCAGTCACGGGTGGGCGCCTCGAAGGCCACGTCGATGCCCGAGCCGGCCAACGCCCCACTCTTGATGAGGCCCTTGAGGACCTCGTCCACCTCGTGGATCACGCCAGCACTCCCGCCCTGCCCGTACCTGAGTCCGGCCGGCCCTGCCGCAGCCGTCCCGCACCGATCGTGTCCCCGCCGCCGTCCCGCCCGCAGGCGCGCCGGGGACGACGGCGGGGCAGGGCGTTCTGCCCCCGCGGCCCCGAAAGGCCGCTCTCGATTGCCCGTTCGATCAGATGTAGCCTTCCCGGAGGGCATAGGCCACGGCGTGCGCGCGGTTGCGCAGGTGCAGTCGTGTCGTGAGTCCGTGCATGACGTTCTTGACGGTCCGTTCGGAGTAGGACAACTTGCCTGCGATCTCTCCGGTGTCGAGACCCTCGGCGACCAGACGCAGGACGTCCACCTCACGGGGTGCGAGGCCCAGCGAGGGGGCGCCGGGGCGGCCCGCCGCGCCCCGGTGCAGCGTGCCCACCTGGCTGATGAGCCGGCCGAGCAGGTCCGCGGGCAGGTCTCCGTCGCCGCGCGCCGCGGCCAGCACCGCCTGCACCAGCCGGTGCGCGGTGGCCTCGTGCCGCCAGACGATGGCGCCGACGCCGCACTCGACGACGTCGAGCAGTTCGCTCTCGCGGATCGCGCCGACCACGAGCACGGCACGCGCGCCCTCGCTGCGCACGATCCGGCGCAGCCGGGTGAGCGCCGCCTCGTCCAGCGTGTCCTCGATGAGCAGGGCCACCGTGCCGGGCCCCGAGTCCTCGCGCAGGTCGATCTCCGGATGCCGCCGCAGCTGGCTGACCGCGCCCTCACGGCTGATCGGATCCGGCGCGGTCACCGCCACCGGCACGCGCCGGTCGGTGACCCCGACGGCTCCGCCGGAGCCGCGGGTGGTCGTGGTGATGGTGGTCCGGGGTGAGTTGAGCAACCGTTTCCCCCCTGTTCACGAGCCCGTTACGCGGCGCAGGCCGGTAGCGGATGAGCGTGTTCCACACTTCTGTGACAAGTGGGACTTCGCAATCGTGGAGCACCACGAGGCACACCACGAGACCAGCGCGACCAGCACCACGAACCACCGACATCACGACGTTTCAGCAGGTCACAAGGGTGCACGCAAGGGCGCGTGGGCCCGTGGGGGTGGCCGCGGACCGCCGTGAGCCCCGACACAGCCACCGCCGGGTCCGGGGACGCGGCGCGGCGACATCGGCGAGTTCATGCCACCCATCAGCCCGTTCAGACGTCTCACACACCGGGGGAGCACCATCCACCACAGGAGGCACCGATGACCGGACCGCTGCGCGAACGGGACGACGCCCACGCGCTGCTCGCGGCCGAGATCGAGCGCGCGCGGGCCGGCACCGGCCGACTCGTCCTGCTGCGTGGTGCGAGCGGCACCGGCCGCACCGCCGTCCTGGAGACCGCCGCCCGGCACGCCGCCGACCGCGGTCTGCGGGTGCTGCGCGTGCGGTGCTCGCCCGAGGACACCGCGGTGCCCTTCTCCGCCGTTCTCCATCTCCTCGGCCCGGTGCCCGAGTTCACCGACGTGGCGCCCGGGGACGACGACCGGGGCAGCGCGGCCCGGCTGTGGCGGGTGCTGCGTTCCTACGTGGCGGAGGGCCCTCTGCTGGTCGCCGTGGACGACGTCCACCTCGCCGACGAGCCCTCGAGGCGCTGGCTGGCGGAGGCGGGCCGGCACGTCGACCGATTACCGCTCCTGCTGGTCGCCACCGAGCGCAGCCAGTACGACATCGAACCGCGGCCCGCCGGACTCACCCAGGCGCTGTCGCCCTCCCTCGTGCGCACCCACACCCTCGCCCCGCTCAGTGACGCGGCGGCGGCCGGGCTGGTCCGCGCCGCCTTCCCCGGCGCCTCGGCACGGTGGACGGCGGACTGCGTACGGGCCGGCGCGGGCAGCCCGTTGCTGCTGCACGCCCTGCTGGACGACCTGGGCGGCACCCGGCACCCCGAGGGGCTGCCGCGGGTGCCCGAGACGTCCGCGGAGCTGTACCCCGGGTCCTACCCGGCGGCCGTCTCCTGGTGGCTGAAGAGCGCGGGCCCCGCGACGGCCGACGTCGCCCGCAGCCTCGCGGCCCTGGAACAGGCCTGGCCCCCGGGCCGCCCACCGCGCCGGGCCGAGCTTCGCCATGCCCTCCATCAGCCGGCCCCACCGACCCCCGCGGGGCACGCCGAGCCGGAGCACGACAGGCCCGCCGAGGACGGGGACGGCGGCCCGTACCCGCAGCCCGTGCGGTACGCCCGGACCGAGACCCGGCGAGCGGCCTGCGCGGACCCGGGACCCTCCCTGGCCCTCGACCCCCTCATCACGGATCCGGCCCCCCTCACCACCAACCCCGGTCCGCACACCGACGCCTGGCCCGGCGGATTCGGGCCCGGGTCCGGCGGCGCCGGCCGTGCCGGACGGGGGCCGTACGGGGAGACGACGGTGCCCGCGCAGGGCGGCCCGGTCGTCGGGCACCCGGCGCGCGGAACGTACGCGCGTCCCGGCCGCGACGTGCCGGGGAGGGAGGGCGGCCCGTCGTACGCACTCCACGAGGAGTACGAAGCGTTCCCGGGGGACACGCCCGCCTCCTGCTACGGCCCTGACGATCCGTCCGCTCACCCTCGGCACCGCACGCCCGGCCGCTGGCGTGCGCCCACTCCCCCGGAGGGGCCCGCGGGCGCGGCCGGCGCCGGGGACCCCGTCGACGTGCTCGCCGAGGCCGCCGGGGCCGACCCCGCGCGGGTCGCCGGCTGGCTCGCCGCCATGACGCGGCTCGGTCTGCTGCGCAACGACGCGGGCGGCCGCCCCCGCTTCGCCCACCCGCTGCTGCGCGACGCCGTGCTCACCGGCTGGCCCCGCCCCCGCCGCGAGGCCGTGCACCGGGCGGCTGCGGAGGCCATGCTGCGCCGGGGCGACCGGGTCGAGGCGGTCGCCCGGCACCTGCTGCGCACCCCGGTCGTCGGCCTGCCCTGGGCGCTGCGGGTGCTGCGGGACGCCGTGACGGTCGCCGTGCACGACGGCCGCCCGGACGACGCCGTCGCCTACCTGCGCCGGGCCCTGGACGAGCGGTTGACCGACGACCTCCGCCAGCGGCTGCTGACCGAACTGGGCTCCCTCGAGTACGCGTCCGCCGACACCCCCGCCGCGATCGCCCGCCTCGCCGAGGCCCAGCACCTGCCGGCCGAGCCCCGCAACCGGGTGCGTACCGCGGTCGCCCTCGGCACCGCCCTGGCCGGCCGCGGCGAGATCCGCACCGCCATGGAGGTGCTGCGCCGCACGGAGGGCCGGCTCTCCGGCCACCCCGGCCTGGCCCGCACCGTGCAGACCGCCACCGCGATGCTGTCCGACGAGGACCTGGCGACCCGGCAGGAGGTGTACCGCTGGCTGTCCGAGACCGGCCGGCACTCCCCGGAACTGGTGGGCACCGCCGGACAGGCCCTGCTGGTCCGGTACGCGGCGACGGCCGCGCTGATCTCCGCCGAGGAGGCCATGGCCCGGGTGCGTGACCTGCTCGCTCAGCCCACCGACCCGCTCGCCGAGCCCTTCCTGCTGGGCACCGCCGCCGCGGTCGCCCAGTGGGCCGACGAACTCGACGAGGCGGACCGGCTGGTGGAACGCGGCCTGGCCGGACAGCACCCCGCCCTGCTGCACCCGATGCAGCACGCGATCCTCAACACCCGCGCCGACATCGCCGCCGCCCGCGGCGACCTGGCCCGGCTGCTCGCCACCGACCCCGGACGCGCCAACGGCCCCACCAACCGGGACGCACACGCCCTGATGGCCCTCGTCCACACCGGCCGCATCGACGAGGCACTGCGCTACGCCGACCGCTTCGACCTGCGCGAGGTGCCCGAGAACTGGGAGCTGAACCGCTACCTCTACGCACGGGGCCTGCTGCGCGCCGCCACCGGGGACCCGGCGGGCGCGCTGCACGACTTCCTGGAGTGCGGGCGGCGCCAGTCGGCCCGCGAGGTGGTCAGCCCGGTCGTCACCCCGTGGCGGACGGCGGTCGCGGAGTGCCGGCTGGCCCTGGGCGGCGGCCCGGAGGCGCTGGCCCTGGCGACGGAGGAACTGCGGCTCGCCCGGGTGTGGAACACCCCGCGCACCGTGGGCCGCGCGCTGAGCGTGCTGGGCACCGCGACCGGCGGGCGCCGCGGTCTGGAGCTGGCCGAGGAGGCCGTACGGACCCTGCGGGACGCGCCCGCCGACACCGACATGGAGCTGATGCCGGCCCTCCTCGCCCAGGGCCGCCAGCTGATCGCGGCCGGTGAACGCGGACGCGCCCGCGCCCGGCTGCGCGAGGCGGCCGAACTCGCCGAGCGCAAGGGCGCCCTGCGCTGGCTCACCCTGGCCGGGCAGGCCCTGCGCGAGGGCGGCGCCCGGGGCTCCGTGGCCTCCCACACCGGCGCCGGGTCGCTGACCGGCAGTGAGCGCCGGATCGCCGAACTGGCCGCCGACGGCCGCACGAACACCGAGATCGCCGAGCTGCTGCACCTGGCCCGGCGCACCGTCGAGACCCATCTGACCAGCACCTACCGCAAGCTGCGGATACGGCGCAGGACCGAGCTGCCCGCCGCGCTGGACCGGGAGCGCGGACGCGACCGGCCCCGGGCGCAGGGCTGAGGACCGGCCCCGACGGTTCACAGGTCCCGCAGCAACCGCCCGATCTCCAGCTGTTCGGCCTCCAGCGGGTCGCCGTCCTCGACGTTCCACAGGGAGTTCTGCAGGACGCGGGCGAGGGACCAGGCGCGGGCCCGTTGCCGGTCGAGGCCGAGGACGTCGGTCATCGCGTCGAAGCGCCACCGCGTCTCGGCCGGGTCGTAGCGGTTGTCCAGGGCGGGCAGCAGGTCGAACCCGGGGTCACCGGCCAGCGGCTTGGGGTCGATGGCCAGCCAGGGGGCGCGTGCGGAGGCGAGGACGTTCTCGAAGTGCAGGTCCCAGTGGAGCAGCCGGTCGCCGGGCTCGTCGGCGACCTCGCGCAGGGCGGCGGCACAGTCGGCGACCAGCCTCCGGTCCGCCGGGTCCGGGATGGCGGCCAGGGTGCCGGGCGTCCGCTCCAGCATGGCCCGCGCGATGTCCCCGAGGCGGCGCATGCCGGGCGGCGCGGGGGTCGCGGTGAGGTGGGCGAGGAGCCGGGCGATGACGAGGACGGCCGCGCGGGAGTCCTCGACGTGGCTGAGCATGCGGCCCGCGTCCAGCCGCTCCAGGAGCATCGTGCCGGTGGCCGGGTCGTGGTCGAGCAGGCGGACCGCTCCGTCCCCGTCCCACGCCCGCAGCGCGAGGGGCTCGCCCTCGGTCTCCTTGTCGAGGATCTGGAGCTTCAGCACGGCCGGGACGCCGTCGCGGCGTACGACCGGCAGCACCAGCGCCGCCCAGCCGTGCATCGAGGGCCCGTCCAGCCGCAGTTCCCACCGCCGCAGGAAGGAGGCGGCCAGCTCCGGCAGTCCGTCGATGAAGGCGCGCCCCGCCTCTCCGTTGTACTTCGCCTGCGAGGCCGCGAGTCCGTCCGGAACGTCGATCACGGGCGACGACGCTACCTGGGCGCGGTGCCGGGGTCACGTGGATATCGGGGGCCCCGGCGGGGACGGAGGACCGCCTCTCAGGCCACCGGCTCCGGCACCGGTTCGTCGGCCGGGGCGTCGTGTCTCGGGGCCTTGGCCGTCACCATCACGCCCGCGACCAGTGCGGCCAGCAGCATGATGCCGGCGGCCACCCAGATGGCGACCGTGTAGCCGTGGACGATGCCCTCCCGGACGACCTGTGCCCGCCCTGTCGGGTCGGCGAGGTGGGAGGCGATGTAGGACGCGCTGGTGCCGGTCGCGATGGTGTTGAGCAGCGCGGTGCCGATCGAACCGCCGATCTGCTGCGAGGTGTTGACGGTCGCCGAGGTCACGCCGGAGTCCCGCGGAGCCACCCCGGCGGTGGCGGTGGAGAAGACCGGCATGAAGGTCAGGCCCATGCCGAGCCCCATCAGGATCAGCGCGGGCAGGATCTCGGACGCGTAGGCGGAGTCCACGGTCATCTGCGTCAGGATCACCATGCCGCCGGAGGCGAGGAGCATGCCCGGCACCATCAGCATGCGCGGGCCCACGCGCGGCAGCAGCCGGGCGGAGATCTGGGTGGAGCCCGTGAGGATCGAGGCGGTCATCGGCAGGAAGGCCAGGCCGGTCATCAGGGGGGAGTAGGCGAGGACGACCTGGAGGTAGTAGGTCATGAAGAGGAACATCCCGAACATGCCGATGACGGCCAGCATCATCGTCACCATGCAGCCGGCCCGGTTGCGGTCGCGGATGATGTGCAGGGGCAGCAGCGGCATCGGAGCGCGGGTCTGCCACCACACGAAGGCGGCCAGCAGGACGACGGACGCGGCGAACAGGGCCAGCACCAGCGGGTCGCTCCAGCCCCGGGGCTGCGCCTCGCCGAAGCCGTAGACGAGGGCGACCAGGCCGCCGCAGCCGAGGAGCACGCCGGGGACGTCGAGGCGGGCGCCGCCGTGGCCGGGACGGTCGCGCAGCAGGGTGTAGGCGCCGATGACGGCGGCGACGGCGAAGGGGATGTTGACGTACAGGCACCAGCGCCAGTTCAGGTACTCCGTGAGCACGCCGCCGACGATGAACCCCGCGGCGGCGCCGCTCGCGGCCAGCGTGCCGTAGATGCCGAAGGCCCTCGCCCGTTCCCGCGGGTCGCTGAACGTGGTGCTCAGCAGGGAGAGCGCGGACGGCGCGAGCAGGGCGGCGAACACGCCCTGGAGGGCGCGGGCGCCGAAGAGCATCGCCGGGGTGGTCGCGGCACCGCCGAGCGCCGAGGCGGCGGCGAAGCCGATCAGCCCGATGACGAAGGTCCGTTTCCGTCCCACCAGGTCGGCGACCCGGCCGCCGAGCAGCAGCAGGCCGCCGAAGGCGAGGGTGTAGGCGGTGATCACCCACTGGCGGTTGCCGTCGGACATGCCCAGGTCGCGCTGCGCGGACGGCAGCGCGATGTTCACGATGGTCGCGTCCAGTACGACCATCAGCTGGGCCAGGGCGATCACCACCAGCCCCCACCAGCGGCGGGGGTCGGCATCCGTGGGCGCGGCCGGCTCACCTGACCAGGTGCCACTCATCTGGCCAGAAGACCATGGATCCGGGCATGTCGCATGCCGTCCGTGTCCGGTCGTGACGGTCGGTCACGGCACCAGGACCACCTTGCCGGTCGTGCCGCGGTTCTCCAGCGCACGGTGCGCGGCGGCGGCAGCGGCGAGCGGGAAGGGGTGCACCGCCGGGACGAGGCGGCCCGCGGCGGCCTCGCCGAGCGCGCGCAGTTCGAGGGTGCGGAGGGGATCGGCGCCGCCTGCCCGCTCCAGCATCACCGGCCCGAGCACCTGCTGGGAGACGCCGTCGACCAGGTAGGGCGTGCCGTCGCGCGGCCCCGAGGCCGACCAGCCGAAGACCACGTGCCGGCCGCCCGGCCCGAGCAGCGCGACGGCCTCGCGGGCCACGTCGCCGCCCACACCGTCGAGGACGACCGTCGCCGGGCGCCCGCCGAGGTGGGCGCGGACCTTCTCCGGCCACCGGGGGTCCTTGTAGTCGACGGCGAGGTCGGCGCCGTTCGCGGCGACGCGGGCGGTCTTCCCGGGGCCTCCGGCGAGTCCGATCACGGTGGCGCCGGCGTTCTTCGCGTACTGCGTCAGCAGGGTGCCGAGGCCCCCGGCGGCGGCCGGGATCACGGCCACGGCGCCGGGGCCGAGGTCGGCGAACTGGACGATCCCCATCGCCGTACGGCCCGTGCCGATCATGGCGACGGCCTCGGCGAAGTCCAGGTTCTCCGGGATCTCGTGCAGGCGCGCGAGGTCGGCGACGGCGAGTTCGGCGTAGCCCCCGGGAGCGAAGCCGAGGTGGACGACGACGCGCCTGCCGAGCCGGTCCGCCGGGACGCCCTCCCCGACGGACTCGACGACGCCCGCGACCTCGCGGCCGGGGACGGTGGGCAGTTCGGCCGGTGCGGGCAGCGGCCCCCGGGCGCCCTCGCGCAGGGCGGTGTCCAGGAGGTGGACGCCCGCCGCGCGGACGGCGATCCGGACCTGGCCCGGGCCGGGCCGGGGATCCTCGACCTCCTCCAGGACGAGGTTCTCCGCCGGACCGAAGGCGTGCAGACGGATGGCGTGCATGTGGGTCCCCCAACGGAAGAGTGGTCCGTACGGGCCTGTGCCGGCCGGTACGGACTCCACTCAACGACCTCAAGCATGCTTGAGGTCAAGTTCCCTGCGGCCCCGGCCGAGGGCGAGGGAGACCGCGGTGAGCGCGCTGTTGAAGGAGACCTCGGAGAGCAGACCCGGCGCGGCCACCTGGTCCCCGGCGAGATACACCCCGTCGCCCCGGTCGACGGCGGGCCGGTCCCGCCACGTGGTGCCGGGCGGGTCGACGGCGCCGGTACGGCCGTTCGCGACCGCCTCTCGCCGCCAGGTGACCCGCTCGCGCCAGCCGGGCATCCCGAGATCCAGCAGCTCCTCGGCACGGGCGGTCCCGTCGGCCTTCGACTCCCCCGGTGCGACGGGGATCTGCCCCTGGATCAGCTGCTCGCCCGCCGGGGCCAGGGTGCGGTCCTGCGCGGTGAACCGCTCGATCCAGCCCGGCGCGTCCAGGTCGGAGACCGCGAACGCGTCGCCGCGCCGGGTCCGCAGGGCCAGGTCGACGAGGACGGTGCGCCCGCTCGGCCAGGTCAGCGCGGGGTCGCCCAGCAGCCGGCGGGCCGCGTCCAGCGAGGTGGCGACGACGACCGGGGCGTCGGTGGGGAGGGCGTCGACACGGGAGAGCGTCTCGACCCGGACGCCGAGGTTCCAGGCCAGGGCGGCCATCCGGTCGACGACCCCGGCCCAGCCGCCGCGCGGGTAGTGCGCCTCGGGCGGCAGCTTGGCGGCCCGGCGCAGCCGCTCCTGCACGAAGGCCGCCGACAGCGACCCGGGATCGTGGTGGAACAGGGCGACGGCGCAGTAGTGGGCGGCGGCCCGCGCCCCCTCCTCGCCCGCGACACCGGTCGCCCAGGTCAGGAAGTCGGTGTCGACGGACGCCGGACCCAGGCCCCGGCGCAGCAGCTTGAGCATGGCGAAGGGCGGGGTGCGGCGCAGCGCGCCCTTGTGCCGCAGCCGCAGCCGGGCCGCCTCCAGCGGCGGGAGGGGCGCGAGCGGACCGATCAGGTCGCGCTGCCGCAGCCACGACCAGTGCGGGCCGCCGTTGTAGAGGGCGTGCGGGCCCTCGTTGGTCCGGTAGGGGCCCTCGGCGGTCCGGGCGCGGCCGCCGAGCGTGTGGTGGGCCTCGTGGACGGTGACCTTGGCGCCCGCCTCGGCGGCGGTGATGGCCGCGGTCAGTCCGGCGAGGCCGCCGCCGACGACGGTGATGCGATGCATGGCTCGGGGTCTCCCTCGGGTCGGGGTCGCCTGGTGCGTGACCTGTCTGCCACTACGACGTCAGGGAGGGTGCCGGATGTGACATCGCGCCGGAGCGGACGCGTTCGCGCAGGTCGCCGCCGGTTGTCAGTGGCGGAGTGCAGCATGGGGTCATGGCGAGGAGAGCGGCGGCGGACGGGCGGGGTACGACGGTGCGGGCGGCGCGGCGCCCGGAGCTGCGGCTGCCGCCGCTGGTGCCGTTCGGGGACGGGGGACTGGAGCCGGACGGGGACTACGACGCGCTGGACTTCGCGGAGACGGACCTCACCGGACAGGACGGCGCGGGCGCCCGCTTCATGGACTGCGCGCTGACGGGGTGCGCGCTGGACGAGGCGTCGCTGCCGCGGGCCCGGCTGCTCGACTCGGTCCTCACCGGCGTCCGCGGCGTGGGCACGAACCTGGCGGAGGCCACCCTGCGCGACGTCGAGCTGCGCGACGCCCGCCTCGGCGGCACCCAGCTGCACGGCGCCGTACTGGAACGGGTCCTGATCCGCGGCGGCAAGATCGACTACCTGAACCTGCGCCGGTCCCGGCTCAAGGACGTCGTCTTCGAGAGCTGCGTCCTGGTCGAACCGGACTTCGGCGGCGCCCGCCTGGAGCTGCACAGAGTAGCTCTTCGGCGGCGTCAGTGTTGTACACAAGACACGCCCTGCGGGACGTCGAGCTGCGGGCGGCCCGCCTCGGCGGCACCCAGCTGCACGGCGCCGTACTGGAACGGGTCCTGATCCGCGGCGGCAAGATCGACTACCTGAACCTGCGCCGGTCCCGGCTCAAGGACGTCGTCTTCGAGGGCTGCGTCCTGGTCGAACCGGGCTTCGGCGGCGCCCGCCTGG
>NZ_QHJH01000126.1 GCF_003947455.1 Streptomyces sp. WAC 04229 | reverse complement strand
GCCTGCGGCACCTCCGCCTGCTGCACCGGTGCGGGCGGTTCGGTGGCCACCGGTGCCTCCGGGGCCGGGGCCGGTTCGGGCTCGGTGAGCTCGGGGGCGGGTTCGGCCGCCGGAACGGGCGGCGCGGACATGTCCGGGACCAGGGAGTCCGGGGCGTCCTGCGGCGCGGGAGCCTCGGCGGGCGGGGCGTCCTGCGGCGCGGGAGCCTCGGCGGGCGGGGCCTCCTGAGGCGCGGGAGCCTCGGTCGGCGGGGCCTCCTGAGGCGCGGGAGCCTCGGTCGGCGGGGCCTCCTGAGGCGCGGGACCCTCGGTCGGCGGGGCCTCCTGAAGCGCGGGATCGTCTGCGGGCCGGGATTCCTCCCACGCCGCCGGTTCCTCGGGAGCCGGCGGCTCGGAGACCGCGTCGGCTCCTTCGGCTCCTTCGGCCGCTTGGGCCCCGTCAGCTGTCGGGGCCACCGGGTCCGTGGCGACCGGCTCGGGAGCAGGCTCCGTGGCGACCGGCTCGGGAGCAGACTCCGCGACAACCGGCTCGGGAGCAGGCTCAGCGACGACCGGCTCGGGAGCAGGCTGCGCGACAACCGGCTCGGGGGCAGGCTCCTCCGCCGGGCCGGATGCGTGGGCCACCGGCGCGGACTCCCCGCCGGACTCGGCCTCGGGCGTGCCCGTCCCGCCCGTCGCCGCGACGGCCTCCGTGGCGACGCGCGTGACGAGCGCCTGGGCGGCGCCCACCGGCTCGGATGCCTGCTCCGGTACCGGAATAACCGTTTCCGCATGCCCCGCCGCAGCGCTCACCGGCGCCTGCGCGGTCTGCGGCTCGCTCTGCGCCCCCCAGGGCGGGGTGTCCTGTGAAGGCGTCGCGGCGGCCTGCCGGCCGTCGGGGTACTCCGCACCGGCGGACTGCGGTCCGGAGTGCCGTACCGGAGCGTCGGCCGGGCCGCGGTCGGCGAGGGATCGGACCGGGCTGGCGGAGGTGTCGGGAATCGGCGGGCCGAGGTGCAGGGGCCTGCGCGGCGGGACCGGGGCGGTCGCGGGGTCCTGCGCCGGATCGGGCAGGCGGACGCCGTTGAGGTCGACCGAGCCGCTGTCACGTCCGGACAGCTCGTGCGGGCCCGGCTGGTGCACGGTCTCGACGACCGGCTCCGGCGCGGGCGGCGCCACCTCGTTGCCCCATGCACCCTGGGCTCCCGGCAGCAACAACAGGTCCTCGTCCTCGGTTTCGGCCTCGGAGAGGTAGGTGTACGCGCCGGGTGCGGGGACGCCCGGCTGCTCCACCATGCCTGCGTTCTCCGGCAGCCCCTCGCCGGGGATCTGGCCGGTGTCGGTCATGCGTAACCCCTCGCCCATCGGTTAGTGCTTCTACGACCAGCTCACCCGGGGCGGCGCACCGACCGCCCCACAGTGAAGAACGAGCGTGCGTGCCCAGCGGCACGAACGACCCGCAGGAAAAAGACGACAAAGCCATTGAGTGGCATTGTCGCGGTCGTTCCCCCGCCACGACAGCTTGATCCGCGACGGCCCGCTGTGGACTGCGCCACGTTGCGCGTCCTCCGGTTCTGCCGTACCACACCCGGCCCGGAAGGTGCGGGTTTTTGCGGACATCGGCCGACGAAGTGCCGGGTGTCCGAGTGCGGTACAACAATCCGCCAGCCTACCCCGCGCGGTATGAACAACCGATCACGGGGCGCGGTCCACCAGGACCCCGGTGAGCAGGAACGCGACGCTCCGCTCCGTCTCCGTCCACGCCCGGGTGTCCAGTCCGACGGACTGGAGCAGGGCGCACTCGACCCGGTACCCGTGCTCCGTCAGGTCCCTGCCGACGAGTTCGGCCGCGTCACGGGTCGCGGCGTGCGCCACGATGCGCTGCGGGCGCCGGTCGGCGACCGCGGAGACCACGGCCGCTCCCCCGCCGCCGACACGGACGACGTCGGGTTCGGGCAGGTTCTCCAGGACGTGCGGCGCGGTGCCGTGCACCACCTGGAGCTGGACGCCGAAGTGGCGTGCGGTGGCCTCGGTGCGGGCGCAGGCGTCGGCGTCGCGGTCCACCGCGATGACGGCGGCGCCACCGCGTGCCGCCTCGGTGGCGAAGGCGCCGCTGCCGGAGCCGATGTCCCACACCAGGTCGCCCGGGCGGGGCCCGAGCCTGGCGAGTTGGGCCGTGCGCAGCAGGTCGGTCTCGCCCTCGCCCAGCGGGCCGGCGTACGCGTCGGCGGGCAGGGACCAGCCGCGCGGTCCGGCGGCGGGGTCGCGGCCGGCGATCCAGCCGGCGCCGTCGGGTGCCGCGCCCGGTCCGACGCTGCCGCCGGCCACGATGACGACGTTCGGGTCGCGCCAGGTGTGGTCGGCGGCCTTGTCGGAGGTGACGACGGTGACCCGCTCGCGTGTGGTGCCGAGTTCCTCGCAGATGACGAAGGTGCGGTGGACGCCCTCCATCAGCAGGCCGAGTTCGGCGGGCCCGGCGCCCGGGGAGGTGAGGACCGCGACCTTGGTGTGGGCCCGGCATACGTTCACCGCGCGTCGCAGGGTGCGGGGGTGGGCGACGACCACATGGGCGTCGTCCCAGGGCATCCCGGCACGGGCGAAGGCGGCGGCGACGGAGGAGACGGCGGGGACGACCTCCACCTCCAGGCCGAACTCGGGCGCCCGCAGGGTGCGTACGACGCCGAAGAAGCCGGGGTCGCCGTCGGCGAGGACGACGGTCGTGCCGCGGTGGGCGGCGATGCGCCGGGCGGCGAGGGCCACGCTGCCGAGACGGATGCGCTCGGCGGTGGGCGGTACCTCGGGAAGTGCCAGGTGGTGAGCGGCGCCGGCCACCAGCGTGGCGGCACCCAGTGCGGAGCGTGCCGCGGCGGTCAGCGGTGAACCGTCCCAGCCGATCACCGTGACACGGTCGGCCATCGTCGTCAGTCTCCAGGCATTTCGCAGGTCGTGGTCGCGAAACCATGCGCGGGCGCGCCCCGTGAGGGTACCCGCTGCGGCCCGGTCGCGGAGCGGCGGCGTCGGCCCCCGGGGGGGTCAGTTCCAGTCCGTGAAGGCGGTGAAGTCGCCGTTGTCGGTGAGCTGCCCGGACCCACCCTCCAGATCCTCCGGCAGCAGGCTCCACACGATGAAGTCGGTGCGTACGTCCGCCCAGAGGCCGTCCTCGGTGCGGACCCGCGCTATACAGGCGTTGCGCAGGACTCCCTCGCTGATGCAGCCGATCTTCTGGGCGACCTGCTGGGAGGCGGTGTTGTCGGCCGCGGTGCGCAGTTCGACGCGTTCGAACTTCTGGTCGCCGAAGAGCCAGTGGGCGGTCGCCAGGGCCGCCTCGGAGGCGTACCCCTCGCCGCGGGCCCAGGGGGCGACGATGTACGACAGTTCGGTGGACCGGACGTGCCAGTTGGTCTTGGTCAGCTGGACGACGCCGACCAGCCGCTGGGTGAGGAACTCGGTGACGGCGAGGTCGAGGCCGCGGCCGGCGGTGCGCTCGGCGGGGGCGTGGTCGCCGATCCAGGTGCGGGCGCCGTCCTCGGTGAAGGGCTGGGGGACGTGGGTCCAGGCGGCGACCTGCTCGTCGTTCATCATGGCGGCGAGGGCAGGGACGTCGTCCTCGTCGAGGGGGCGCAGCACCAACCGCTCCGTGCTGATGGAGATGTTGGGGAAGGTGCTCGTCATGCGCCGCTCCGTAACCTGTGTAACCGTCAGGGCCTGCTCGAACTGCCCAGCATGCAGCATGAAAGCACTCGACCGCACCACCGGGTCCGCACCGCGCGTGCGGAGCGGACCCGGTGCGGGACGCGCTGTTCGGATCGGGATCGGAGCGGGGACGGTTCAGAAGGAGGGGAGCACGGACCCGGCGAAGTTGTCCTCGATGTACTTCTTGACCTCGGGCGAGGTGAGGAGCTTCGCGAGCTTCTTGACCCGCGGGTCGTCCTCCTGGCCCTCCTTGACGACGAGGAGGTTGACGTTCGGGTTGCCCTTGGCGGACTCCAGGACGAGGGCGTCCTTGGCCGGCTTGAGGTCGGCCTCGAGGGCGTAGTTGCCGTTGATGACCGCGGCGTCGACGTCGTTCAGGGAGCGCGGGGTCTGGGCCGCCTCCAGCTCCTTGAACTCGAGGTTCTTCGGGTTCTTGGTGATGTCGGCGGTGGTGGCCGAGTTGCCCGCGCCGTCCTTGAGGGTGATCAGGCCCTCGGAGGCGAGCAGCTGCAGCGCGCGGGCCTCGGTGACGGTGTCGTTGGGCAGGGCGATGGTCGCGCCGTTCTTCAGGTCGCCGGCCTTGTCGGCGTTGTGGGAGTACAGGCCGAGCGGCTCCAGGTGCACCGAGGCCACGGACTTCAGGTGCGTGCCGTTCTTCTTGTTGAAGTCCGCGAGGTAGGGCTCGGTCTGGAAGTAGTTGGCGCCCACCGAGCCGTCCTCCGTCGCCGTGTTCGGCGTGACGTAGTCGGTGAACTCCTTGACCTCCAGGTCGAGGCCCTCCTTCTGCGCCAGGTTGTCCTTGACGTAGGTGAGGATCTCGGCGTGCGGGACGGGCGTCGCGGCGACGACCAGCGGGCCGGAGGTGTCGGAGGCGGAGTCCTTGTCCGAGCCGCAGGCGGAGAGGCCGAGGGTGAGGGCTCCGGTGGCGAGGACGGCGGTGGTGATCTTGGCGGTGTTACGCACGAAAAGTGCCTTTCCTGAGGTGGTGCGACCCCGTCACGGGTACAACGGGGAGTCTTGGGGAGGGGCGGGTCAGGCGACCTTGCCGATGTCGGCGGCGGCCGGCTCCTTCGCCTTGAGCAGCCGGAGCCTGGGGGCGGCGCCGCCGCGCCCGCGGCTGTGCAGGGTGCGGGCCGCGTAGTCGCCGGCGAACTGGATGAGGGAGATGACGACGGCCAGCAGCGCGACGGTGATCCACATCAGCCCGGTCTCGAAGCGCTGGTAGCCGTAGCGGACGGCGAGGTCGCCGAGGCCGCCGCCGCCGACGGTGCCGGCCATGGCCGAGTAGCCGATGAGCGCGATGACCGTGGTGGTGGTGCTGGCGATCAGGGACGGGAGCGCCTCGGGGACCAGGACCTTGCGGACGATGGTCCAGGTGTTGCCGCCCATGGACTGGACGGCCTCGACGAGCCCGCCGTCGACCTCGCGCACGGCGGTCTCGACGAGGCGCGCGAAGAACGGGATGCCGCCGATGGCGAGCGGCACGATCGCGGCCTCGCTGCCGATGGTGGTGCCGGTGACCCAGCGGGTGAAGCTCATCAGCGCGACCATCAGGATGATGAACGGCATCGAGCGGCCCACGTTCACGACCTGGCCGACGACCTTGTTGACCACGACGTTCTGGAGCAGTCCGCCCCGGTCGCTGAGGACGAGCAGGACACCGAGCGGGAGTCCGGCGACGACGGCGATCAGGGTGGACCAGCCGACCATGATCAGGGTCTCCCAGGAGGCCTGCTCCAGCAGGGGCTGCATCTCGGACCAGGTCACTTGGCACCTTCCTTCACCAGCGCGGACGGCGCGTCGCTCGTCGCGTTCACCACGTCGATCTGGAGGCCCTGTTCGCGCAGGAAGCCCACGGGCACGACGTTGTCCTCGTAGCGGCCGGGCAGTTCGATGCGCATCCGGCCGACCTGGAGGCCGCCGACGGTGTCGATGGCGGCGCCGAGGATCGATATGTCGATGTTGTAGGTGCGGGAGAGCTGGGAGATGACCGGCTGGGTGGCGGCCTCGCCGTGGAAGGTGATGTCGAGGACCGTGCGGTCGTCGGCGGAGGCGTCGCCGCCGACCGGGAAGAGCGCGGCGGCCAGTTCGGAGCCCGGGGTGGCGAGGAGTTCGCCGACGGTGCCGGACTCGACGATGCGGCCGTGTTCCATGAGGGCGGCGGAGTCGCAGATCGTCTTGACGACGTCCATCTCGTGGGTGATGAGCAGGACGGTCAGACCGAGCTGCTGGTTCAGGTCGCGCAGCAGCTGGAGGATGGAGCGGGTGGTCTCCGGGTCGAGGGCGCTGGTCGCCTCGTCGGAGAGCAGCACCTTGGGGTCGCCGGCCAGGGCGCGGGCGATGCCGACGCGCTGCTTCTGTCCGCCGGAGAGCTGGGCGGGGTAGGCCCCCGCCTTGTCGGCGAGGCCGACGAGGTCGAGCAGCTCCAGCGCCTTGCGGGAACGTTCCTTCCCGGACTTGCCGAGGATCTCCAGCGGCAGTTCGACGTTGTCCCGCACCGTCCGCGCGGAGAGCAGGTTGAAGTGCTGGAAGACCATGCCGATACGGCTGCGCGCCTGCCGCAGTTCGCGGCTCGCGCGGGGGCCGCGACCGGCCAGTGCGGTGAGGTCCTGGCCGGCGACGGTGACCGTGCCGGCGGTGGGCCGCTCCAGGAGGTTGACGCAGCGGATGAGCGAGGACTTGCCGGCGCCGGACTGGCCGATGACGCCGTACACCTCGCCCTCGCGGACGTGCAGGTCGACGCCGTCCAGGGCGGTGACCTCGCGGCCGCGTGAGCGATAGACCTTCGTGAGGCCCGATGTGGTGATCACGTGGGTTTCCGTCACTGTCGAGTGCGCGGCGCGGTGGTGGGCGCCGGGCACGGGGCATTGTTCTTCGGGGGCTTGGGGTCCTTCGGAACGCGGCACGTTCTCGCGGTGGCGGTGCGACCCGGCTGACCGGGGAGAAACGTGTGCGCGGGGCGTGGCTCAGCCGCGTGCGCGGGGCGCGGTGGCGGTCATGAGCGGCGCTCGCTTCGGGGCGCGAGGCTCAGGTGGTGCAGGGGCCCTCTAGAAGGCGCACATTCGACACGCGCGAGGAGCGACGCGGCACATACAACGAGCACCGGGCGTCATCGTCGCCTCGGTCGCAGGGGTGCGGTCGCTCGTCGTGCTCATGCGATCAGTAAAGCAGACGTGTGCTCGTGACCGGACGCCGCTGTCCGCATGGTGGACAGCGGCGGAGGGTGGGCGGTCGCGGGCCGGTGGCTCAGCCCCGGACGACGATCTCGATGCCCGCGTCGGTGACCAGTGGGGACAAGGCCGACAGGTCGGTGACCACCAGGTCGGCCTCGAGTTCGCCGGGCCGGTGCGTTGTGGCCAACGCCACGGTCCGCATCCCGGCGGCGCGGCCGGCCCGGAGACCGGCGGGGGCGTCCTCGAAGACGACGCAGTCGGCCGGGTCGACGCCCAGGACGCGGGCGCCCAGCAGGTAGGGCTCGGGGTCGGGCTTGCCGCGTGCGACGTCGTCGGCGGCGACGAGGTTCTTGGGGAGGACGTCGACGGCCGCGAGCCTGGCCTCGGCGAGCCGCCGGGTCGCGGAGGTGACCACGGCCCAGCGGTCGGCGGGCAGCGCGTCGAGGAAGTCCCGGGTGCCGGGCAGCAGTCGCACGCCGCCGTTCGGCACGTCCTCGACCTCCAGCTGCTCGATCCGCGCGACGGCCTGCGGCACGGCGTGGGAGGGAAGCAGGTCGGCGGCTATCTCGGCGGCGGTCCGGCCGTGCAGTTCGACCCGTGAGAACTCCTCGGCGGTGATCCCGTACTCACCGGCCCACCGCGTCCAGCAGCGGCCCACGGACTCGAGGGAGGAGACGAGGGTTCCGTCGTTGTCGAACAGCAGGGCCTGTGCGTGGAGCTTCATGTCCCCGACCCTACGGGTCCGCCGCGGGTCGGTGCCGGGTGCGGGGGGGGCGGGGCCGGGGACGGCGGGCCTTTTGGGCCGTAATAGGCTCGCTGCCATGCTTGACGCCCTGACGCTGGTGACCGGTGTCGCCGCGCTGCTGCTCGCCGCCTGGTGCGGCTGGGCGGCCTACCGTGACCAGCCGACCAAGGACTGGCACTTCATCGGCATGGCCGTGGTCTCGCTGCTGGCGCTGGTCCAGCTCGTGGTCGGGATCGTGCAGCTGGCGCGGGGCGAGGAGCCGGACCAGGGCACGACGATCTTCGTGGCCTATCTGCTGGGCGCCTTCGCCTGTGTTCCGGCGGCGGGGTTCATGTCGCTGGCCGAGCGCACCCGCTGGGGCTCGGTGACGGTGGCCGCGGGCGGCGTCGTCCTCGCCGTCCTGGAGGTGCGGCTCTATGACATCTGGGGAGGCTGACGTGGTGGCCACGGAGGAGAAGCCGGCCGGTGCGCGGCTGATCGGCGGTCCCGGGATCCTGCTGGTGTGGCTGTACGGCGTGATGGTGGTCGGCGCCGTGTCCCGCTCCGCGTACCAGATCGCGACCGAGTTCGACCGGGCGCCGCTGCCCTACACGCTGTCCGCCCTGGCGGGTCTCGTGTACGGGTTCATCACGTACACGCTGGTGCGCGGCGGCGAGACGGCCCGCAGGGCGGCGGTGGTGTGCTGCGCCGCCGAGCTGGTGGGCGTGCTGACGGTCGGCACCTGGACGATGGTGGAGCCGTCCGCCTTCCACGACGCGACCGTGTGGTCCGACTACGGGATGGGCTACCTCTTCATTCCCGTACTGCTGCCGCTGTCCGCTCTCTACTGGCTGCGCCGGGCCCGCACCGCGTAACGCCGTACGGTCCCGGCGGTGGGTCAGGCGGTCGTCGCGTACGCCGTGGCGGGCTTCTCCAGGACGATCATCGGAACGCCGTCGTCGCCCTGGGCGGTGCCCACCGTCTCGTAGCCGACCCGCCGGTACAGCCGCAGGCCGCTCTCGCTGCGGTGTCCGGTGTGCAGGCGGAAGCGCTTGGCGCCCCGCTCGTCGGCGAGGGCGGCCTCGGCGGCCCGCAGCAGGCGGGCTCCGATGCCGTGTCCCTGGAGCCGGGGATGGACGCACAGCTTGCCGATGGCGGCGGCGCCGTCATCGCTCACCCGGCCGCGCACCGAGCCGACGACCTCCTCGCCGAGCCGCGCCACGTAGACGCAGTCGGCGGCGACCTCGCCGCGCACGGAGTCCAGGGTCTGGACGAGCGGGTCGATGCGGTAGTTGCCGTACAGCGCCGCCTCGCTCTGGAAGCAGAGGTACTGCAACCGGAAGATCTGCTCGGCGTCCTTTTCGGTCGCCGCCGAGATGGTCACGCTCATGCCCATGTGCGCATGCCTCCCGCTCACCTGATCACCTGTGGTCCCCCACTCCTATCCCCGTCCTCAGCGGGCCGCAACCTCCGGCGTCAACAATCGGCGCAGACATCCCAGACATCGGGAACGTTCCGGTCCAAGGCTGCCCTGTGAGATACCCAACTCCCCCGCGATCTCCCGGTATGTGAGGTCTCTCCGCGACAGCAGCGCCTCCATCAGCCGGGGGCAGCGGCCGGGCAGCCTGCGCACCGCGTCGCGCAGGGCGCGGTGCCGGGCGGCGGCGAGGGCGAGTTGCTCGGGATCGTGCTCGGCGGCACCGGCGGGCTCGGTCTCGTACGGCCGCTCGCGCCGGGTCGTCCGGCGGGTGCGGCGGGCCTCGGTGCGGACGGCGCGGCGCAGCCAGCGGTGCGGGTCGGAGGGCGGGCCGTCGGCCTCCAGGCGTTCCAGCAGGCGCAGCCAGACCGCCTGTTCGAGGTCGCCGGGCTCGGCCCCGGACGCATGTGCCTCGGCCGCGGCCTCGGCGGTGAGCAGGGGGCTGAGGGAGGTGACCAGGTCGTGCGTCATACGGACGTCGACGCGGCCGCCCGGGCGGCGGGTTGCCCGGGCGGCCGAAGCTCACCCCAACCGGGGGCGGACGCTCAGTCGTTGACGAAGTCCTCGCGGGCGAGCACGCCGGTGTCCGGGTTGTCGGTGAAGATGCCGTCGATGCCGGTGGCGAAGTAGGTGCGGAACGCCCCGAAGACGTCGCCGTAGGCGTCGGGGTCGCCGCCCTTGCGGAAATCGGCGGGCAGGAAGGGGTTCTCGTTGCGCATGGTGTAGGGGTGCAGGATCAGGCCGGCGCGGTGCGCGTCGCGGACCAGGGTCGTCGGTTCGGTGAGCCGGCCCGCGGGGTCCTTCGGGATGATCAGGTCGAGCGTGGGGCCGATGCCCTGCGCGTAGGAGGCGATCTCCTTGAGGCCCTTCGGCGTGATCAGGTCGGCCGTGGTGCGCGGGTCGCCGGTCTCGACGAAGTCCCAGGGGCGGCTGTTCGCGCCGGACAGCAGGACGGCGAGGGGGTTGCCGACGAGCCTGTTCATCCGCTGGA
Source organism: Streptomyces sp. WAC 04229 (assembly GCF_003947455.1). Classification (GTDB taxonomy): domain Bacteria; phylum Actinomycetota; class Actinomycetes; order Streptomycetales; family Streptomycetaceae; genus Streptomyces. The sequence goes on along the minus strand of NZ_QHJH01000126.1, from coordinate 10,173 downwards.
TGCTGGTGGGTTCGAAGGACTGGATGACGACGGGCGAGTTCTTGCGGTCCTTGCCGTACTTGCGCAGCAGCCGCGCGAGGCGCTCCTCCGTGCCCAGGCCCAGCTTGCGGAAGTAGGTGGGGTGCTTGAGTTCGGGGTAGATCCAGACCTGCCTGCCCCGCCTGCGGGTCTGCTCGTTCTGCCAGCGGAGCACCTCTTCGAAGGTGGGGATCTCCCAGCGGCCGTCGTAGAGGGTGTTGTGCGGGCGGTTGGCCGGGATGCGCTCGGTCGCGCGGAGCGTCTTCAGCTCGGCGAGGGTGAAGTCCTCGGTGAACCAGCCGGTGGTGGAGACGCCGTCGAGCAGCTTGGTGCGCTCGCGGTCGGCGAACTCGGGGTGGTCGGCGACGTCGGTGGTGCCGCCGATCTCGGGCTCGTGGCGGCAGACGAGGTGACCGTCCCTGGTCGGGACCAGGTCCCCGGCCTCGACGATGTCGGCGCCCATGTCGAGGGCCAGTTCGTAGGAGCCGAAGGTGTGCTCGGGGCGGTAGCCGCTGGCGCCGCGGTGGCCGATGACGGTCGGGACGGGCAGGCCCCCCAGGCCGCCGCCGTGTCCCCCGCCGTGCCCGGTGCCGGCGGCTCTCGCCGTGCCGGACAGGCCGAACACGGCTCCGCCCGCGCCGAGCACCGCCGCTCCGAGGAGCGCGCGCCGTCCGGTGCCGCCCGCCTGCTCGTCCGACTCCTGCGTTCCCATCAGGGCCTCCTGCCGTCGACGTCGGTGCGGGCCGATCGTAGGGGCGCGTACATGACGAGTGGGAGACCGTGGCCGGAACACGCGGGTGCGGGGTGATGTCGTACGCGGTACGAACGTGACGCCTCAGGCCCCTGAGGGTGGTGGGCGCGGATGGCTGACGGGCCGTCGGCTTGAGGGCGGTCTGCGAGGGTACGCGATGTCACACGGGTCGGTGGCGCGGCTCCGGCGGCGCGCCTCGTACGGCGCGGGCGGCGCCCGTGCTTCGATCCGGGCCGGGTCGGCACACCGGGACCGGCGACACACCGGTCTCCGGGCGCGACCTGCCTCACACCGGCACGAGGACGTTACCGCCGCGCAACACGGCCGCACCGCAGGTGAACACGCGTCAACACCGCGTAAGACCCGGGTGACCCGAGGTGCGTGACCCCCTGGCCCGCGAGTAATGTCCTCACCTGCACAGACTCATACCGCATCCCCGACACCGGAGGACCCGTTGTCCCGCTTCGCGCTCATCAAGGCAGTGCTCGGCCCGATCATGCGCCTGATGTTCCGCCCACGGGTGGAGGGCGTGGAGAACATCCCGGGCGACGGTCCGGTGATCCTGGCCGGCAACCACCTCACCTTCATCGACTCGATGATCCTGCCGCTGGTCTGCGACCGGCAGGTCTTCTTCATCGGCAAGGACGAGTACGTCACGGGCAAGGGCTTCAAGGGCCGCCTGATGGCCTGGTTCTTCACCGGCGTCGGCATGATCCCGGTCGACCGCGACGGCGGCCGGGGCGGTGTCGCGGCGCTGATGACCGGGCGCCGGGTGCTGGACGAGGGCCGGGTCTTCGGCATCTACCCGGAGGGCACCCGCTCCCCCGACGGCCGCCTCTACCGCGGCCGCACCGGCATCGCCCGGCTGACCCTGATGACCGGCGCGCCCGTGGTCCCGTTCGCCATGATCGGCACCGACAAGCTCCAGCCGGGCGGCGCGGGGCTGCCCCGGCCGGGCAAGGTCACGGTCCGCTTCGGCGAGGCGATGGAGTTCTCCCGCTACGAGGGCATGGACCGCGACCGCTACGTCCTGCGCGCCGTGACCGACTCCGTGATGACCGAGGTCATGCGGCTGTCGGGCCAGGAGTACGTGGACATGTACGCGAGCAAGGCCAAGGCGGCGTAGGCCTCCGGCGGATGGGCAGGATGGGGGCGCGCGCTCTCCCCCGTCCGCCACGTCGCCCTTGCCCGGCACCTGGGAACAGACCCGGCAGGGGGCACCCGTGCGGTCGGACGTGCCGCCGCGCCGGGCTTGACGCGCCGTGCCCGCGAGCGAGGGGCCGCACCCTGGGGTGCGGCCCCTCGCTCAGGTCCTGCCGGCGGGCGGCTACGGGTGTTCCACCCCGTCCTCCAGGCGCTGGCCCCTGAGCAGGAACCAGGAGGCCACCGCGGCGGCCAGGAGGACCGCGGCGCCGACGCCGGCCGCGAGGGTCAGGCCGTCGACGAAGGCCTGACGGGCGGAGTCCAGGAGCGCCCCGGCCGTGTCGGCGGGGAGACCCGCGGCGGCCTCCACCGCGCCGCCCAGGGACTCGTGTGCCGCCGCCGGAGTGCCCGCCGGACCGGTGAAGTCGCGGTACACGCCGGTCACGATGGAGCCGAGCACCGCGATGCCGAGCGCGGCGCCGAGTTCGTACGCCGTCTCGGAGACCGCGGAGGCGGCGCCCGCCTGTTCCTTGGGCACGCTGGAGAGGATCACGTCGGCGGTCACGGTGAACGAGAACCCGGCGCCGACGCCGACGACCAGCAGGGCCGCGCCCAGCAGCGGGTATCCGGTGTTCTGCCCGATGACGGTCAGCGCGGCGAGCGCGAGGCCGACGGCGGCGAGCCCGCCCGCGACCACGGCACGGACCGAGAAGCGCCGGGCCGCGCGGCCCGCGATCAGGCCCGCCACCACCGCGCCGACGGCGGCCGGCAGCTCGGCCAGTCCCGCCTCGAAGGGTCGCCTGCCCTGGACGAGTTGCAGATACTGGGAGAGGAAGAAGACCAGCCCCGACAGGCCCAGGATGGTCAGCAGGTCGGCCAGGACCGCCCCGCTGAAGCCCCGGCTGCGGAACAGCCGCATGTCGAGCAGCGGCCTCGGCATCGTCAGCTGACGGCGCACGAACCCGTAGAGCGCGGCGGCGCCCAGCAGGCCCGCGGCGAGCGTGGCCCACGCGAACCCGTGCGCGGCGGCCTCCTTGACGGCGTACACGACACCGACCATGCCGACCAGCGAGAGGGTGACGCTCAGCAGGTCCCACGGGCCGGGGTCGGGGTTGCGGGACTCGGGCAGCAGCTTGGCGCCGACGACGACCAGGACGGCCATCACGGGCAGGTTGATCAGGAAGACCGAGCCCCACCAGAAGTGCTCCAGCAGGAACCCGCCGACGATCGGGCCGACCGCCGTACCGGCGGACGCGGTGGCGCCCCAGATGCCGACGGCGAGGCTGCGTTCGCGCGGGTCGTGGAAGAGGTTCCGGATCAGGGCGAGGGTGGCGGGCATCAGGGTGGCGCCCGCGACGCCGAGCAGCGCCCGGGCGAGGATCATCAGCTCGGGCGTGTGCGCGTAGGCGTTGAGCACGGATATCGCGCCGAACGCCGCGGCGCCCACGAGCAGGATCCGCTTGCGGCCGATGCGGTCGCCGAGGCTGCCCATGGAGACGAGCAGACCGGCGATGACGAAGGAGTAGACGTCGCCGATCCAGAGCAGCTGGGTGCCGGACGGGGCGAGGTCCTCACTGATGTAGGGGGTCGCGAGACCGAGCACGGTCGCGTCGACGGCCACCAGCAGCACGGCCAGCACGAGGACGGACAGCGCCAGCCAGCGGCCGGGGCGCTTCACCGCCTCGGTCGTGTGTGCCGACTGCAGGGTGCGGGTCATGATCCCTCTCTCCGGAGTGCGCCGCCGAGCAGCAGCTCGACGATCATGTGGGTGAAGTCGTTGCGGGCCACGCGGCCCTCGGTCACGGCCCAGGCGCCGGCGCCGATCAGGCCGTAGAGCGCCTCGGTCAGCCAGGCCGGGGTGAGGTCGATGCGGAACTCGCCGCTCTCCTGACCCCGGCGGAACAGCGCGGCCAGCCGGGCGTCGACGCGGGCCCAGCCCTTGTTCTGCTCCTCGCCCTCGAACAGCTGGTTCTCGGTGTAGAGGAAGGCGATCAGACCGGCGGCGGGCTCCAGCTCGCCGACGAGCCGGCGGACCGCGTCGGCCGCCGCTCCCTCGTCCAGGCGGGCCGCCGCCAGGGCGGCCTCGCACTCGGCGATGCCGAGCGCCTCCAGCGCCCGGACCAGCGCGTCGCGCCCGGCGAAGTGCCGGTGCAGCGTGGCCCGGCTGATCCCGGCCGCCCGTGCCACCTCGTCCATCGTCGCGGTGGCTTTGCGGGTCAGCAGGGACGCGGCGTCGCGCAGTACCTGGTCTCGATCAACAGCCATGAGACAACGATAACCCACATGAGACAGCTTTGTCTCACACTGGGCATGCGTGACTCACCTCTCAGAGATGTGTCACGGACCTGTGAAGGGGCTCAGTGCCAGGGCAGCTGTCCGCGCCGCTCCCAGTAGGCGCCCGGTTCCTCGGCGAGCGCGCCGAGGCGTGCCACCTGGTCCTCGTCGAAGTCGACGACGGCGGCGTGCAGGTTCGAACCGAGCTGGTTCACGGTGGCCGCCCCGGAGAGGACCACGCCCGCCCACGGCTGTCGCAGGATCAGCGCGAGGGCGACCGCGTCGCAGCCCAGGGCCGTCTCCTCCGCGACGGCCTTGAGGGCGCCGGGCGCGTGGGGCTCGGCGAGGCGGCCGTTGGCCATGCCCTCCTTGACGATCACGGTGAGCCCGGCCTCGTGCGCCTCGGCCAGCGCGGGCCCGGCGGAGGTCTCCAGCGCGTTGTACGTCGACTGGACGGTGCGGAAGAGGGGTTCGCCGTCCACGGTCACGGCGAGCGCGGCGCGGATCGCCTCGGCCTGGGCGGGGCCGCTGGTGGAGAAGCCGACGGTGACGCCGCCCGCGGCGGCCTCGGCCAGCTTCGCGTGCAGTTCCTTGTCCGTGAGGGCCGGACTGTCGGGGGTCAGCGAGTGGATCTGGTAGAGGTCGAGCCGGTCGCCGAGCAGGGCGTCGGTCTCGCCGCGCTGGCGTTCGTAGGTCGCCGCGCCGTGGTCCTTGACCTCGTGCCGCTCGGCCTCGGTGGACCAGTCGGCGGTGTAGGTGTAGCCCCACTTGCTGCCGACGATCACGTCGTCGGCCTCCGGGCGCTCCCGTAGCCAGTCGGCCAGGAACTCCTCCGAGCGCCCGTACGAGCGGGCCGCGTCGAAGTAGCGCACGCCCTGGGCGTAGGCGGCATCCAGGAGGTCGTGGGTCCGCTCGCGCATCGCCCGTACCGTACGGTCGGCCGGCAGGTCGTGGTCGCGCCCGAGGTTGATGTAGCCGGGTCGGCCAACGGCGGCGAGACCCAGACCGATGTGGCAGGTGGGGGTGGTCGCCGCTGCCAGGCGGGCGAAGGGCATCGCGGGCTCCGTTCGGTCGGCTGCTGAAGCTGCTGAGCTTGCCGTAGCTGCTGTAGCTCGCTGACCAACGTAACCGCGATGCCCCTCCGGTACACCGGGTGCTACTTCTTGGCGTTCGCCCAGGCGTGCTGGCCGGCCACGTCCGCCTTCACCTCGGCGAGCTGGACGGCGACCGCCTCGGGCGCCGTGCCGCCGCGGCCGTTGCGGGAGGCCAGGGCGCCGGGGACGTCGAGCACGGAGCGGACGTCGGGGGTGAGGTGGGCGGAGATCTTCGCGAACTGCTCGTCGGTCAGTTCGTCCAGTTCCTTGCCCTCGGCCTCGGCGGCCTTCACGCACTCGCCGGCCACCTCGTGCGCCACGCGGAACGGGACGCCCTGCCGGACCAGCCACTCGGCGATGTCGGTGGCCAGCGAGAAGCCGGCCGGGGCCAGCTCCTCCATGCGCTCGCGGTGGACGGTGAGGGTGGCCATCATGCCGGTGAAGGCGGGGAGCAGGATCTCCAGCTGGTCGATGGAGTCGAAGACCGGCTCCTTGTCCTCCTGGAGGTCGCGGTTGTACGCGAGCGGGAGGGCCTTGAGAGTCGCCATCAGGCCGGTCAGGTTGCCGATCAGGCGGCCGGACTTGCCGCGGGCCAGTTCGGCGATGTCCGGGTTCTTCTTCTGCGGCATGATCGACGAGCCGGTGGAGAAGGCGTCGTGCAGCGTCACGAAGGAGAACTCCTTCGTGTTCCAGATGATGATCTCCTCGGCGATCCGCGAGACGTTCACGCCGACCATCGCGGTGACGAAGGCGAACTCGGCGACGAAGTCGCGGGAGGCGGTGCCGTCGATCGAGTTGCCGGCGCTGCCGTGCTCGAAGCCGAGGTCGCGGGCGACCGCCTCCGGGTCCAGGCCGAGGCTGCTGCCGGCGAGCGCGCCGGAGCCGTACGGGGACACGGCGGTGCGCTCGTCCCACTGGCGCAGCCGCTCCGCGTCCCGGCCGAGCGCCTGGACGTGGGCGAGGACGTGGTGCGCGAAGAGCACGGGCTGGGCGTGCTGGAGATGGGTGCGGCCGGGCATGGCCACGTCCGGGTGGGCCTCGGCGAGGCCGACCAGCGCGTCCTGGAGGTCGGCGATCAGGCCGCCGAGGATCCGGGCGTGGTCGCGCAGGTACATCCGGAAGAGGGTGGCCACCTGGTCGTTGCGGGACCGGCCGGCGCGCAGCTTGCCGCCGAGGTCGGCGCCGAGGCGCTCCAGCAGGCCGCGCTCCAGGGCGGTGTGCACGTCCTCGTCGGCGATGGTGCCGGTGAAGGAGCCGTCGGCGACGTCGGCCTCGAGCCGGTCGAGGCCGTCGATCATCCGGGTCAGCTCGTCCTCGGTGAGCAGGCCCGCCTTGTGCAGCACGCGCGCGTGGGCACGCGAACCGGCGATGTCGTAGGGCGCGAGCCGCCAGTCGAAGTGCACGGACGCGGACAGCTTCGCCAGGGCCTCGGCGGGACCGTCGGCGAAACGGCCGCCCCAGAGCCGGACGTCACCGCTGTTGCTGCTCACTTGGGTCGCTCCTCACCGTACGATCACTGTGATGCATGAGTATGCAGAACTCTGCATGATTCGTCAATCTCGCAGGCGGCCGGGACGCGCCGCGTCCACTCCCGCATAATCATTAGGCATGGGAAAGACTTATGAGCGCATAGACGGCAGACTCCGCGCCTTCATCGAGGCGCAGCCCCTCTTCTTCACCGCCACCGCTCCCCTGGCCGGCGACGGCACGGTGAACCTGTCCCCCAAGGGCCTCACGGGCAGCTTCGCGGTGCTGGACGAACTCACCGTCGCCTATCTCGACTTCGCCGGCTCCAACGCCGAGACCATCGCCCACCTGCGGGAGAACGGGCGGATCACCCTGATGTGGTGCGCATTCCAGGGGCCGCCGAACATCGTCCGGGTGCACGGCCGCGGCGAGCCCGTCTTCCGCGACGACCCGCGCTTCCCCGGCCTCCTCGGCCACTTCCCCGAGATCGACAGCACCGCGCACGGACTGCGCGCGGTCATCGTCGTGACCGCCGAACTCGTCCGCGACACCTGCGGCTACGCCGTCCCCTTCATGGCGTACGAGGAGGACCGGGATCTGCACGGCAAGCGGTTCGCCCGGGAGGACGACGCCTCGCTCAGCGCCTATTTCACCAAGAAGGAGCACGTGGCGACGAGCCTGGACGGCCTTCCCGGGCTGCCGTTGCCGCTGCCCCCCTCTACCGTCTGAGCCATGCGCCCCGGTGTCGTAGCCGTCCTCGTCTCCGCGTCCCTCCTCACGCTCGGTTCCGCGCCGCCCGGCGGGCCCGCCGCCCAGCCGCTTCCGGCCCGGATGGCGGACACCGGCGGCGGCACCCAGCTGATCACCGCCGTCGCGCCGGGCACCGGCTCGACGACGGGCACGGTCACCTGGTGGGACCGCAGGGGCGCCGGGGACGGCCGGTGGGTGCGGGCCGGTTCCGCGCCCGCCCGTTTCGGGGCCGGGGGGCTGACCGCCGGGGCGACGCGCGTGCAGGGCACGAACACCACCCCGACCGGGCTGTACGACCTGCCGTACGCCTTCGGCATCCGGGCGGCACCGCGCGGCACGGCGTACCCGTACCGCCCGGTCCGCCGGGACTCCTGGTGGTGCCAGGACAACGCCTCGCGCGCCTACAACCGCTGGACCGAGCCGCGCCCCGCCGACTGCCGCGCCGCCGAGGCCGAGCACCTGGTCACCTACACGGCGCAGTACGCCCACGCCCTGGTCGTGGGCTTCAACTACCACCGCCCCGTGCGCGGCCGCGGCGCGGGCATCTTCCTGCACGTCAACGGGCGCGGGGCGACGGCCGGCTGCGTGTCGGTGCCGGCCGAGGCGATGCGGCGCATCCTGCGGTGGGCCGAGCCCGGCGAGCGCCCGCACCTCGCGATCGGAACCACCGGCGGCGCGACGGCGATCACGCGCTACTGACCGTTGACGGGAGTCCGCACCCGGCTGAACGCTGGGGCGGCGCGGCGCGTATCTGTGGGCCAAGGGTCAAGTCCCCACGGAGGAACCGTGACCACCACGCTCGCCGGCGGCCGTGCCGCCCGCCGTCAGACGATGCGGCGCATCCGTCCGCGCCGCTCCCCCGCCGTCCCCCTGCTGCTCGCCGTGTGGGCGGGCGCGGCGGGCGTGTTGTGGCTGTGGTGGCGCAACACGCCCGCCATCTCGGACCAGACCGGCATGATCCTCAACGCGGGCCGGATCACCGGCCTGCTCGCCGGGTACCTGATGGCGCTGGTGGTGCTCCAGATGGCACGCGTACCGGCGCTGGAGCGGCGGGTGGGCTCCGACCGGGTCGCCCGCTGGCACGCCATGACCGGCCGCTACACGCTCTGCCTGGTCCTCGCCCATGTCTTCCTGATCATGTGGGGCTACGCCGCGCAGGCCGGCAAGGGCCTCGGTGACATCCTCGCCCAGACGGTCGACTCCGTGAACCAGCTGCCCGACATGGGCAAGGCCGCCATCGGCACCGGACTGCTGGTCGTCATCGGGCTGATCTCGATCGGCCCGGTCCGCCGGCGCATCCCGTACGACCTCTGGTACCACGTGCACCTGCTGACGTACGCGGCCGTGTTCCTGACCTTCTGGCACCAGCTGAGCACCGGCAACGACTTCGCGGTCGAGCCGGTCGCGAAGACCGTCTGGTACGTGCTGTACGGGTCGGTGACGGCGCTCGTCCTCTGGTACCGCGTGCTGACGCCGCTGCGCCTCAACCTGCGGCACCGGATGCGGGTGGAGGCGGTGATCGAGGAGACGCCCGGCATCGTGTCGGTGCTGATCGGCGGTCGCCGGCTGCACCGGATGGGCGCGGAGGCCGGTCAGTTCTTCCGCTGGCGGTTCCTGGCGCCGGGGATGCGGCTCAGCTCCCACCCGTACTCGCTGTCGGCGGCGCCGCGCCCGGACATGCTGCGGATCACCGTGAAGGCGATCGGCGACCACAGCGCCCGGCTGCGCGAGCTGGAGCCAGGCACCCGGGTGTGGGCCGAGGGCCCGTACGGCGCCCTGACCGCCCAGCGCCGCAGCCGCGGCAAGGTGCTGCTGGTGGCGGGCGGGGTCGGGATCACGCCGATGCGGGCGCTGTTCGAGACGCTGCCCGGCGCGTCCGGCGACATCACGCTGCTCTACCGGGCCAACAGCACGCAGGAGCTGGCGCTGTGGGACGAGCTGGCCGGGATCGCCGAGGAGCGCGGCGCCCGGCTGATGTACGCGGTCAACAGCCCGGACGGGGAGCGCCCGGACATCTCCGCGGAGACCTTGAGCCGCAAGATCCCGGACGTCGAAAGCCACGACGTCTTCCTGTGCGGGCCGCCCGGTTTCGCCCAGTCGGTGTACGAGGCACTGCGCGGCGCGGGGGTTCCCGCCCGCCGTATCCACCACGAGTCGTTCGAGATGTGAGCGACGGACATCAGGAGTCCAGGACAGATGAGGAAAAGTCACCCCGTTCGGCGTGCCGTGCTCGCCGGCGCCGCGACCGTGTCCGGGATCGTGCTGCTGCTGTCGCTGAAACCGGCCTCGGACCCGGGCTCCGCCGCGGCGGCGGGCGGCGCCGCGCCGCCGGCGGCCGCGCAGTCGCCGCAGGGCGGCCGGGGCGCCGGGTCCGGCACGGTCACCGGAGACGCGGCCGGCACCCAGTACGGACCGGTGCAGGTCCGGCTCACGGTGAGCGGCGGGAAGATCACCGGGGCCGAGGCCGTGCAGGCTCCCAAGGGCGGGCAGAGCGACCAGGTCACCGCCGACGCGGTGCCCAAGCTCAACCAGGCCGCCGTCAGCGCGGGCACCGCCGACATCGACGCCGTCTCCGGCGCCACCTACACCAGCGCCGGATACGTGAAGTCCCTCCAGTCGGCCCTGGACAAGGTCGCGGCCGCCTCCGCGGGAGGGGACTCGGGCTCGGGGCAGGGT
>NZ_QHJH01000125.1 GCF_003947455.1 Streptomyces sp. WAC 04229 | reverse complement strand
GCCACCCGCCCCGCTCCCACGCCCGGCACGGACGCCGGACCGCCGCCGCAGTTCCTCCGCGGCCGCGGTCCGGCGTCCGTGCCGGGCGTGGGAGCGGGGCGGGTGGCGGTGGCGGAGCCGGCCGTCGGAGGCCGGTGCGCGACCCGGACCGCTGGATCCGGTCACCGTGCGTGACTGTGAGCGTGCGGAGGACTGGGCGCTGGAGCGGGACTGTGAGCGTGCGGGGGACTGTGGGCGAGGGCCGGACTGTGAGCGTGAGCGTGATCGAAGTGCCATGCGCCGAGGATCCGACACCTCACCCCACCCGCGACGATCATGCTCAATTCCCGTGGACTACCCACGGGTTGTGGAAAACTCCGCCCCCCGAACGGGCGACGTGCCACGGCGCGATCGCGCGTCCGCGCGACGCCCCCTCACCGCGACGAGACGACAACCCCCAGCAACCCGGGCCCCGTATGCGCCCCGATCACCGCCCCGACCTCGCTCACATGCAGGTCGGCCAGCCCGGGCACCCGCTCCCGCAGACGGTCCGCCAGGGCCGACGCCCGGTCCGGGGCGGCGAGATGGTGGACGGCGATGTCGACGGGTGCGCCGCCCGCCCGGTCGGCGGCGATCTCCTCCAGCCGGGCGATGGCCTTGGACGCCGTCCGGACCTTCTCCAGGGGCTCGATGCGGCCACCGTCCAGCTGCAGCAGCGGTTTCACGGCCAGCGCGGAGCCGAACAGCGCCTGGGCCGCCCCGATCCGGCCCCCGCGGCGCAGATAGTCGAGGGTGTCGACGTAGAAGTAGGCGGAGGTGCCCGCGGCCCGTTTCTCGGCGGCCGTGACGGCCTCGTCCACCGTGCCCCCCGCCTCCACCGCGTCCGCGGCGGCCAGCGCGCAGAATCCGAGGGCCATCGCGATCATCCCCGTGTCCACGACGCGCACCGGGACCGGCGCCTCACGGGCCGCGACGACGGCCGCGTCGTGCGTGCCGGACAGCTCGGCGGAGAGGTGCAGCGAGACGATGCCGTCGACGCCGGACTCGGCGATCTTCCGGTAGGTCTCGGCGAACAGGGCGGGGCTGGGGCGGGAGGTGGTGACCGGGCGCCGTTTCTGCAGGGCCTGGGCCAGGGAGCGGGTCGAGATCTCGGTGCCCTCCTCCAGCGCCCGGTCGCCCAGGACGACGGTCAGGGGTACCGCGGTGATGCCGTGCCGCTCCATCGTCCGGGCCGGGAGGTAGGCCGTTGAATCGGTGACGATCGCGACATGGCGGGACATGAGCTGGAGATTACCTGGCGTACTGTCCGTCCGGCAGCCCGGCCCCGACGACCGGGTGTTCACACGGGTGTCGTCAGGTCGTGCTCTCCGGGCGGGCCTTCTTCTGCCAGGGGTACACGGGGTGGGGTCCGGGCGGGTCGAGGGCGGGGCGCGCCGTCTCCTCCGCCGGCTCCTGGACCGGGGGCTCCGGCCAACTCTGCCGGGCGGCGGGCGCGTCGGCGGCCGGGGCCTCGGGCCAGGGCGGCGGCGCGGCCGCGGGCTCCGTCTCCGTCCAGTGCCGCAGGGCACCGGCCTCGACGTCGATCTGCGCGCTCAGCGAGTCGAGGTCGTCGTCCGCGAAGCGGCGGGCCCGGTCACGGGCCGCCCACCGCAGGGACTCGGCCGACCGCGTGATGCGCTCGGTGCGCTCGCGCAGCGAGGGCAGCAGCTCGGCGAGCGTTACGCGGTCCGGCTCGGACTCCAGCCGCCGCAGCTCGCCGTCGAGTTCGAAACCGTGGGCGCTGAGCCGCTCGAAGAGGGCAAGCGACTCCTTGAGGGACGCGTCCTCCGCCACGCGTGCGTGCAACGCGTCCTGCGTGGCCCGCATGGACGTGCGCAGGCTCAGCCGCAGCTGCGCCAGCTCCCCGACGGGGCCGGGCTGGACGAAGGACTTCGCGCGCAGGGTGTGGTCCTCGACCGTGCGCCGGGCCTGGGTGATACCGCGGTCCACGCTGCGCTTGGCCGCGCCGACCGCCTTCACCGTGGCGTAGACGCCCAGCACCACGGCGAGCACGAAGAGCAGGGCGAAGACGGTGATCACTGCTTCCACGAAGCTCCTCCTCCGAGCGTCCGGCCCGCACGCGCCGGCGTCCGCGGCACTCTTCGCGCCGCTCTTCCACGGTAAACGCAACGGGCAGGCCCAGGGTTCCGGCGGAACCCCGAACCTGCCCGTACCCGGCCCCGGAGCTCCCCGTAAGGGGTCACCCCGAGACCGGCGAAATCCAGCGCTCGGCCCGCCCGAGCGGGCCTGTGGGCCTCAGTCTCACGACCTCACGCGGGGACGATGTTCACCAGCTTCGGCGCCCGCACGATCACCTTCCGGATCCCGGCCCCGGCCAGCGCGGCCACGACCTTCTCGTCGGCCAGTGCCGCCTTCTCCAGGTCACCCTCGGAGATGGCCGGGTCGACCTCCAGCCGCGCCTTGACCTTGCCCTTGATCTGCACGACGCAGGTCACGGTCTCGTCGACGACGTAGGCCGGGTCGGCCACCGGGAAGTCGTGGTGCACCACGGAGTCCGTGTGGCCCAGCTTGCGCCACAGCTCCTCGGCGACGTGCGGGGCCAGCGGAGCGACCAGCAGCACCAGACGCTCGGCGACCGGACGCGGGACCGGGCCGCCCACCTTGGTCAGGTGGTTGTTCAGCTCCGTGACCTTGGCGATGGCGGTGTTGAACCGCATGCCCTCCAGGTCCTGCCGGACGCCGTCGATGGCCTTGTGCAGGGCGCGCAGCGTGTCGGTGTCGACGTCGGCCTCCGCGACGTCCGTGACGGTCACCTCGCCGGTGTCCTCGTCGACGACGTTGCGCCACAGCCGCTGCAGCAGCCGGAACTGGCCCACCACCGCGCGGGTGTCCCAGGGCCGGGAGACGTCCAGCGGGCCCATCGCCATCTCGTACAGGCGCAGGGTGTCGGCGCCGTACTCGGCGCAGATCTCGTCGGGGGTGACCGCGTTCTTCAGGGACTTGCCCATCTTGCCCAGCAGCCGGGAGACCTTCTCGCCCTGGTGGTAGTAGGCGCCGTCGCGCTCCTCCACCTCGACGGCCGGCACCGCGATGCCGCGGCTGTCGCGGTAGACGTAGGCCTGGATCATGCCCTGGTTGAACAGCTTGTGGAACGGCTCGGCCGAGGACACGTACCCCAGGTCGAACAGCACCTTGGACCAGAAGCGCGCGTACAGCAGGTGCAGCACGGCGTGCTCGGCGCCGCCGACGTACAGGTCGACGCCGCCGTGCGGCAGGCCCTCGCGGGGGCCCATCCAGTACTGCTCGATCTCCGGGTCGACCAGCCGCTCGCTGTTGTGCGGGTCCAGGTAGCGCAGCTCGTACCAGCAGGAGCCGGCCCAGTTGGGCATGGTGTTGGTCTCGCGGCGGAACCGGCGGGGGCCTCGCCCGTCGCCCAGGTCCAGGGTGACGTTCACCCAGTCCTCGTTGCGCGACAGCGGCGTCTCGGGGCGGGTGTCGGCGTCGTCCGGGTCGAAGGTGCGCGGCGAGTAGTCCTCGACCTCGGGCAACTCCAGGGGCAGCATCGACTCGGGCAGCGAGTGCGCGATGCCGTCCTCGTCGTAGACGATCGGGAAGGGCTCGCCCCAGTAGCGCTGGCGGCTGAACAGCCAGTCGCGCAGGCGGAAGTTGACGGTGCCCTCGCCGGTGCCGGTGCGCTCCAGCCACTCGGTGATGCGCTCCTTGGCGTCGGCGACGCCCAGGCCGTCCAGGCTGATCTCGCCGTTGGACGAGTTCATGATCTTCGCGTCGTAGGAGCCGAAGGCGTCCTCCCACGTCGCCGGGTCGGTGCCGCGGCCGTCCGTCGGCTCGACCACGCAGCGGATCGGCAGCTCGAAGGCGCGCGCGAACTCGAAGTCGCGCTGGTCACCGGCCGGGACGGCCATGATCGCGCCGGTGCCGTAGCCCATCAGCACGTAGTCGGCGATGAAGACCGGGACCTGCTCGCCGTTGACCGGGTTGGTGGCGTAGGCGCCGATGAAGACGCCGGTCTTGTCCTTGGCCTCGGCCTGCCGCTCGACGTCGGACTTGGCGGCGGCCTGCGCGCGGTACGCGGCCACCGCCTCGGTCGGGGTCGCGTGGCCGCCGGTCCACACCTCGTGGGTGCCCTCGGGCCAGGCGGCCGGGGTGAACTTCTCGACCAGTGGGTGCTCGGGCGCCAGCACCATGTAGGTGGCGCCGAACAGGGTGTCCTGGCGGGTGGTGAAGACGGTGATGCGCTCTCCGTCGACGGGGAAGTCGACGCGGGCGCCCTCGGAGCGGCCGATCCAGTTGCGCTGCTGCAGCTTGATGGCCTCGGGCCAGTCCAGCTCGTCCAGGTCGTTCAGCAGCCGGTCCGCGTAGGCGGTGATGCGCATGTTCCACTGGCGCAGCTTCGACTTGAAGACGGGGAAGTTGCCGCGCTCGGAGCGGCCGTCGGCGGTGACCTCCTCGTTGGCCAGCACGGTGCCCAGCCCGGGGCACCAGTTGACGGGCGCGTCGGAGGCGTAGGCCAGGCGGAACTCGCCCAGGACGTCGGCGCGCTCGGCCTCGCTCAGCGTGCTCCAGGCGCTTCCGGGGTGGCCCGGGATCGCCCGCTCACCGGACGCGAACTGGGCGACCAGCTCGTCGATCGGGCGGGCCTTCCCCGACTCCTCGTCGTACCAGGAGTTGAAGATCCGCAGGAAGATCCACTGGGTCCACTTGTAGTAGTCGGGGTCGATCGTGGCGAACGACCGGCGCTTGTCGTGGCCCAGGCCCAGCCGGCGCAGCTGGCTCACCATGTTCTTCATGTTGGCCTCGGTGGACACGCGCGGGTGCGTGCCGGTCTGCACCGCGTACTGCTCGGCGGGCAGTCCGAAGGCGTCGAAGCCCAGGGTGTGCAGGACGTTGTGGCCGGTCATCCGCTGGAAGCGGGCGAAGACGTCGGTGGCGATGTACCCCAGGGGGTGGCCGACGTGCAGGCCCGCGCCGGAGGGGTACGGGAACATGTCCATGATGAACTTCTTGGGCCGGGCGACGACCTCGGGGTCGCCCGCCAGGTCACCCTTGGGGTTCGGCGCCGCGTACGTCTCCTCGGCGTCCCAGAAGTCCTGCCAGCGTGCCTCGATCTCGGCGGCCATGGCGGCCGTGTAGCGGTGCGGCGCGGCGTCCGCCGACACAGGGGCGGTCGCCGCGGGGTTCGTCTCGCTCATGATCCTCAAAGCTCCATCGATCGTCTCTGCCAGCGGCTGCGACCTTCAAGACCAGCGGCAACCAGCGGCTGCGAATGCCGGGAAATGAAAAATCCCCTCGCACAGGAGGGGACGCCGCGCCGATTCCGGCCACCGGACTACGACCGGGGTCGGGACTGATCAGCGCGGCTCGCTAAGCAGAAGGCGTACGGCACGCATGGCGTCAGGGTACCGCAGTCGCCGATCGGGCCGCGACGCGCGTTCCGGCCGGCCGCGCGACCGGCAAACCTGAACCAAGGTCAAAGGTTACTTCGCGTAACAACCAGTAAGGGGACAACACTACGAGCGCACTGTCGTTTGATAACAACGCAATAACTCAAACCTCGTACCCACGGGTATGGCGCCACTTAGAGTGCGGCAGCGGGACCGCTTTCCCGAACCGCTCCGGAGTTGCCCCCATGAACCCTCCCCCGATCCGCCCTCCGCACCACCCTCGCGCCACCAGCTCGACGCCTCTCGGTGCGTCCGTGACGTGGGGAGGTCTGCCGTGGTGACCAACGACAGCACGGTCGACGACACCTTCGCCGAGTTCCTCGACTTCGGCGCCGGCGTCCTCTCCCTGGTCTTCCTCAGCTGCTCGGTGATCTGGGGACTCCTCGCCCAGGACCGGATCGTCCTCGACACCCGCCAGCGGATCCTGGCCCAGGCCGTGCACCGGATCACCGCGGTCGCCTCGGTCGTGTTCCTCCTGGTGCACATCGGTGTCAAGCTGGCCCTGGACCACACCACCTGGGTCGCCGCCGTCCTCCCGTTCGGGCTGCTCGCCACGGACGACGAGGAGTTCGGCGGCCGTGCCGTCCTGATCGGCTTCGGCACCCTGGCCAGCATGCTCATGATCTTCGTGAGCGTCACCGGTGCCCTGCGCACCCGCTTCGCGTCCGCGTCCCCCGTGGCCTCCCGCTGGCGCGCCATGCACATGCTGGCCTATCCGGCGTGGTGCCTGGCCCTGCTGCACGGGCTCTACGCGGGTCGAGCGGCGAAGCCGGTCTTCACGATCCTGTACGGCCTGTCCGTACTGGGTGTCATGGGCGCCCTGGCGCTGCGGGCGGCCCCCCGGCCGGTCAAGCGCAGGGCCGCCGACCGGATCGCGGCCCTCTTCGGCACCGGGGAGCGGCCGGTCCGCGAGGAGCGGCCGCAGGAGCGGGCCCAGTGGAAGGACCCCGCGGCGCTGCCCGGCTACGAGCGGGCCGGGGCGACGCGGCGGCGCGGCAGGTCCGCACCGCTGTACGAGACCGCGGAGCGCCTGGCTCCGCCGGAGCGCGCGAGCGGCTTCGCGGCGGCCTACCGCGCCGTGTCCGGCCCTTCCGGCGCCCGCCGGCCGCCGCTGGCTGGCGACGGCACCGGGTCCCACACGCTGCCGCCCGACATGCGCCCCACCGAGACGATGCCCTACGTGGACAGCGCCGCCGCCACCTCGGGCAGCTGGCCCATACCGTCGCCGCCACCGGTCGGCGAGGCACCCCCGTCGGCCTACGACCCGCTCAACGACACGGGACACACCATCCCCGTCTACGGCAATCCGGACGCCTCCGGCTACGGGTCGAGTGACGTGTACGACACCGCTGAGACGAACGCGGTCTACGACACGTACTACCCGAACGACACGTACAACAGCGGTCCCGCCAATGAACCAACCCCCGGTGCGCCGTCGTCGGCCTACGACTTCGACGCACCGGGTTCGGGCGAACCTTGGAACACGCCTTCCGGAGGCCATAAGTGAACGAGGCCCTGCCCGACGTCCCAGAAGTCCGCGTCGTCGGTCTTCCCCAGCTCACGTCGGGCTTCGACCTTGTCGAGCGCCTGGATCTGCCGATGCACCTCAAGGTGCACGGTCCGCTCGAACCGATGGGCGGGGAGCAGCTCGCGCAGCTCTCGGAACGCATCAACCTGAGGGGCCGCGGCGGCGCGGGCTTCCCCTTCCACAAGAAGCTGCGCTCGGTCGCCGAGGCGGCGATCAAGCGCGGCGTCCGGCCGGTCGTGGTCGTCAACGGCAGTGAGGACGAGCCGGCCTGCCGCAAGGACACGGTGCTCATCAACCGTGCCCCGCACCTGATCCTGGACGGCGCGCTGCTGTGCGCCGAGGCGATGGGCGCCCGCACCCTCGTGATCGGGGTCACCCGCGAGTCCACCCAGCGCTCCATGGAGGCCGCCCTCGCCGAACGGGGCCTCAGCAACGGCCGCCGTTCCGCCCTGCGGGCCCGCGTGCAGCGCAACCCGGTCCGCATGGTGACCGGTGCCGCCGCCTCGCTGATCCGCTCCATCGACGGCGGCCCGGCGATCCCGCCCGGCCGCAAGGTGAGCGCCTCGAAGAGCGGCGTCGGCGGCGCCCCGACCCTGCTGTCCAACGCCGAGACCTTCGCCCAGCTCGCGATCGCCGCCCGCATCGGACCGGAGCGCTACGGCAACACCGGGCTGTACGACGAGCCCGGCACCGTGATGCTCACCGTCTCCGGCGCGGTCGCCCGGCCGATGGTGATCGAGGTGCCGACGGGTGTGCCGCTGCGCTACGTACTCCAGCTGGCCGGCGCCCCGCCGGTGCCGCAGGGCGTGCTGACCGGCGGCTACCACGGCAAGTGGCTCGACGCGGCGAGCGTCGACGAGGCGATCGTCTCCCGCAACTCCCTGCAGCAGGTGGGCGGCTCGCTCGGCGCGGGCGCGATCCTGCCGATCGGTCAGGACACCTGCCCGCTGGGCGAGTCCCTGCGCGTGGCCCAGTGGCTGGCGCAGGAGAGCGCGGGCCAGTGCGGCCCCTGCTACCTCGGTCTGCCCGCCGCCGCGCGCGGCCTGGAGGACATCCTGAACGGTGGCGGCCCGGCCGCCCTGGAGGCCGTCAAGCAGGTCGCCCGGAACGTGAAGCGGCGCGGCGCCTGCTCGCACCCGGACGGCTCGGCGATGTTCCTGGAGTCGACCGTCGCCGCGTTCACCGACGACCTCGCCGCCCACGTCCTCGGCAACGGCTGCGGACGGCCCGTGGAGGGCGTCCTGCCGCTCTTCGAGGGGGGTATGGCGCCCACGGGCGTCCCGGGCGGTGACGAGGCGAACGGCCCCAGCCGCCAGAGGATCTACGTCGACTGGACGCTGTGCCGGGGCCACGGGCTGTGCGCGGACATCCTCCCGGAGGTCTTCCAGCTGGGCGCCGACGGCTTCCCGACGGTCGCGCAGGCCGAGGTGCCGCGGTTCGCGGAGGCCAAGGCCGTGCGCGCGGTGCGCCGCTGCCCCGCGCTGGCCCTGCGGATCGAGGAGGATCTGCGCGGACCGGCTCCGGCCTCGCGCACCAACCTGCCGGTCCTCTCCCAGGGCCGGGGGCGCCGGGCACTCGGCCGCTGACGGTGAACACGCGAAGAACCCCCCGGATCATGATCCGGGGGGTTCTTCCGAAACTGTGGAGCTAAGGAGAATTGAACTCCTGACCTCCTGCATGCCATGCAGGCGCTCTACCAACTGAGCTATAGCCCCTTGTCCTTCATCCGCCCGGTCTCCCCGGCGGCGACGCCAACATTACACGGTCCACCGGGGCGAACACCAAATCGTTTCCGTTCCGTCCGGTTTGCCCTAGGCCGTCACGAACGAGTAGAACCGCTTGAGGGTGCAGTGCTCCTCCAGGAGCCGGCCGTAGATCGGTTCGCCCTCCAGCTCGCGGTACGTCTCGATCGGGTCGCCTTTTATGATCAGCGCCCGCGCGCATTCCTCGCACCAGTACTGGTAGTCGGGGTTGAGCGGCTCCATGTCGCGCACGATCGGCGTACCGCTGCCGCACCAGTCGCACTTCCGCCTGTGTGCACCCATCGATCAGCTCCAGCTGTGGCCGCAGGCCGTGCACACGTACGAGATTCCGCCGTTGTCACCCAGGACTTGGGCCACGTGCCCGGAACCGCAGGAAGGGCAGTGGAGGCGAGTGACCGTGTTCCGTGCCACCGCTCCGCCGAGGAGGTGGCCGACCTCCTCGAGGATGCTCGCAGGCATCGCCACTCCCTCCCGTCGGGTCGCGGTCCCCTTCCGGCCGTTTGATTCTGCCACGACCGGGCCAATACGGTCAGCGACGCCTCAGTACCAGTCGGGACACGGAGTTCCACAGGGGTATACGCCCCTGGGAGCCCAGTTGCTCAAGCGGGCGGATGCGAAAAATCCCGCCCCCCGAGGGGGACGGGATTCGTCCGTGGGCTGTGGAGCTAAGGAGAATTGAACTCCTGACCTCCTGCATGCCATGCAGGCGCTCTACCAACTGAGCTATAGCCCCTGGTGCCACGCGGCTGGGCCGCGTGTTCCTGTTCGCTCCGCTCGGCGGGGCGAACAAGAAGAACTTTAGCCTGTGGCCTGCCGGAAAGTGAAATCCGGGGACCGGGCCCGCCGCCCGGCGGCTCAGTCGTCGTCGCCGAGCACCGGTTCCGGCAGCGTGCCGGCATTGTGCTCCAGCAGTCGCCAGCCGCGCGCGCCCTCGCCGAGGACCGACCAGCAGCAGTTGGTCAGGCCACCGAGGCTCTCCCAGCTGCGCGGGTCGAGGCCGAGCAGGCGGCCGATGGTGGTGCGGATGGTGCCGCCGTGGCTGACCACGACGAGGGTGCCGTCCTCGGGGAGCTTCTCGGCGTGCCGCAGGACCACGGGAGCGGCACGGTCGGCGACCTCGGTCTCCAGCTCGCCGCCGCCGCGGCGCACGGGCTCGCCGCGCTTCCACGCCGCGTACTCCTCGCCGTGCCGGGCGATGATCTCGTCGTGGGTCAGCCCCTGCCAGACGCCCGCGTAGGTCTCCCGCAGGCCCTCCTCCAGGGTCACTTCGAGGCCGGTGAGGGCGGACAGCTCGGCGGCCGTGTCCGCGGCCCGCACCAGGTCGGAGGCGACGATCGCGTCGGGCCTCAGGTGGATCAGCAGCTCGGCCGCGCGGCGGGCCTGGGCGACGCCGGTCTCGGTCAGCTCGACGTCCGTGCTGCCCTGGAAGCGGCGCTCCACGTTCCACGCGGTCTGGCCGTGCCGCCAGAGGATGACGCGCCGGCCGCGGCCCGGCCGGCCCGCCGCCACCTCGCCGGTGGCGCTCATCGCCAGTCCCCGTCTGCCTGCGTCGCCTCCTCGGCTGCCTGGAGCCTGGCGTGCTCCTCGGCCTTGCCGCGGGTCTCCTTGGCGTCGGCGGGCAGCTCCAGCTCGGGGCAGTCCTTCCACAGCCGCTCCAGGGCGTAGAAGACGCGCTCCTCGCTGTGCTGGACGTGGACGACGATGTCGACGTAGTCGAGCAGGACCCAGCGGGCCTCGCGGTCGCCTTCGCGGCGCACCGGCTTGGCGCCCAGTTCCTTGTTCAGCCGCTCCTCGATCTCGTCGACGATCGACTTGACCTGGCGGTCGTTGGGCGCGGAGGCCAGCAGGAAGGCGTCCGTGATCGACAGCACGTCGCTGACGTCGTAGGCGATGATGTCGTGCGCGAGCTTGTCGGCCGCCGCCTGGGCGGCGGTGCTGATGAGTTCGATGGAGCGGTCGGTCGCGGTCACTGCCTGGCTTTCGGGTCGGCGGTCGGTTGACCTCAAGGGTCTCACGACCGCCGACGGCGGCCCACGCGCCGACCGCGCCGCCACCTCGCGAAGGGGCCCGCGGCCGCTACGACGCCGGTTCGTAGTCCTGGCCGAGCACCACCGAGACCCGCGCGTTCGCGGAGGTCTTCCCCTGCGCGACGGCGTCGGTGGGCAGGCCCAGGGTCTTGGCGACCTGGACGGCGTTCTCCTTGTCGGCGGCCTCGGCGTAGACGACCTCCGACTTCGCCTCCGTGCCGGAGGCGGTGCCGCCGGACAGGAAGGTGAAGCCGCCGTTGAGCAGGACGACGCGGGCCTTGCCGGTGCGGTCCTCGACGCCGGTGGCGTTGCGGACGGAGACGCTGACGGCCGCGTCCTTGTCGGGGCTCTTGGCGGTGCCGCCGAGGATGTCCTTGACGACGCTGTCGCTCGCCTCGGCGCTGAGCGAGCCGCCCTCCTCGACGGGCAGCAGCTCGGTCCTGAAGTCGCCGCCCTTGGCGAGGTCGGAGAGCCCGGCGAGGAAGGAGCCGAGGTCCTTCTCGGTCAGCGGCGGGTCGAGGATCAGCCCGAGGGTCTGGATGGTGGTCGTCGCGGCCTGCGGGTCGGACGACAGCTTGCGCAGCACCCCCTGCATGACCTGCCCGAACCGCTGCAGCTGGGCGTCGGCCTGCTCGCCCGAGCCCCGGTGGGTGGCGTAGGCGACGGCCATCTTGCCGCTGAGGGTCTGGCCCTGGCCCTTGCGCACCAGCGGCGTGGCGCCCTTGTCCTTGGCCTCCGGGTCGGCGACGTCGGCGTTGGTGTCGACCTCGATGTTGCCGACGAGGTCGACGAGGATCTGGAGGTAGGGGGTGTCCAGGCGCCAGGTGCCCTCGATGTCGGTGCCGAGGGAGGAGTCCAGGGCCGTGCGGGTGGCGTCGGGGCCCTCGTCGTCGACGGACTTGGCGAGCGTGGTGGTGCTGCCGTCGTCGCCGGTCAGGGCGAGGCCGTTGGGCACCAGTACGGCGGTGCCCTTCTTGGTGGTGGTGTTGTCGACGAGCAGCGCGGTGGAGGTGGAGCCGCCCTTGGTGTCGTGCAGGTGGACGGCGATCACGTCGCGCTTCTGGGCGCCCGCCGCCGCCGCAGAGCCGGTCTTGTCGTCGGAGGATCCCACGCCGGGGAGCTTTCCGGCGTACCAGAGGTAGCCGACGCCGCCGACCGCGACCAGGGCCAGAACGACGGCCAGGGCGACGACACGCGTGCGTGCGCGCCGCCGGGCCTCCTCGCGGCGCTCGGTGCGGTTCTCCGTGAACTTCATCCAGTCGATGACGTCCTCGGAGTCGTCGGCCGGCTCCTCGACGAAGGCGAACTGCTCGGTCCGGTATTCCCGGTCGTCGGCGGCGGGGGCGGCCGGCTGCGGTTCCTCGCGCGGGCCCGCCTGCTGCGGGATGTGCGCGGTCTGCTCGGCGACCCGGGGCTGCGGGCCGCTGGTCGCGGCCTGGCCGTAGGGGTCGTACGGCTGCTGCGCGGCGGGCGGATACCCGTAGGAGCCCTGGCCGGGCGTGGCGGGCTGCTGTCCGGTGTCGTAGCCGGTACCGGAGCCGTAGGGGTCGTACGGGTCGTAGGGCCGCTGGGCGGCCTGCCCGCCGTCCGCGGGGGCGTACTGGCCGTAGCCGTAGCCCTGCTGCCCGTACTGCTGACCCTGCTGCTGGTACGGGTCGTACTGCTGCTGCCCGCCGGGAGCGGCCTGGGCCTGGCGGTAGACCGGCCGGCCGTACTCGTCGTAGCCGACGAGTTCGTACTGGTCGTCGCCGCCGTATCCCGCGGCGTATCCGTCGTTCACCGGTGCCCCTCTCGGTTCACTCGCCGCGGTACAGCTGGCGTTTGTCGATGTAGCGCACGACGCCGTCCGGCACCAGGTACCAGACGGGATCGCCCTTGGCGACTCTCGCACGGCAGTCCGTGGAGGAGATGGCGAGGGCCGGGACCTCGACGAGCGAGACGCCGCCCTTGGGGAGTCCGGCGTCCGTGAGGGTGTGGCCGGGCCGGGTGACGCCGATGAAGTGCGCCAGGGAGAACAGCTCCTCGCTGTCGCGCCAGGTGAGGATCTGGGCGAGGGCGTCGGCGCCGGTGATGAAGAACAGGTCCGCGTCCGGGTTGAGGGCGCGCAGGTCGCGCAGGGTGTCCACGGTGTAGGTGGGGCCGCCGCGGTCGATGTCGATGCGGCTCACGGAGAACTGCGGGTTCTCGACGGTCGCGACGACGGTCATCAGGTAGCGGTCCTCGGCCGCGGACACCGTGCGGTGGCTCTTCTGCCACGGCTGTCCGGTGGGGACGAACACCACCTCGTCGAGCTGGAACTGCGCGGCGACCTCGCTGGCCGCCACGAGGTGCCCGTGGTGGATCGGGTCGAAGGTGCCGCCCATGACGCCCAGACGGCGCTTGCCCGGCGACGACGGGCCGTTGCCCGGACCGGTGGCGCGGGCGGGCACCGCGTTCTGCGTGCCGCGCCCCGGCGTGTACGCCGGGCCGGTAGGCGTGTCCTGCTCTCCCATGCGTGCAGACCCTACCGGCCCACCCCGGGCACCCCGGCCGCCCCCACGGCCCCGGGTGCTCAGCGGTCGCGGTTGAACCGGGTGGTGATCCACAGCAGGAGCATCAGGGCGATGAACGCGCCGATGCCGGTGACGTAGGGGCTGAGGCTCTCGTGGTTGCCGCTGTGCTCCTCGCCGCCCTCGGCGGCGAGGGTGGCGAACTGGGCGGCGCTGAGGGGAAGGCTCATCGGCAGGACCTATCCGGTGTGGGCGGGACAAGACGTCCGCTCATCGTATGCGGGCCGTTCACGGGCGATCACGCCGACTCCGCCGACGGGACCGCGCGGAAGAGGCCCGGGGAACCTTCGGACCGGCTCAGTCGTCCTTCCGCTTGTACCCCCGCAGCAGGAACCACGCGGTCAGCACGCACCCCAGGACCATGACGATCAGGACGATCCGGAGCAGATTCCCCGGCCCCTGCTGCTCGGCGGCGGTCGCGGCCCCGGCGAGCCAGTCGGGGTGGGGGATGTGCTGCATGGCGTGGACTCCTTCGGTGTACTGCCCGTCCACGGTATCTCCGCCTAGGCTGGGCCCGGCTCCGGGGGTGCACAGGACCGCACAAGGGTTCGCAGAGGCCGGACACCCGCACAGGCCACACACACGCACATGGGGGAAGACATGTCCGACGGCCATCAGGACAACGGGCACGAGCACGTGCCGAGCCGGCAGCGCAGGCGCTTCCCGGGGATCTCCTCGCGTGCGTACGAGCATCCGGCCGACCGCAGCGCGCTGGTGGCGCTGCGCAAGCTGAGCGGTTTCGACACGGTCTTCAAGGCGCTGAGCGGCCTGCTGCCCGAGCGGAGTCTGCGGCTGCTGTTCCTGTCCGACTCGGTGCGCGTCTCGGACCGGCAGTTCGCCCATCTGAACGTCATGCTGCGCGACGCCTGCTACATCCTGGACCTGGAGAAGGTCCCGCCGATGTACGTCAACCAGGACCCGGTGCCGAACGCGATGTGCATCGGCCTGGACGAGCCGATCATCGTCGTGACCACGGGCCTCGTCGAGCTGCTCGACGAGGAGGAGATGCGCGCGGTGGTCGGGCACGAGGTGGGGCACGCGCTGTCCGGGCACTCGGTCTACCGGACCATCCTGCTCTTCCTGACCTCCCTGGCCGTCCGGGTCGCCTGGATCCCGCTGGGCAACGTGGCGATCATGGCGATCGTGACCGCGCTGCGCGAGTGGTTCCGCAAGTCGGAGCTGTCCGCCGACCGCGCGGGGCTGCTGGTGGGCCAGGACATCCAGGCGTCCATGCGCGGCCTGATGAAGATCGCGGGCGGCAACCACCTGCACGAGATGAACGTGGACGCGTTCCTGGAGCAGGCCGACGAGTACGAGGCCGGGGGCGACCTCCGCGACTCCGTGCTGAAGATCCTCAACGTGCTGCCGCGCACCCATCCCTTCACCACGGTGCGGGCGGCCGAGCTGAAGAAGTGGGCGGCCTCCCGGGACTTCCAGCGGATCATGGACGGCCACTACCCGCGGCGCGACGAGGACAAGGACACCTCGGTCCGGGACTCCTTCCGTGAGTCGGCGTCCCACTACGCGACGCACGTGCGGGGCTCCAAGGACCCGCTGATGAAGCTGGTCAACGACATCGCGGGCGGCGCCGGTGACCTCGGCGACCGGATGCGGCGGGGCTTCGGCGGCTTCACGTCCTCCCAGCCGCGGCCGCCCGGTGACGCGAACGGGTCCTCCGCGGGCCCGGCAGGTGGCGACGGCCCCGGGGACCCGGACGACCGCCCGCCGCGCGACGGCGCCTGACCGGCGCGGGGACCTCACACCTTGGGCTGGGCGCTCGCCGCGAGGGTCCCGCACAGGGCGGTGGCGTTGTCCGAGGTGTACGGGTCGGTGCCGGCGGGGGCGCCGGTCCCGGCCGTCTGGCCGGCGAGCAGCGGCCGCAGGTGGTTCGCCGAGTCCTCGGCGCAGGAGAGCGGCCCGGCCTGGACGTAGGAGGCGACCAGCTGCGTCTGGTGCAGGCGCAGGTCCTCCCGGTCGTAGCGGAAGGTCAGCTCGCGCCGGACGGTGAACAGCGACGTCCCGGCCCGCTGGTCACCGGCCGGCCGCAGCGCGTAGACCATGGTGTGGTCGGCGGTGACCTCCAGCGTGGACGCGTCGGTCTCCAGGGCCCGCAGGCTGCCGTTCACCCGGATCTCGGGGTCGGCCAGCTCGGCCCGGCCGGGGTCGAAGCGCACCAGCCACCCGGTGGGCGCGTGCCGTCCGTCGGCGGTGGGCCGCTCGAAGCTCTCGTCGAACTGGTGGAGCTGGTCGGGGTCGAGCAGGACCCGCACCGAGCGCACCTCCCGGCCGCCGAGCACGTCCGGGTCCAGCGCCGAGCGGACGATGTAGTTCTTGGCGGTGGTCAGCGCGTTCAGCACCTGGTCCTCGGAGAAGTGCGCCGTGCGCCGGGCCCCCGGCAGCGGGACGCCCTCGGCGGCGGTGCGGAACCGCGCGGCGGGACTGTGCTCGTAGAGGAAGCCGGCGTCGCCG
Source organism: Streptomyces sp. WAC 04229 (assembly GCF_003947455.1). Classification (GTDB taxonomy): domain Bacteria; phylum Actinomycetota; class Actinomycetes; order Streptomycetales; family Streptomycetaceae; genus Streptomyces. Next base: position 4,497 of record NZ_QHJH01000125.1, on the reverse strand, counting down.
GCGCCGGGCACCCTGCCCCGGGGCGCGAGCGGGACGACCGTCATCCGCACCGGTTCGGCGGCCCGCTGCGCGGACGGGTTCTGGTACGGGTGCCGTACACCCATGTAGATGGCGGTGCCGAAGGCCACGGCGATCAGGACGACGAGGACGAGCGCCTGCCGGGAGAGGCCGGCCCGGCGCAGCGGCGGGCGGCGGCGGACGGCGGGGGCGTGGTCGGTGATGCGTTCCTGGGCGGAGAACTCCTGGAGCCGGGCAGCGCGGACGAACGACTCGTCGAAGACGACGGATCGGTATTCGTCCTCTCCGCCGCCGGGGGCGCCCTCGGGCGTCCCTCCGGGCGGATCGCCAAGCCCTGCCATACCTTCAGGGTAGGTCGGCGGAAGGTCGCGTAAACGCGCCGGTGCAGGTCAAGTTGGGACAGCTTGGGGCCGCGGGACGGCAGGTCAGGGGCTGCTCGGAAGCACCGGGACGGCGGGCTGCGAGTAGTCGGCGGAGGCCGAGGGGGTCACGGAGCCGCCCTGCTCGGGGCCGGTCGACGCGGGTGGCGGCACCTGCTGCGTGCCGCTGCCCGAGGACGCTCCCCGGTAGACGGCCGCGAAGGCCAGTGCGACCATGCCCACGCCCATCACGAGGGCGAGCACCCAGGCGACGGGCCGGTGCCAGCGGACCTGCTTGCCGGACGCGGGAGGGGCGCCGTAGGGGCGGTCCAGGAGGTCGCGGTCGTCGTCCGGGTCGTCGAGGTCGGGATCATGGCCGAAATCGCCGTACCCGTCGTCGTAGCGCTCGGCTCTGGTGCGGCCGCGGCGGGCCGCCTCCGCCTCGGTGGCCTCGGCGCGGGCCTGCGCGGCGGCCAGGAGGCGCTCGACGGCGGTCGGCTCGTGCACCGCGGCCGCCCGTACGAAGGCCTCGTCGAAGACCACGGAGGCGAACTCTTCGTCCGACACCCCGCGGTCGTGTTCGTCGTCGGGCTCCCAGCCGTCGGGAAACGGCGTACCCCCCACGTCCTCCGGCACGGATCCAGAGTAGACCTGGGGGGTCGTTTTGGGCAGACGGCCGGGAAATTCGTCCGTTGGGTGAGATGCCCCGATCGTTCAGCGCCGTACGTGCCCGTCGCCGGTGACGATGTACTTGGTGCTGGTCAGCTCGGGCAGCCCCATCGGGCCCCTGGCGTGCAGCTTCTGGGTGGAGATGCCGATCTCGGCGCCGAAGCCGAACTGGCCGCCGTCGGTGAAGCGGGTGGAGGCGTTCACCGCGACCGTCGTGGAGTCGACCAGCTGGGTGAAACGGCGGGCGGCCTGCTGCGAGGTGGTCACGATGGCCTCGGTGTGGCCGGAGGTCCACAGCCGGATGTGCTCGACGGCCTTGTCGAGGGAGTCGACGACCGCCGCGGCGATGTCGTACGACAGGTACTCCGTCTCCCAGTCCTCCGGGGTGGCCTCGACGGCCGTCGCCTTGGAGTCCCGGGCGTACGCCATCACGCGCTCGTCGGCGTGCACGGTGACCCCGGCCTCCGCGAGGGCGTCCAGGGCGCGGGGCAGGAAGTCGGCGGCGATGTCCTGGTGGACCAGGAGGGTCTCGGCGGCGTTGCAGACGCCGACCCGCTGGGCCTTGGAGTTGACCAGGATCTCGACGGCCGTGTCGACGTCGGCCAGCGCGTCGACGTAGACGTGGCAGTTGCCGGTGCCGGTCTCGATGACGGGGACGGTGGACTCCTGGACGACGGTGTTGATCAGCGAGGCGCCGCCGCGCGGGATGAGCACGTCGACGAGCCCGCGGGCCCGCATCAGCTCGCGCACGCTCTCACGGCTCTCGCCGGGCACCAGCTGGACCGCGTCGGCGGGCAGCCCGGCCCCGCCCACGGCGTCGCGGACCACCCGGACCAGGGCGGTGTTGGACTGGTAGGCCGAGGAGGAGCCGCGCAGGAGGACCGCGTTGCCGGACTTCAGGCACAGGGCGGCGGCGTCGACGGTCACGTTGGGCCGGCCCTCGTAGATGATGCCGACCACACCGAGCGGCACCCGGACCTGGCGCAGGTCGATGCCGTTGGGAAGGGTGGAGCCGCGCACGACCTCGCCGACCGGGTCGGGCAGCGCCGCGACGTCGCGCACGTCGGAGGCGATGGCGCGGACCCGCTCCGGGGTCAGGGTGAGCCGGTCGATGATGGCCTCGCTGGTCCCGGCGGCGCGGGCCTTGGCGACGTCCTGCGCGTTGGCCTCGACGATCTCGCTCGTCCGGACCTCCAGCGCGTCGGCGACGGCGAGCAGCGCGTCGTCCTTGACGGCCCGCGGCAACGGCGCGAGGTCGGCCGCGGCGGCCTTGGCCCGGTAGGCGGCCCGGGTGACCGGGGACATCGAGTCGTACGGCGAGAGCGTGGTCATGGGGGCAGCGTAGTGGGCCGGGCCAGGCCGTCCACCGGTTGTCCCACACCCCGAGACATGCAGCGGACGGTACGGAACCCCGCCAAAACGGAACCCGCTAAAAGGGGTGCACCCCGACCGGCGTCGCCGGCGCGGGGCCGTACCCCGCCGCGATGCGCTGGTGGTAGGTGGCCCGGTCGATGACCTCCAGGCCGACGATCTCCCAGGGCGGCAGCCCCGCGGTCTGCCGGTGCTCGCCCCACAGGCGCAGGGCGACCGCGGCGGCGTCGTGCAGGTCGCGGGCCTCCTCCCAGTACCGGATCTCCGCGTGGTCGTCGGCGTATCTGCTGGTCAGCAGGAAGGGATGGTCGTGCGCGAGCTGTTCGAGGGCGCGCCGCACCTCGGTGAGGGGAGCGCGGGCGCCGGAGACGCTGAGGGTGACGTGCCACAGGCGCGGGGTGTTTCCGGGGTCCTCGCCCCGGAACCGGTCGCCGGCCGCGACGCTGGACAGGGCGCGTTCCTCGCCGGGTGCGCGGGCGCCGTTGCGGGGGCCGCCGGGGCGGGCGCCCGTGCCTGCGCGGGAACCCGAGCCGCCGCGGGAGGCGGTACCACCGCGGGACGCCGCCGGCCCAGGGCGCACTCCGCTCACGACGGCCTCCTTCGCACACACGGCTGGCCCGGCGGTCGGCCGGGTCCGTCCCTGAGAAAAGTTGAGCAGGCCGCACGGGATCGCGGGGCGGTTTTGCGGAACGTCCACCGCCGATTCGGGGACGTTTCGACCTATTACGGGTGCAGGATCACCAGATCGTCCCTGTGTACGACCTCACGTTCGTACGCGGGTCCCAGCTCGCGGGCCAGTTCCCGGGTGGAGCGGCCGATCAGCCGCGGGATCTCCTTGGCGTCGAAGTTGACCAGGCCCCGCGCCACCGCCCGCCCGGTGCCGTCCCGCAGCTCGACGGGGTCGCCCGCGGCGAACTCGCCCTCGGCGCCGGCGATCCCGGCCGGGAGCAGCGACTTGCGGCCCTCGACGACCGCGCGCACCGCCCCTTCGTCGAGGACGAGCGCCCCGCGCGGGGTGGAGGCGTGCTGGAGCCAGAGCAGCCGGTCGGCGAAGCGCCTGCCGGTGGCGTGGAAGTAGGTGCCGGTGTCGCCGCCGGCCAGGGCGTCGGCGGCGTGGACCGCGCTGGTCAGGACCACCGGGATGCCGGCCGCGGCGGCGATCCGGGCCGCCTCGACCTTGGTGACCATGCCGCCGGTGCCGACCCCCGCCTTGCCGGCGCTGCCGATCTCGATCTCCGCGAGGTCGGCGGGGGCGTGCACCTCGGCGATCCGCGAGGTGCCGGGCCTGCTCGGGTCGCCGTCGTAGACGCCGTCCACGTCGGAGAGCAGGACCAGCAGGTCGGCCCGGACCAGGTGGGCGACGAGGGCGGCGAGCCGGTCGTTGTCGCCGAAGCGGATCTCGTCGGTGGCGACGGTGTCGTTCTCGTTGACGATCGGGAAGGCGCCCATCGCCAGCAGCTTGTCGAGGGTGCGGGAGGCGTTGCGGTGGTGCGCGCGGCGGCTCATGTCGTCGCTGGTCAGCAGCACCTGGCCGACGCGGACGCCGTAGCGGGCGAAGGAGGCGGTGTAGCGGGCGACCAGCAGGCCCTGGCCGACGCTGGCCGCGGCCTGCTGGCGGGCCAGGTCCCGGGGGCGGCGGCGCAGGCCCAGCGGGGCGAGCCCCGCGGCGATGGCGCCGGAGGAGACGAGGACGATCTCCCGCTCCCCGCCGGAGCGGACCTTGGAGAGGACGTCCACCAGGGCGTCCACCCGGTCGGCGTCCAAGCCGCCCTCGGCCGTGGTCAGCGAGGACGAACCGACCTTGACGACGATCCTGCGGGCCTCGCCCACGGCCTGCCTTGCCCCTGCCACGGCCCCGTCCGCCTCTCCCGTTCGACGCGCGCGAACCCGCGCTCGCCAGGCAATCTACGCGAAGGGAGACCCGCCCCGCGCCGCGGTCCAGGCTGCGGACAGGGCGCGGGACACCTCCGCGCGGGGGTTGGCGTCAACACGCGCGTGTCGTCGGGAGGCCGCCCGGCGTTAACCCGGATGTCCGATGCGCGACAAGCCTGGAGCGACCGCAGTGCCCCTCTCTCTGCCG
>NZ_QHJH01000124.1 GCF_003947455.1 Streptomyces sp. WAC 04229 | reverse complement strand
GGGACGGGCTGAGCGTGCGGGACGGGCTGAGCGTGCGGGACGGGCTGAGCGTGCCGGAACGAAGGAACGCGGGGGAGGGAAGGAACGTGACGCAGGGAAGGGACGTGCGAGAGGGGCGGAACGTGCGGGAGGGACGGAAGGGACGGAACATGCGGGAGGTACCGAGCGGGCGGCGAGGGCCGAGCGTGTCGCCGGTGGTTCGTCCGGCTCGGACGGTCCGTCAGGCTCCCCGGCTCGGGGGCCAGGCGGGCGTCCGCTCGGTGGTCCGTCCGGTCCCGGCGGTCCCTCCGGCTCCAGTGGCTCGTCCGGTCCCGGTGGCTCGTCCGGTCCCGGTGGTTCCTCCGGTCCCGGCTCGGGCGCCGGTTCCGGGGACGGGGAGGGTGCCTGGGGTGACGGGCTGATCGCGCGGCGGGTGGACGAGAACGGTGGCACGGAGCAGTACGCGGTGCTGCCCAGCAGGCCCGCCGCCACCTCGGCCGCCCTGATGCCGCTCGCCTACGACGGACAGCTCAGGTCCCGGCTGGACGCCCTGCGCGAACTGGTCGGCCTCTCCCGGACCCGGCTCGACGGCGGGACCCTGGCCGAGGCGGGACGGGTCCTCGACGAGGCCGCCGCGCGGCGCAGGCTCTCCGGGCAGCACACCGTCGTCGCCATCGCGGGCGCGACCGGCAGCGGCAAGTCGCAGCTGTTCAACACCCTCGCCGGGGTGACGATCTCCGAGACGGGCGTCCGCCGGCCGACCACCGCCGCGCCCATCGCGTGCAGTTGGAGCGACGGCGCCGCCAGCCTCCTGGACCGCCTCGGCATCCCCGGCCGCCTGCGCCGCCGCCCGATCCAGCACCCCGACTCCGAGTCGCCGCTGCGCGGGCTGGTCCTGATCGACCTGCCCGACCACGACTCGGCGGCCGTCCAGCACCGCGAGCAGGTGGACCGCATCCTGGACCTGGTCGACGCCGTCATCTGGGTCGTCGACCCGGAGAAGTACGCCGACGCGGTCCTCCACGAGCGCTATCTGCGGCCGATGGCGGGCCACGCGGAGGTCACCCTCGTCGTCCTCAACCAGATCGACCGGCTGCCCGGCGAGGCCGCCGAACAGGTCCTCGACGACCTGCGTCGCCTGCTCGACGAGGACGGCATCGCGCTGGGGGAGTACGGCGAACCCGGCGCGACCGTGCTCGCCCTGTCCGCCCTCACCGGGGAGGGCATCGGCGAGCTGCGCGAGGTGCTCGGCCAGTTCGTGGCCGAGCGGCAGGCCCCGGCGCGCCGCATCGCCGCCGATGTGGACGCCGCCGCCCGGCGCCTGCGCTCCGTGTACGTCACCGGGCGGCGGACCGGCCTCAGTGAGGAGGCCCGGGAGGAGTTCTCGGACCGGCTCGCGGACGCGGTGGGCGCCACCGCGGCGGGCGACGCGGCCGAGCGGGCCTGGCTGCGCAACGCCAACCGCGCGTGCGGTACGCCCTGGCTGCGGCTGTGGCGCTGGTACCACGAGCGCCGTGAACCGGCCACGGGGCGCCTCCAGCTGCGCGCCCAGCCGGACGAGGAGGCCACCGCGCGGCAGCGCGTCGAGCAGGCGGTGCGCACGGTCGCCGAGCGGGCGTCGGCCGGACTTCCGGCGCCGTGGGCGCAGGCGATGCGCGAGGCGGCCGTGCGCGGCGCCCAGGGGCTGCCCGAGGCCCTGGACGAGCTGGCGGAGCGCACGGGGCTGCCGCCGGGCCGCCCACCGCGTCCGGGCTGGTGGCCGGTGGCCGTGCTGGCCCAGGCGTCCATGACCCTGATCCAGGTGGTGGGCGGTCTGTGGCTGCTGGGCCAGATCGTCGGCTTCATGCCGCCCAACCTGGGCGTGCCGGTGCTGCTGATGCTGGCGGGCATCATCGGCGGTCCCCTCATCGAGTGGGCCTGCCGCATGGCGGCGCGCGGCCCCGCCCGCCGTTACGGCCACGAGGCGGAACGCCTGCTGCGGGAGGCGGCCGCCGGGTGCGGCCGGGCCAGGGTGCTGGATCCGCTGGCGGCGGAACTGCTGCGGTACCGGGAAGTGCGGGAGCAGTACGGGCGGGTCACGGGGGTGGGGACTGTGGCGAGATAGGCGCGGATCGGCGGCTCCGACCCGACTCCGATCTCCCTGCGGGGCGGATCGGCGACTCCGACTCTCTCCTCGGGGCGGATCGGAGACTTTCACCCACACGGGTGACGGGGTTCTCCACAGGCGGGCTTCGGTCCACAGCCCTCGGCGGGCCGGGCGCGGGCCGGGGCAGTCTGGCCTCGCGGCGGTCGTGACGAACGCGGCCGCCGGACGCAGCCGTACGGGACGGGCCCGTGCGGGAGGGAGGACTCGCGATGAACGAGACGATGATCTGCGCCGTGGGCAACGTGGCCACGCAGCCGGTCTTCCGGGACCTGGCGAACGGGCCGTCGGCGCGCTTCCGGCTGGCGGTCACCGCGCGCTACTGGGACCGCGAGAAGAGCGCCTGGACGGACGGCCACACCAACTTCTTCACGGTGTGGGCCAATCGGCAGCTCGCCGCCAACGCGTCAGCGTCGCTGGCGGTGGGCGACCCCGTCGTCGTCCAGGGCCGGCTGAAGGTCCGCACGGACGTGCGCGAGGGGCAGAACTGGACCTCGGCGGACATCGACGCGGTGGCGATCGGCCACGATCTCGCGCGCGGCACGGCCGCGTTCAGGCGCACCGGGAAGGCGGAGGCGCCGGAGGTCTCGTCCTCCCCGCCGCGGCCGGAGCCCAACTGGGAGACACCGGTGGGGGAGTCGGCCGGCCCGGACCTCGAACAACGCCCGGAGCCCGCCGCCGTGGCTTGACCCGGGCGGTCCGCCTGAAATGACCGAAGTACGGGCTTGTCGACCCATGTGCCCGGACGAATCCGGGTGGATTTGTCGATAAGCCCTGCTCACAGGGCCGGTCGGCGATAACGATTCCGATTCGGATCACCGCGTGGGCGAACATCACCCGGGGGCACGGTCCGTGAGGTCCTTAGGATGCCGAACGAGCCCTGTGGGGCTGCTGATTCTGCTGGTGGGACCGTTCCCCCCACGCCAACGGGTCCTGCTCGAAGGGGAATTTGGTGTTTTCTTCGCTCGCTGCACTGTCTCTGCCCGGCCGGAGGACGGCGCGTACCGCCGCCACGGCCCTGGTGTCCGCGGCCGCCGTCGCCGGTCTGGTGGCCGGTGCGGGACCGGCCGCCGCCCAGGACGGAGCGGGGGGCCAGGGCGGGGCGACGGCCACCATAGGCGGGCTCAAGACGCACGGCACCGCGGTCATCCACGGGGAGGGCGGCGACCAGGAGGTGCCGGCCGGTCTCTTCGAGATGTCCGTCGAGGGCGGCGGGATGCTGCAGACGTACTGCGTCGACGTCCAGAACCCGACGCAGACGGACGCCAGGTACTACGAGACGCCGTGGAGCGGCACCTCGCTGGGCATCAACAAGGACGCCGGCCGCATCCGTTGGATCCTGGACAACTCCTACCCCCAGGTCAACGACCTCGCCGCGCTCGCGAAGAAGGCGGGTGTCCGCGGCGGGCTCACCGAGCAGGACGCGGCGGCCGGCACCCAGGTGGCGATCTGGCGCTACTCCGACCACACGGACGTCGAGGCGACCGACCCGCAGGCCGAGCGGCTCGCCGACTACCTGGAGAAGAACGCCCGCGGCCGCAGCGAGCCCGCGGCCTCGCTCACCCTGGACCCGCCCGCGGTCTCGGGCCGTCCCGGCGAGCGGATCGGTCCGGTGACCGTCCGCACCAACGCGGGCGGCGCGACGGTGACGCCCCCGGTGGACGCCGCCACCAGCGGCGTGCGGATCGTCGACAAGGAGGGCGAGCCGGTCACCGAGGTCGCCGACGGCACCCAGATCTTCTTCGACGTGCCCGAAGACGCGGAGGCCGGTACGTCCGAGCTGGCCGTCCAGGCGTCGACCACCGTGCCGGTGGGCCGGGCGTTCGCCTCCGAGAGCCGGAGTCAGACCCAGATCCTGGCGGGCTCCAGCGAGTCCACGGTCGCGGCGACGGCCACGGCCACCTGGGCCGGCCAGGGGGCGATACCGGCCCTGTCCGCCGAGAAGAACTGCACCGAGGGCGGCCTGGACATCACCGCCGTCAACAAGGGCGACGCGCCGTTCACCTTCTCGCTGCTCGATGCCGAGTACACCATCGCGGCCGGTGAGACCCGCACGGTGACCGTCCCGCTGCCGGAGGACCGACCCTACGACTTCACCATCCGCGGCCCGGCCGGTTTCGAACAGCGCTTCTCCGGTGTCCTCGACTGCCGTACCCAGAGCGCCACGACGGGCGACACCACGCAGACCCTCGGCGAACCGGCCCCCGCCACGGCCGTCACTCCCACCCCGAACCCCAACCTCGCGGAGACCGGCAGCTCCGGGGCGACCCCGCTGATCGGCGGCGCGGCGATCGGCCTGGTGGTCATCGGCGGTGCGGTGCTGGTGTTCCTCCGGAAGAAGAACGAGGGGTGACCGTCTAGGCCCCAGGCCTCCGTCCGAGTCCCCGGCTGCCGCGTGCGTGTGGCGCCGGGGACTTTGTTCTAGAGGATTGACGAGACGCAACGTATCGTCTAGTTTTACGGACGTGCCAGTTGGCGGGAGAGCTGCTTCCGGCTCCCGCCGTACCGCCACCGCCACAATCCGCTGCTGCTCCCTCCCGTCAAAGGACCGCCCTTGCGCCCTGCTCCTTCCGCCACCACCGTGAACGCCGCCCCCGCCCGCCCCGCGTCACAGATCGCCCTCGCCGACGTCACCAAGCGCTACGGCGACCGAGTCGTCCTGGACCGCGTGTCCCTCACCGTCCGGCCGGGCGATAAGGTCGGCGTCATCGGGGACAACGGCTCGGGCAAATCCACGCTGCTGCGGCTCCTCGCCGGACAGGAGCCGGTCGACAACGGCACCCTGACCGTGACGGCACCGGGCGGCATCGGACATCTCGCCCAGACCCTCGACCTGCCCGGCACGGCGAGCGTCGGCGACGCCGTGGACCACGTACTGCGCGATCTGCGCGCCCTGGAACGCCGTATCCGGACCGTGGAGTCCGCACTGGCCACGGCCGGTCCCGACGCCTTCGAGGAGTACGCGGCGCTGCTGGCCGAGTACGAGGCGCGGGGCGGGCAGGGAGCGGACCGACGTGTGGAGGTGATCCTGCGCCGCCTCGGTGAGCGCGCGCCGCTCGACCGCGCGCGTCCGCTCGGCACCCTGTCCGGAGGGCAGCGCTCCCGGCTCGCGCTCGCCGCGACGCTGGCCTCCGACCCCGAACTGCTCCTGCTCGACGAACCGACCAACGACCTGGACGACGAGGCCGTGGCCTGGCTCGAAGCCCGCCTGCGCCGTCACCGGGGCACGGTGATCGCGGCCACGCACGACCGGGCGTTCCTGGAGCGCGTCACCGGCACCGTGCTGGAGGTGGACCAGGACCGGCGCACGGTACGGCGTTACGGCAACGGATACGCCGGTTACCTCACCGCCAAGGCGGCGGCCCGGGCGCGCTGGGCGTGGGAGTACGAGCAGTGGCGCGACGAGGTCGCCCGGCAGCGCGCCCTGGCGGACTCCGGTATCGGCATGCTGTCCGAGATCCCCCGCAAGGGCCCGTGGGCCTTCAGCGGCGCCGGCGCCTTCCGGGCACGCTCGCGCTCCCACGGCGCCCAGAGCCGCATCCGCAACGCGCGCGAGCGCTTGCAGCGGCTCACGGAGCACCCCGTACCACCACCGCCGCAACCCCTCCGCTTCGCAGCCCGAGTCGAAGGCGCGCCGATCAAGGACGCGTCGGCGACCGCAACCCACCTCGACGGCGTGCGAGTTGCGGGCCGCCTCTCCCTCCCGCACCTGACGCTCGCCCCCGGCGACCGACTGCTCGTCACCGGCCCCAACGGCGTCGGCAAGAGCACCTTGCTCCACGTACTGGCAGGGGAGCTGACGCCCGACGCGGGCACCGTCCGTCGCCCGCGCCGGGCCGGTCACCTGCGCCAACAGTGCGCCCCCGAAGCCGCCTTCGACGCCCGCACCCTCCTCGCGGCCTACGCGGCGGGCCGTCCGGGCCACCCCGACGAGCACGCCGACGCGCTGCTCGCACTGGGCCTGTTCCACCCCACGGACCTGCCCGTCCCCGTGCGCGACCTGTCCGTCGGACAACGCCGCAAGCTCGAACTCGCCCGCCTGGTCACGTCCGGACCGCTCGACCTGCTCCTCCTCGACGAACCGACGAACCACCTCTCCCCGTCCCTGATGGAGGAGATCGAGGCGGCCCTGGCCCACTACACCGGCACCCTCGTGGTGGTGACCCACGACCGACTCCTGCGCGAGCGCTTCCAGGGCCGACGGCTGGAGCTGTCCATGGTCGCTCGCTGACCAGGCAATCCCGTCCGCGCGCGGGTTCGGGCTGCTGGAGGGCCTACCGGTACGACTTGCCCTCGGCCTGGCTCGGGGCACCTGGTCGGGCTTCGCCCGTGCCGCGGTGACGACTGGCCGGCAGTCCTGGCCGCGCGCCGGCCCCTGCCCGCGCCCCATGTCGGCTTCGATGTTGGTCAGCCGGGCCGGGCCTGCACTCCTGTCTGCGCCCCGCTTCAGCCTGGGCCGCGCGCATAGCAGCGAGCCGAAGTCCACGAGCCGACTGCCGCAGGGGAGTGGCCGAGGTCAGAACAATGCCTCCGGCGGGGGATCGGCCGGCACCGGGATTGAGGGGCGTCGCTCCCGACTGCGGGTCCGCTGCCGCGTGCGCGGGGGTGGGGGCCGGGGGGCTAGATGTGTTCGCCGAGAATTCCGAGCAGTTTGGACTTGGGGATCGCCCCGACCGCCTGGTCCACGACCTTTCCGCCCTTGAACAGGAGCAAGGTGGGGATGCTCCGGATCCCGTACCTTGACGCCACCCCCTGGTTGTGGTCGACGTCGACCTTGACCACGGTGAGGTCGCCCTCGTGCTCCGAAGCGATGTCGTCCAGCACCGGATTCATCTGTTTGCACGGCCCACACCAGACAGCCCAGAAGTCCACCAACACCGGACCTTCGGCCTTCAATACCTCTTGGTCAAAAGAGGCGTCACTCACTGGCTTGATCAGGGAAGACATCGGACTCCTCGGTACTCGAAGACGCACTCACCGTAACAGTAAGTACATAACCAAGCACGCATGGTTATGTCGGGTGGCGGTGGGCGGACCGGCCGGAGCAGCCGCTGGAAGTCTGCCCAGTTCCGCAGGTGTTCCGTTGACACCCTGCCCCAGCGTCAGCGGGGCCGGACCTCGGAGCCCTGAGGTGTGCTCAACCCGGCGCGACGGTATCGAGCCAACCGGCGAGCGCGCGGAAGTCGGCGCCCTTGAGGCCCTTGGTCGGCTCGACCCGGTGCAGGAGTGAAGGCCCGGGGTGGCTGGCGTCGACCCAGAGGCGGTCCATGGCGCTGATCTCGTCGTCGACCCAGATGAAGGGTCGGCCGCCGGCCCACTCGACCATGGGGCGAGTCTTCCAGTGCAGACCTCGCGGGGTTCCTCCTGCATCGACGTCCGGCCACTCCAACACCGGCAGCCTCGGCAGGCCGATGCGCGGGGCGACTACTTCGTTCGCCTCTTCCATCCAGGTCGTCGCCCAGACGAGCCGGCAGCCCAGAGCAATGAGGCGTGCCCCGATCCCGGGGTCGAGTCGGGCCAGCAACGGGTTCCCCTGGTCGACGGTCGTCGAGGAGGCGGCAGCGACGTCCTTCTGGTCGGCCGAAGACCCGAACGGGATCAGTGGGCCGTCCACGTCCAGGAAGAGGAGAGGGCGCTCCGATGAGCTGGTCACGGCAGCACCGTAGCCCCGCGCGGCGGGGGAGCGGCACCCTCGGGCTGGGCCGTCCCTGGGCCGTGCGAGGGTGCCCGAGGCCGATCGGCGGCGACCGACAGTGACAGGTGAGGCTCCGGGGGCATCCAGGAAAGGCCAGGTCAGGGGCCCCGCCCGGAACGCGTTTCCTCCCAGCGGTGGCGGTGCGGCAAGATGGGGTGTATCTGCCCACTGCCTGATTCAAGCTGCCGGACGGTTTCTCTTGGCTGAGTACATTTACACCATGCGCAAGGCGCGCAAAGCGCACGGCGACAAGGTGATCCTCGATGATGTCACCCTGAGCTTCCTGCCCGGCGCGAAGATCGGCGTGGTCGGGCCGAACGGTGCCGGTAAGTCGACCGTGCTGAAGATCATGGCGGGGCTGGAGCAGCCGTCCAACGGTGACGCGTTCCTGTCGCCGGGCTACACGGTCGGCATCCTGCTGCAGGAGCCCCCGCTGAGCGAGGACAAGAACGTCCTGGAGAACGTCCAGGAGGGTGTCGCCGAGGTCAAGGGCAAGCTCGACCGGTTCAACGAGATCGCCGAGCAGATGGCCACCGACTACTCGGACGCGCTGCTCGAGGAGATGGGCAAGCTCCAGGAGGAGCTCGACCACGCCAACGCCTGGGACCTCGACGCACAGCTGGAGCAGGCCATGGACGCGCTGGGCTGCCCGCCCGGCGACTGGCCCGTCGCCAACCTCTCCGGTGGTGAGAAGCGCCGCGTCGCGCTGTGCAAGCTGCTGCTCGAGGCGCCCGACCTGCTGCTGCTCGACGAGCCCACCAACCACCTCGACGCCGAGTCGGTGAACTGGCTGGAGCAGCACCTCGCCAAGTACGAGGGCACCGTCGTGGCCGTGACCCACGACCGGTACTTCCTGGACAACGTCGCCGGCTGGATCTGCGAGGTCGACCGCGGCCGGCTGCACGGCTACGAGGGCAACTACTCCAAGTACCTGGAGACCAAGCAGACCCGCCTCAAGGTCGAGGGCCAGAAGGACGCCAAGCGCGCCAAGCGGCTCAAGGACGAGCTGGAGTGGGTGCGGTCCAACGCCAAGGGACGGCAGGCCAAGTCCAAGGCGCGTCTCGCGCGGTACGAGGAGATGGCGGCCGAGGCCGACAAGATGCGGAAGCTGGACTTCGAGGAGATCCAGATCCCGCCGGGCCCGCGCCTGGGCAACGTCGTCGTCGAGGTCAACAACCTCAGCAAGGCCTTCGGGGAGAAGGTGCTCATCGACGACCTCAGCTTCACGCTGCCGCGCAACGGGATCGTCGGGGTCATCGGGCCCAACGGCGCCGGCAAGACCACCCTGTTCAAGATGATCCAGGGCCTCGAGGAGCCGGACTCCGGGCAGATCAAGGTCGGCGACACCGTCAAGATCTCCTACGTCGACCAGAGCCGCGAGAACATCGACCCCAAGAAGACGCTGTGGGCCGTGGTCAGCGACGAGCTGGACTACATCAACGTCGGCCAGGTCGAGATGCCGAGCCGCGCGTACGTCTCCGCCTTCGGGTTCAAGGGGCCGGACCAGCAGAAGGCGGCCGGGGTGCTCTCCGGCGGTGAGCGCAACCGGCTCAACCTCGCGCTCACCCTCAAGCAGGGCGGCAACCTGCTGCTCCTCGACGAGCCGACCAACGACCTCGACGTCGAGACGCTCTCCAGCCTGGAGAACGCCCTCCTCGAGTTCCCCGGGTGCGCCGTGGTCGTCTCCCACGACCGGTGGTTCCTGGACCGGGTCGCCACCCACATCCTCGCCTACGAGGGCGAGTCCAAGTGGTTCTGGTTCGAGGGCAACTTCGAGTCGTACGAGAAGAACAAGGTCGAGCGGCTCGGCGCGGACGCCGCACGTCCGCACCGCGCCACCTACAAGAAGCTGACCCGGGGCTGATCGATCTTGCGGCACATCTACCGCTGCCCGCTGCGCTGGGCGGACATGGACGCGTACGGCCACGTCAACAACGTGGTCTTCCTCCGCTACCTGGAGGAGGCACGCATCGACTTCCTGTTCCGCCCGGAGAAGGACTTCAAGCAGGGGTCTGTGGTGGCGCGCCACGAGATCGACTACAAGCGGCAGCTCGTCCACCGGCACCACCCGGTCGACATCGAGCTGTGGGTCACGGAGATCAGGGCGGCCTCCTTCACGCTCACCTACGAGGTCAAGGACGGGGACGTGGTCTACGTCCGCGCCTCGACCGTGATCGTGCCGTTCGACTTCCAGACGCAGATGCCCCGCCGCATCACCGCTGAGGAACGGGAGTTCCTGCGGGAGTACACGGACGACAAGGAGGAGGCCGTCGCCGCATGACGGTGCTCCATCTGGCCGACGAGGGGGAGGCCGCGGATCTCGCGGCCTTCCTCTCCCGGCTGCTCCACTACGACCGTTCGGCCGCCGTCCGTCTCCAGGCGGCCGGTACGGCTCTCGCGGTCTTCGGCCGGCCTCCCTCCTTCGAGGTGCTGGCCGTGCGCGCCGTACGGCTGGCCAAGCCGTACGAGAACGGACTCGACGTCACGCTGGACGTGACCGTGTCCGCCGGTGAGCTGCTGGAGACGGTCGACGAGCAGTCGGTCACCGCGGGTGTGCCCGGCGCGGTGACCGGGCCGCCGTGGGCCGGGGTGCTGCCCCCGCGCGGCGGCTGGCGGCCCGAGCCCGGACTGCCCGCACCGGACGCCCTGCGCGCGCTGGTCGCCGCCGCGGTGGCGGAGTTCCGGTCCCGTACGGGGGAGTTGGCGGCCGAGGCGCGTACCCGGGCCGAGCTGGACCGGATCGGCCGCGACATCTGGTCCCGGACGGTCGGCGACACCGGGCTGCCGGTACGGGCCGTGCACGCGGCCCAGTCACTGGGGTTCCTGCGGCCCGGGGCCCGGTCCGCCGAGGACGCGCCGGTTCTGTTCTCCTCGGGCGCCTGGCTTCGGCTCCGTACGCCCTACGGGTCCGTCGCGCTGCGCCGGGCCGGCACCGGCGCCCTCGGCATCAGCGTGCGCTGACCTCCGTCGGGGGCACCCTTCACCGATCGCTGTCGTCCGGGCGTACGGCGATGTGGTCGGCCTCCAGTTCCAGGGCGACGCGGTCGCGCATGCCGAGGGCCGCGGTGTAGTCGGCGGGCAGCTGGAGCCGGCCGGCGCGGTCGAGCATGGCGTACTCGCGGGCCACCACCGTCTCGTGGCCGGTCGCGGCGTCCACCTCGCTGCGGCGCAGGACCTCCGTGGAGGTGCGGCCGTCGCGGATGGCGACCGTGCGGCGGACCTCGTCCGCCACCGCCTGGTCGTGGGTGACGATGACGATGGTGGTGCCCAGGTGTTCGTTGGCGGTGCGGAACGCGGCGAAGATCTGTTCCGCCGTGTGGGAGTCCAGCTCGCCCGTCGGCTCGTCGGCGAGCAGCACCGAGGGCGCGCCCGCGAGGGCCACCGCGATGGCGACGCGCTGCTGCTGGCCTCCGGACATCTCCCGCGGGCGGCGCTCGCGGCAGTCGGCGACGTCCAGCAGCTCCAGCAGCTCGAGGGACCGTTCGGCACGGGCCCGCCGGCCGGTCCGGCCGCGCGCGCCGGCCAACTGCATCGGCAGCGCCACGTTCTGGGCCGCCGTCAGGTACGGCAGCAGGTTGCGTGAGGTCTGCTGCCAGACGAAGCCGACCACCTCGCGGCGGTAGGCGAGGCGGTCCTTCGCGGTCATCGTGAGCAGGTCGCGGTCCGCCACCCGGGCCGCCCCGGCGGTGGGGGTGTCCAGTCCGGCGAGGATGTTCATGAGGGTGGACTTGCCGCTGCCCGAGGCACCGACCAGGGCCATCAACTCGCCCTCGCGGACCAGCAGGTCGAGGCCCTGGAGGGCCTGCACCTCCACGCCGTCCGCGCTGAAGATCCGGACCAGGCGGTCGCAGGTGATCAGCGCGTCGTGGCCGTAGGCGGGCCGGTCGCGGGACGCGGTGGCGCGGTCGGCCAGGTCGGCGAGGGTCGGGTTCGTCGTCATCGTGCCTCCTGCGCGGATACGGCTCGTCGTCCAGGGGTGCCGGTGCGGGAGCGGACCTTCAGACCCGCCGGGGACGCCCTCACCGCGCGTCCCCCGCCCTCAGTTCGGTGACCGACCCGCGCCGGCCCGACCACCACGCCTGCACCCCGGCGACGCCCACCGCCACCACCAGCACCGCGACCGCCGGCAGGGCCAGCGACCACGGGTCGGTGCGCAGTTCGGCGCGGCCCACCGGGGACGCGGCACCCGCCAGGGCGATCGTGGTCAGGTCGAGGCCGGGGGCGAGCAGGCGGATCGCCGCCCAGCCGGTCAGGGCCCCTCCCGCGGCGGCCAGCACGGCCTGGGGGAGGGACTCCAGGACGAGCAGACGGCGGCCCTGCGCCCGGGTGAGGCCCATGGTGCGCAGCCGGGCCAGCAGCGCGGCGCGTTCGGGAGCGGCGCGCAGCAGGGACAGCAGCAGGGCGAGGACGGCGTAGCCGGTGCCCGCGACGACGGCACCGGCGTAGACGCGCTCGGCGCCGGACTGGAGGGGCGAGTCGACGTACCGGTCCCGTTCCTCGGACCGCAGCTTCACCGCACTGGCCTCGGCACCGGCTTCGTCGCCCGCCGCACGGCGCAGCGCGCCCGCGTCCACCCGGTCGCCGGTCAGCAGCAGTACGGTCGGGCGGGCCGACTCGGCGGAGAGCCCCGCCCGGTCCACGACCAGGAAGTCCTCACCGGAGACGGCGGGGGTGCGGTCGCGGACGAGGACGATCCGGACTGCGACGGAGGTGCCGTCCTCCACGCGGACCCGGAACTGCCCGGTGCCGAACCGTTCGGCGAGCGACGGCGAGGCCAGCGCCCGCAGCGGCTCCCCGGAACCGCCGCGCCGCTTCAGCTGCCCCGCCTCGAAGGCCCCCAGCCCGGTCTCCGACGCGAGCCGCGCGTAGGCGGCCGGGTCCACGCCGGCCACCGGCAGCGTCTGGCGGCCGTCCGGGCCCTTGGCCTGGTAGCCCAGTCCGACCTCGACCACGTCCCGGACGCCGGAGGCGCCGCGCACGCGGTCGGACAGGCCGTCCCGGAGCGGCCCGGTCTCCTCGATCCGGGCGTCGGCGCCGACGGTGAGCAGCGCCGCCCGGTCGCGGGCCTCCGTCACCCCGGCGAGGACCGATCCGCCGAACGCGGCCGTGGTGAGCGCGGTGAGCAGGGCGAGGAGCGGCAGCACCGCCGAGACCGACGTACGGCCCGCGCGGGCCAGCGCCAAGTGGCCCACCGCGCCGCGCAGGCGTCCCGCCGGGCGGGCGAGGCGGCGCAGGGGCAGCGGGTACAGGCGTACGAGCACCAGCGCGGCGATCACCCCGACCAGCACCGGTGCCGCCGACACCAGATCCCCGCCGGTGCCGGACGCGCCGCGCCGACGGAGGGTCTCGACCGCGCCGAGCGCCAGGGCGACGGCGGTGAGTTCGGCGACCGTACGCCGCCGGGACGGACGGGTGGAGGCCACGTCCCGCCGGCCGTCGTGGACCCGTACCGCGCGGTGCGCGACGGCCGCGCGCAGGGGCAGCGCGGCGCAGGCCACGGCGGTGACCGCGACGGCCGCCCAGACTGCGGGGGCGAGCCGGCCACCGGGCAGCGCGAACAGGGCGGCGGCGAGGCCGAGGGCGCCCGCGGGCAGCGCGACCACGGCGGTCTCGGCGAACAGCCGCCCCGCGACGCCCCGCAGGGAGGCGCCGCGGGCCCGCAGCAGGGCGAGTTCGGCGCGGCGGCGGTCGGCGGCCAGGCCGCCCGCCATCAGCAGCACGACCCCCGCGACCGTGCCGGCCCCGGCGGCGGCGACCGCGACCAGCGGACCGATGCCCGACCGCAGTCCGTCGAAGGCGAGGGCCGTCTCGTCCAGGTCCGTGCTGACGTCCGCCAGCGGGTCGACGCCCGAACGCACCTCGCGCAGACCGGGACCGGACTCCAGGGCGGCGACGGCCGACGCCAAACCGTCCACGTCGTGGGCGTGCAACGCGTCCGTCTCGGGGGCCAACTGCCAGTAGCGGACCGGGGCCCCGGCCGTGCCCAGCAGGGCGGGCCCGGCGTCCGGGGCGAGCAGCAGCGTTCCCAGCCAGTAGCGTTCGCGGTCCGCGCCCGCCGCCCCCGGCACCGTCATCAGCGACGGCTCGCGCAGCACGGACTGGGTGGACCAGTAGGCGCCGTCGGGGTCGCGCGGGGCGAGCACGCCGGTGACCCGGACGGTGAGCGGGGCGCGTTCGACGCCCGGCACGTGCAGGACGGAGCCCACCTTGATGCGCAGCGTGCGGGCCGTCTCGGTGGTGACGGCCGCCTCCAGCGCGCCGGTCGCGGCGGTCACCGGGGCGCCGGTCACACGCGGCAGTCGGCCGGAGTCGATCCGGGCGTGGTCGCCGAGGCCGTGCTGGGCGGCGAAGTAGAACTGGGCCGGCAGACCGCTCGGCTGCGGCAGCCAGGGTTCCGGCACCGGGAGGCCGTCGGTGGTGCGCACCCCGTACGTCGACTGCGCCCGGTCGACGGCGAGCGGAGCGCGCCGGTCCACGGCGGCGACCGCCTTGGTGTACCGCCGGCCCAGCGGGTCCGGGCGCAGCGACTCCGCCCGCTCGCTGGGCGAGAGACCGAAGTCGGGCTGCGGGGCGACCACCAGCACGCTGGTCCGGTCGGGGCGGGCCTGCGCCAGAGCCCGGTCGAGGCCCGCGTCCGCGTACCGGTCCAGTGCCCTCGGGAAGGCGGCGGCCAGACACGCGGTCAGCGCCACCAGCACCGCGAGGGCCCAGGCGGCACCGGGCGCGGCCCGAAGCCGGGTGCGGACCCACGGAGCGCTCACCGGTCTCACCGCGCCTCACCTCCCTGCTCGCGCAGCGCCGACGCCGGGTCCGTGCGGCGCAGGGCCAGGGCCGCCGTGACCAGGAGGGGCGTGACGGCGACACCCGCCAGGAGGAGGGCGACCCGGCCGGCGGGCAGGGCGACCAGCACGTCCGGGACCGGGTGGGTGGCCTGCGGGGTGAGCACGATCAGGGGGATCACCGCCCGGGTCAGCACCGCGCCCAGGGCCGTGCCCACCAGCAGGGCCAGGACCAGCAGCACCGCCTGCTCGACGGCGACCGTGCGGGCCAGCCGACGGCGCGGGGCACCCAGGGCGCGCAGGATCGCGAACTCGGCGCCGCGTTCCCGCAGCGACCCCGTCGCGCTCACCGCGAACCCGACCGCCGCGAGCGCCGCCGCCACCCCGGCCGCCGCGGTGAAGGCCGCCTCCGGACCGGCGCCGAAGGGGTCGTCGCGCAGGCCCGCGGCCAGTTCGTCGCGCACCACGACCTGCGAGGGCTCCAGGTCCGGGAAGGCGCGCAGCGCCGTGACGACCCCGTTCGTGCCGCCGGGTGCCGGACGCAGCCACCACTCGGTGGGGGCGAGGGCCGCGCCGTACTTGGCCTGGAGCACCCGGTTCACGGACGGCAGGTCGAGCAGCAGGGCGCCGCCGTCCTTCGTCGGGGTCGCCGGGGTCGTCGAGGCCGTCGGGGTCGTCGCGTCGGACGCGGCCGTGGTCGGCAGGGCGCGGACCGAGCGCACGATCCGCACCGGGAGGCTGCGGCCGTCGAGCTGGACGTCCACGCTCTGTCCGACGCGGGCGCCCGCCGAGTCGAGGTACCGGTCGGTCGCGACGGCCGTGAGCCGCGGCGGCGCGGGCTGTACGACGTCCAGGCGCAGCGTCACCGCGGACGTCAGGGTGCTGTAGGGGTCGGCGGGCTGGTACCCGGTGCCGTACTCCACCGACGGCGGCCCGGACGGGGCGAGCCGGGGCCTGGTCGGGCTGGTGTCCGCGTCCGGCGACGAGGCCGACCCGTCGCCGCGCATCGAGGCGGTCCAGGAGCGGGGCAGGGTCGGGCGCCGCACGGTCCCGTCGGCCGCCGTGGCGGTCAGCTCCGTCAGCGTCAGGCGGTGCCGCTCCGCACGGGCGGCCGGCTGGGCCGTGACCAGTTCCACGCCGGTCACGGTGAGCGAGCCGCCCGGGGAGACGTCCAGCTCCAGCGTGTGGCGGCGGCCGTCCGCGGGCAGCTCGCCGGCCGGCAGCCGGAAGGGGACGCCGTAGCGGTCCCGCACGGTGACCGTCACGTCCGCCGGTCCCGTGGCGCTCTCCCCGCCGCCGCCCGGGCCGCCGCGCAGGGTGGCGGTCACGCCCAGCCGTACCGTCCCGGCGGGCACCCGCGCGCCCGCCGCCGGCTCCCCGGTGCCCAGCGGGGGCAGCAGCGTCCCGGCCGGTTCGTCGGACAGGTCCGGGCGCAGCAGCATCGTGTCCGCCGCGCGCCCGGTGTCCAGCGCCAGGACCGTGGCCGCGCGGTCGGCGGACAACTGCAGCGTGGAGCGCGCCGCGGGGGCCACCTCCCGTACGCCCTCCACGTCCGCGTAGGTCTCGGTGCGGCCCGGGCCCACCGAACCGGCGGCCAGGACCCGCACCGGGGCCCCGGCCCGGAAGTCCGCCTGGTCGTCCTGTGAGCGCTCCCAGGAGGTGCCCTGGCCGATCGCGAGCATGCCCAGGGCCACCGCGAGCACCAGCAGCAGCACCGGACCGGCGCCGCGCATCGGCCGGCGGCTCAGCTGCCAGCCCGCCAGCGCCGAGGCCAGCCCGCGCCCGCCGGCCGCCCGCCGCTCGGCCAGCCGCGCCACCGGCGGCAGCAGCCGCAGCGTCAGCACCGTCCCCGCCAGCAGGGCCAGCGCGGGCGCCGCCACGAGCAGCGGGTCGATACCGAGGGCCCCGGAGCCGTCGCCGCTCACCGCGCCCGAGGTCTGCCGGGACAGCTGCCAGTAGGCGACGCCCGCGACCACCAGCAGCCCGACGTCGGCACCGGCGCGCAGCGGGGCGGGCAGCGCGCGGACGCGGCCCCCGGCGTTCAGCGAGGAGGCCAGGGCCGGCAGCGTCACCGCCAGCGCGCACCCGAGGGCCGCCGCACCCGCCGTCAGCCACACCAGGCCGCCGCCCCAGCCCGGTACCTCGAGCCGCAGCCCGATCCGGTCCAGCGACCCCTGGCCGGCCAGCAGCCGGGTCAGCGGCCCGGCGAGCAGCGGCGCGAGGACCAGCGCCGGGACGGCCAGCAGCAGCGCCTCCAGCGCGGCCAGCGACCCCAGCCGTGCCCGGGAGGCGCCGCGCGCCCGCAGCAGCCGCCGCTCTGCCGCGCGCTCGGCGCTCAGCAGCCGGGCCACCAGCAGCAGCGCGCACCCGGCGAGCAGGGCCAGCTGGAGGGCGACGACGAGCAGCGTGGAGCGGGAGACCAGCAGGGAGCGGTCGAGCCGGTCGAGCACCTCGGGCAGGGAGGTGGTCGCCGCGGTGGAGCCGCTGAGCACCGGGCGTTCGCGCAGCCACGCCATGCCGCCCCGGGCCGCCTCCCGCAGCTCGTCCGTCCGTCCGGCCGTCACCGAGGAGAAGTCGGCCGTCGCCAGCCACCCCGAGGGCCCCGCGCTCACCGCGCCCCCGGCCGGCACCCCGGGGGCGGCGAGCAGCGGGCCGTACGTCGTGAAGCCGCCCTGCTTGACGCCGCGCCCGGCGAGGTCGTCCAGCCGCCAGTAGGGGGCCGCGGCGTCGGCGGGCCGGTACACGCCGGTCACCTCGACGACCACGTCCGGGCCGTCGAACCGGTCGGCCAGGGTGAGCCGGGCGCCGGGCCGGAGGTCCAGCCGCTCGGCGGCGGCCGCCGGCAGCGCGACCTCGACGGCTGAGCCGCTCCCGCCGGCGCCCTCCCGCGGCAGCCGGCCCTCGGTGACGCGCACCTGCGCCGGGTCCAGCGCCGCGAAGTAGGTCAGGTCCGGGTCGTCCGAGCGCTCGCCGGGCGGCCGCAGCGTGCCGGGCAGGCCGTACGCCCCCGACCGTGACATCTCCCGGACGGTGACCGGCAGTCCGCCGAAGGTGTCCCGGGCGCCCTCGCGCACGGTGCGGACGGCCTTCTCGCGCCCCTCCTCGGGTACGTCCGCCTTGACGACCAGCGCGGTGTCCGCCGCGTTGCGGGGGTCGGCCAGGGCGTGGCGCAGGGCCGCGTCGCCGACCGCGCCCGAGTAGGCGGTCAGGGTCGTCAGGACCGCGGTGGTGAGCAGCACGGTGAGCAGGGCGGCGGCGAGCAGCAGGCGGTGCGCCCGTGCGCGCAGCAGCACGAACCCCGCGAATCCCCCGTACCCCGCCACCCGGCCCCCCGCCGATGCTGTCCAGACCTCTCGGCGATGCTGTCAGAGGACGAGGTACGGAAGTAACCGTCTGGGGCTCGGACTTGACCGGATCGTGACCGGAATCCGGCGTCGGGCGACCGGAATCCGCCCGTCACTCGTCCCGGGCACCCTTGGACGGACGGGTCAGCCGGCGGTGTTGACCATCGAGGCCGCCGCGTACGTCAGGTACTTCCACAGCGTCTGCTCGTGCTCCTCGGAGAGCCCCAGCTCGTCGACGGCGACCCGCATGTGCTTCAGCCAGGCGTCGTGCGCAGCCCGGTCCACGGCGAAGGGAGCGTGGCGCATCCGCAGCCGCGGGTGGCCCCGGTTCTCGCTGTACGTCGTCGGTCCGCCCCAGTACTGCATGAGGAAGAGCGCGAAGCGCTCCTCGGCCGGACCCAGGTCCTCCTCCGGGTACATCGGCCGCAGGATCGGATCCTCGGCGACACCCTGGTAGAAACGGTGGACGAGTCGGCGGAAGGTCTCCTCCCCGCCGACCTGCTCGTAGAAGGTCTGCTCCTGAAGCGTGCCGCGCCGAATCTCATTCACGCCGTCCATGGTCTCAGACGCCCGGACATAGGACTTCGGACTTAGGTCCCCCGGCCCGGGCCCGTACTGTGGAGGCATGGGCGGGCACGAGGACCTGGACCGCCTCGCGGCCTCGGCGCGGGCGGAGCTGGTGCGGGAGATCGAGCTGAGCGGCGCCTGGTCGGCCGATCCGGTCTGGCGGGAGGCGTTCCGGACGGTCCCGCGCCACCTCTTCGTGCCGTACTACTACGTCGGCGTCCGGGGCGGCTACGAACGCCGGTGGGGCGAGGACCCCGACCGGGACGCCCGGGAGCGCTGGGTGCGCGGCGCGTACGCCGACGCCCCGCTGGCGACCCGGATGCGCGACGGCGAACTCGTCTCCTCCAGCAGTCAGCCCTCCCTGATGGCGATGATGCTGGCGGAGCTGCACGTGACGGACGGCGACCGGGTCCTGGAGATCGGCGCCGGTACCGGCTACAACGCCGCCCTGCTCGCCCACCGGCTCGGCGACGACGACCTGGTCACCACCGTCGACCTGGAACCGGAGATCACCGAGTCGGCCCGCCGGCACCTGGCCGCCGCCGGGTACCGTCCGGCCGTCGTCACCGGCGACGGCGCCCGCGGGGTGCCCGAGCGCGCCCCCTACGACCGGATCCTCGCCACCTGCTCGCTGGCCTCGGTGCCGCACGCCTGGCTGGCCCAGTGCCGTCCCGGCGGCAGGATCCTGACCCCGCTCGCCACCGGGCTGGTCGTCCTCACCGTCCACGACGCGGCGCACGCCGAGGGGCGCTTCCTGCACACGCCCGCGTACTTCGTGCCGCTGCGCGGCGCGGACGCCTCCGCGCCGCAGCCGCAGGGCCTGGGCGGGGTGCCGCGCCGGGCCCGCGAGAACGACCTGTTCCGCTTCCTGCTGGCGCTGAGCCGGGGCAGCCTCGACCCGCAGGAGGCGTACGCGCTCTGGGACCGCGAGGACGCCCCGCACCGCGAGCGCTTCGGCATCACCCTCAGCGGCGCACGGGCCTGGGCGTGGCTGGACGACCCCGAGGGCCCGTACGCCTGGCCTTTCACCTGACGGACGGGCCCGCCGCGTCAGCCCCGGCGGATCGTGATCGTCGTCCAGGCGCCGACGTGCACCCGGTCGCCGTCCTGGAGCGGCACCGGCACGAAGGGCTGGATCGGCTCCTCGCCGCCGTTGACCGTCGTGCCGTTCGTCGAGTTCTGGTCGACGACCGCCCAGCTGCCGTCCGGCTGCTGCACCAGCACCGCGTGCTGGTGCGAGACGCCCGGGTCCTCCGGCGGTACCGCCAGATCGATGTCCGGGGTGTCACCGGTGGAGTGCCGGCGGCGCCCGATGGTGATCTGGTTGCCGGTGAGCGTGCGCTGCTGCTCGGGCGAGTACGCGGGCAGGTTCAGGCCCGCGGCCTCGGGGCCCGAGCGGTGCATCATCGCCATGAAGTAGTCGCGGTCCGGGCCGATGGTCGCCGACCAGGTCGCCGGCTGCGCGAAGCCCTGGCCGGGCGGGGTCTGGGCGGCACCCGTCTGCGGGAAGCCGTAGCCGCCCTGCGGGGCACCCGGGCCGCCGGGGCCGGTGGGTGACGGAGGCGCCTGGGTGGCACCCGTCTGCGGGAAGCCGTAGCCGCCCTGTGGAGCACCCGGGCCGCCGGGACCGGTCGAGGACGGCGGGGAGAGCACCCAGTCGTCGTCACCGCCGCCGAAGCCCTGGCCGGGCGCGGGCGGGGTCTGCGTGGCACCGGCCTGCGGGTGGCCGTAGCCGCCCTGCGGGCCACCCGGCCCGCCGGGACCGGAAGGAACGGGCCCGGGCGGCGGAACCGGCCGCGACGGGTCACCGCCGAACGGGGGCGGGGC
>NZ_QHJH01000123.1 GCF_003947455.1 Streptomyces sp. WAC 04229 | reverse complement strand
GGTGTGGTCTCCGCGGGGGCGGGTGGTTTGTCGAGGGTGGGGGCGCTCATCGGGACACCTCCGCGCTCTCCATGGCGAGGACGCCCGCGGAGCCGGGTGTCCAGCGGGGGCGGTCGTTGCGGGCGTAGATGTTGTCGATCTGGTAGAGGAAGACGAAGGGCGCCTCCTGGCGCATCAGCCGTTGCAGGTCGGAGAAGGCCCGTTCGCGTTCGGCGGGGTCCTCGGAGAGTTCCTCGAGGTCGATGAGGCGGTCGGCCTCCGCGGAGTGCCAGCGGCTCTGGCGTCGGTCGCTGCGCACGTTGGACTGGACGATGCTCGCGCCGTCCATCGTCCAGACGGTGCTCGCCGCGAGGTAGACCGGGCCGAGCGCTCCGCGGTTGTCGGAGGTGAGCCGTGCCGAGTAGGTGCCGGGGTCGAGGAGGTTCACGCGTGCGTCCACCCCCGCCTTGGCCAGTAGTCCGGACAGGGCCTCGGCGACGTTGGCGTCGACGTTGGAGGCGGTGATCGTCGTGGCGAAGCCGCGCGGGTGCCCGGCGTCGGCGAGGAGGGCGCGCGCGGTCTCGACGGACCGCTCGAAGGGCCTGACGGTGGGGTCGAAGCCGAAGGCGCCGCGCGGGACGAGGGCGGGTGTCTCGGTCGCCTTGCCGCCGAGCACCGCTTTGATCAGCAGGGGTACGTCGATCGCGTGGTTGAGGGCTTGGCGGACCCGGCGGTCCTGGAGCGGGCCGTGTTCCAGGGTGTTGAGGGAGAGGTAGGCGGTGCGGATCCCGGTGTGGCCGTCCAGCGAGACGCCGCCGTAGCCCTCCAACTGCTGGGCGGCGTCCGGGGTGAGTCCGGCGACGAGGTCGACGCCTCCGCTCTGCAGGGCGGCAAGGGAGGAGGAGGCGTTCGGCGCGGGGCTGAAGACGAGGCCGTCGACGGCGGGCCGTCCGTTCCAGTGGCCGGCGTGGGCGCGCATGCGCAGTTCGTGGTCGCGCTGCCAGCTGACGTAGGTGAAGGGGCCGGTGCCGACGGGGTGGTCGGCGAACCCGGCGTCGCCCACCTCGGCCAGGTGGCGGGGCGGCACCACCACGCCGCCGAAGAGGGAGAGCTTCGCGGGCAGGATCGGGTCGTGCACGGTGGTGTGGAAGTCCACGGTGAGGCGGTCGACCACGGTGACACCCTTGACGAAGCGCAGTTCGACGATCGGGGACTTGGTGGCGGGGTCGAGCAGCCGCTCGATGCTGAAGGCGACGGCCCGCGCGTCGCACACCTCACCGTTGTGGAAGGTCACGCCGGGTCGGAGGGTGAAGCGCCAGGTGCGCGCGTCGGTGGCCTTCCAGGAGAGGGCGAGCCTGGGGCGCAGCCGGTTGTCCCGGCCCCGGGTGGTGAGCGTGTCGAACATGTTGATCAGGACGTTCATCGACACCATGTCGCCCTGCTTCTGCGGGTCCAGCGTCTTGGGATCCCCCGGCTGGGAGACCCGCAGGACGTTGCCGGCCCGGTCCGCGGCGGCCGTCGTGCCGCACGCGGTCAGGAGCGCCGGGGCGCCGAGGGCTCCGAGGAGCAGACCGCCGGTCCGCAGGACGTGACGTCGGGTGGGACGGCTGCGGTCCATCGTGCGCCCCTGATGAATTCGTTCCATTGAACAACACCTCCGTTCCGTCAGATGGAATGCGGTTGGGTTAAGCTAAGCGACATGGTGAAAGCGGTCAACACCCGGTCGGTCGATCAGGAACTCGTGAAGGGCCCCGTCGACAAGGCGATGGAGGTCCTCGACGCGCTCGTGCAGCCCGGCGGTCCCCACCGGTTGGGCGAGATCGCGCGCCGCACGGGACTGACCAAGCCCACCGTCCACCGGCACCTGCGGACGATGGCGGAGTACGGCTTCGCGGAGGCGGCGGAGAACGGCAGCTACCGCCCGGGCCCACGCCTGCTGGGCCTGGCCGCGGCGGCCCTGAACGACAGCCGCGTCCTCGAACTCACCCGGCCCGTCCTCGCCGACCTGCGGCGGCGCACCGGACACGTGGCGTTCTACGCGGCGCGGCACGCGACCGACGCGGTGTACCTGGAGGGGTCCGAGCCGGCCCGGGAGTACCGGATGAGCACGGCGCCCGGCCGGCGCTCCCCGCTGTACGCGTGCGGCGTGGGGCTCGCCATGCTCTCGGCCCTGCCTCCGGAGGAGGTCGACGCCGTGCTGGACGTACGCGGCCTGGAGGCCCGCACGCCCAGCACGCCCACCGAGCCCGCCGCCGTCCGGGCGGTGCTGGCGCGCGCCGCGCTGTGCGGGTACGCCGTGGACGACGAGTACGACGAGCCGGACGTGCGCTCGGTGGCGGCCCCCGTCCTGGACGCGGAGGGCAGGACCGTGGGCGCGATCGGCATCCTGGGCCTGACCTTCACCCTGGACCCCGACAGCGTGGAGGTGTTCGGGCCGATGGTGCGGGCCGCGGCGCGCGCGGTGTCGGCCGGGCTCGGCGCGCGCACGCCGGTCCTCGGCGTGGTGGACGACGCCTCGCGGGGTGAGCGGTCGTGAGCACCCTGGCCGAACTGCTCGCCGAGGGCCGGGAACGACGGGTGTTCTCGGGGGCCGCCTGGTCCGTGGGCGACCCGGAGGGCCCGCTGGACCGCGGCTGGACCGGCACCCGGTCCTGGGACGGGCCGCCGCTGGACGGCGACGACCTGTGGGACCTCGCGTCGGTGACGAAACCGATCGCGGGGCTCGCGGTCATGGCCCTGACCGAACGCGGTGCGCTGGGGCTCGACGCGACGGTGGGCACGTATCTGCCCGACTACCGAGGGGGCGACAAGGCAGACCTGACGGTACGTCAACTTCTGGCGCACACCTCGGGGATCCCCGGTCAGGTGCCGCTCTACCGCGACCATCCCACCCGTGCGTCCCTGCTGGAGGCGGTACGGCTGCTGCCGCTGACCGCGGAGCCCGGCACCCGGGTCCAGTACTCCTCGCAGGGCTTCATCGTCCTGGGTCTGATCGCCGAGGCGGCGACGGGCCGGCCGCTGGACGCGCTGGTGGAGGAGTTGGTGTGCGCGCCGGCCGGGATGCGGGACACCGTGTTCCGGCCGGACGCCGGGCGGCGGGCGCGGGCGGTCGCCACCGAGGACTGCCCCTGGCGCGGGCGCACCGTGGTGGGCGAGGTCCACGACGAGAACGCGGTGGTGCTCGGCGGCGTCGGCGGCCACGCGGGCCTGTTCTCCACCCTGGCGGACATGGAACGTCTCGGCACCGCACTGGCCGACGGTGGCCGGGGGCTCCTGCGCCCCGACACGTTCGCCGTCATGACGGCGGGCCACACCGACCACTTGGCGCTGCGCCGCGCTCTCGCCTGGCAGGGCCGCGATCCCGTCGGCTCCCCCGCCGGAGACGTGTTCGGACCCGCCTCGTACGGCCACACGGGCTTCACCGGCACCAGCCTCTGGGTCGACCCGGACACGGGGCGCTATGCCCTGCTGCTCACCAACCGGGTGCACCCCACCAGGGCCGGGGACGGGATCGTCGCCCTGCGCCGGGTGTTCCACGACGCGGCCGCCGGACTGCCCCGCGATGGCGCGAGGCCGGCCCCACCGTGTGGAATGGCCGGATGAACCCTGCCGAGCCCGAGCCGAAGCCGCACCCCGGACACGCACCCGCGCCCGGCGCCGAACGCCCCGAACGCGCGCGCCCCGCCTCGCACAGCCTCACCGGAGTCGGCCTCGCCGTCCTCGACCCCACCGGACGGGTCCTGCTCGGCCTCGGCCATGACGGACGCTGGGAACTGCCCGGCGGCAAGGTGGACCCCGGCGAGGACTTCGAGACGACCGCCGCCCGGGAACTGGCGGAGGAGACCGCACTCACGGTCGCCGCCCAGGACGTCCGGGCCCTGGCCGTGTTCGTCGACGGCCTGGCCGGACTGACCCGGGTGACGGCGGCGGCCGTCACCGAGCGGGCCTCGGGCACGCCCCGGGTCACCGAGCCCGACAAGATCGAACGCTGGGAGTGGTTCGCCCGGGACGCGGTCCCGTCCGCCCTGTTCGCCCCGTCCGCCTCGGTCCTGGACTGCCTGTGGCCCGAGGCGGAACACCGGGGCGTCGCCGGGGTGCGCCACTACGCGCTGGCCGGCTCCCCGTCCGCCCGGAGCGTCGTGAACGGCAGCACCAGCCGGGACGGGTGCGCGGCGTCGCGGTAGATCTTGTGGGTGGCGGGGCGGCCCACCGGCAGGTGGAAGGCGTCCGGCGGCAGTAGCGCGTTGTGCTCGTCGGCCAGGGGTTCGTCGTTGGACAGCTCCACGACCAGCTTGCGGCCCGGCAGGACCGTCGCCGCGAAGGGGTGGATCCGCAGCACGTACTCCTCGATCCTCCCCGGCTCCACCGGCACCGCGCGGGCTGTGTGCGGGTGGCGCGGGTCGCTGTGTCCATGCCCCGGCGGCCACCCATGCGCCACGGCCGGTGCCCGCCGCGTCCCCTCCCCACCGAGCCGCGCGACTTCGCGGCATCCCGCCCCGCGCATTGACATGCACGCGCCCCGGCGCAACGCTGAGAGCGCTCTCAGAATCGGTACGGACCAATTCCCCCACACCCGCACGGAGGTGGAGAGTGCTCTCAAGACTCGGACGCCGTCTGCTCGCCGTGGCCACGGCAGCGGGCCTGGCCGGCACCCTGCTCACGTTCGGCGCCTCGGCACCCGCGGACGCCGCGGTGCCCGCCACCATCCCCCTGAAGATCACCAACAACTCCAGCCGCGGCGAAGCCGTGCACATCTACAACCTCGGCACCTCGCTGACGACCGGTCAGCAGGGCTGGGCCGATGCCAACGGCTCCTTCCACGCCTGGCCCGCCGGCGGCAATCCGCCCACCCCCGCACCGGACGCGTCCATCCCAGGACCGGCCGCCGGACAGACCAAGACGATCCGGATCCCCAAGCTGTCGGGGCGCATCTACTTCTCGTACGGCCAGAAGCTCGACTTCCGGCTGACCACGGGCGGTCTGGTGCAGCCGGCGGTGCAGAACCCGAGCGACCCGAACCGCAACATCCTCTTCAACTGGTCCGAGTACACGCTCAACGACGCCGGGCTGTGGCTCAACAGCACCCAGGTCGACATGTTCTCCGCGCCCTACACGGTCGGCGTGCAGCGCGGCGACGGGAGTGTGACCAGTGCCGGGAAGCTCGAGGCCGGCGGCTACAACGCGGTGTTCAACGCGCTGCGGGCGCAGCCCGGCTGGGGCGGACTGATCCAGACCCGGCCCGACGGCACCGTGCTGCGGGCGCTGTCGCCGCTGTACGGGCTGGAGACCGGGGCGCTGCCCGCGTCGGTGCTGAACGACTACATCAACCGGGTCTGGCAGAAGTACGCGACGAGCACGCTCACCGTCACGCCGTTCGGGAACCAGCCGAACACCAAGTACTTCGGGCGGGTCTCGGGCAACGTCATGAACTTCACCAACGGCTCGGGCGCCGTCGTCACGAGCTTCCAGAAGCCGGACGCCTCCAGCGTCTTCGGCTGCCACCGGCTCCTGGACGCCCCCAACGACCTGGTGCGCGGGCCGATCTCGCGCACGCTGTGCGCCGGGTTCAACCGTTCGACGCTGCTGAGCAACCCCAACCAGCCCGACCCGTCGGCGGCGAACTTCTACAAAGACTCCGTCACCAACCACTACGCCCGGATCATCCACGACCGGATGGCGGACGGGAAGGCGTACGCCTTCGCCTTCGACGACGTCGGCAACCACGAGTCGCTGGTGCACGACGGAAATCCGGTCCAGGCCCAGCTCACCCTCGACCCGCTCGGCTGACCGCCACCCGAACCCGGACCGAACCGCCCCCGTCCTCCGCTCGCGCGGCAGGGCGGGGGCGGCATGCGGTCAGGCGCCGGGCAGGACGCCGGTGCGGGCGACCTCGGAGTACCAGCGGGCGCTCGCCTTCGGGATGCGGGTGCCGGTCGGGTAGTCGACGTAGACCGCACCGAAGCGCTTGCTGTAGCCGTGCGCCCACTCGAAGTTGTCCAGCAGCGACCAGAGGAAGTAGCCGCGGACGTCCGCGCCGTCCAGGATGGCCTGGTGGACGGCGGCGAGGTGGCCCCGCACGTAGGCGATCCGGGCGGGGTCGTTGACCTGGCCGGCGGGGTCGGCGTAGTCGTCGAACGCGGCGCCGTTCTCGGTGATGACCAGAGGCAGTGCCGGGAAGTCGGCGGCCAGCCGGCGCAGCAGGTCGTACAGTCCGGTGGGGTCGACGGCCCAGCCCATCGCGGTCCGGTCGCCGGGCGGCTGGTGGAAGGCGACCCGGTCGGCTCCCGGCCAGGGGCTGTGGGAGCTGTTGCCGTGCCCGTCGGAGCTGTGGGTGCCGCTGCCGTCGGTCTCGGAGACGACGGTGGGCGTGTAGTAGTTGACGCCGAGGAAGTCCAGCGGCTGATGGATCCGCCGCAGGTCCCCGTCCTGGACGAAGGACCAGTCGGTCAGCCCGGCGGTGTCCTTGAGCAGGTCCTCGGGGTAGGCGCCCTGCAGCATGGGACCGGTGAAGACCCGGTTGGCGAGGGCGTCGATCCGGCGGACCGCGTCGGCGTCCCCCTCGGTGCCGGTGAGCGGGCGGACGTGGTGGATGTTGAGGGTGACCGAGCACCGGGCGTCGGCGCGGAGGCGGTCGCGCAGCGCCTGGACGGCCAGACCGTGCCCCAGGTTGAGGTGGTGGGCGGCGCGCAGGGCGGCCACGGGATCGGTGCGGCCGGGGGCGTGCACGCCGGAGCCGTAGCCGAGGAAGGCGCTGCACCAGGGTTCGTTGAGGGTGGTCCAGGTCTTCACCCGGTCGCCGAGGGCGTCCGCGGCGAGCGCGGCGTACTCGGCGAACCGCTCGACGGTGGCACGCTCGGGCCAGCCGCCCGCGTCCTCCAGTTCCTGCGGCAGGTCCCAGTGGTAGAGGGTGGCGACGGGCTCGATGCCCTTGTCCAGGAGGTCGTCGACGAGTCGCCGGTAGAAGTCCAGGCCCTTCTGCACGGCCGGACCGCGCCCGGTGGGCTGGATCCGGGGCCAGGCGAGGGAGAACCGGTAGGCGCCCAGGCCGAGTTCGGCCATCAGGGCGACGTCCTCGGCGCTGCGGTGGTAGTGGTCGGTGGCGACGTCACCGGTGTCGCCGTTGCGGACGCGGCCGGGGGTACGGGCGTAGGTGTCCCAGATGGACGGCGTGCGGCCGTCCTCCGCGGCGGCCCCCTCGACCTGGTAGGAGGCGGTGGCGGAACCCCAGAGGAAGCCCTTGGGGAAGGTACGGGAGGCGTCCGGGCCGGAACCGGTCTGGTGTGCTGCGGTGACCACGTAAGTCCTTTCTAGGTGGGGGTGTTCGCGGGGCGGCGGGTCAGCCCTTGACCGCGCCCGCCATGATGCCGCTGACGATCTGACGGCCGAAGACGATGAACATGACCAGCAGCGGCAGCGTGCCGAGCAGCGCGCCCGCCATGATCAGCGACTGGTCGCGGACGTAGCCGGCGCTGAGCTGGGTGAGCGCGACGGGCACCGTCGGGTTGGTCATGTCGAGGACCACGAACGGCCAGAAGAAGTCGTTCCACGCGTGCACGAACGTGATCATGAACAGGACCGCCATCGCGGGCCGGGCGACCGGCAGCACGATGCTCCAGAAGATCCGCAGCGAGTGCGCCCCGTCCACGCGTCCGGCCTCGACGAGTTCGTCCGGCAGCGCCTCCGAGAGGTACTGCCGCATGAAGAAGACGCCGACCGCGCTGACCAGGGTGGGGAAGATGACGGCGGGCAGCTGCTGCGACCAGCCGAGCTCGGCCATCATCATGAACAGCGGTACGACGCCGAGCTGCGGCGGCACCAGCATGGTGCCGATCACCAGCATCAGCAGGGCGTTGCGCCCCTTGAACCGCAGTTTGGCGAAGGCGAACCCGGCGAGCGTCGCGAACATGACCGTGGAAAGGGCGATCACCCCGGCCACGATCAGGCTGTTGACCATCGCCTTGCCCATCGCCGCCTCGTCCCAGGCGCGGGCGAGGTTGCTGAACAGGTTCGGGCCGGGCAGGAACGGCGGCGGCGTCTGGCTGACCCGCGTGTTGTCGGTGGAGGCGGCGACCATCGTCCAGTACAGCGGGAAGATCGACAGCACCGCCATGACGGCGAGCAGGACGTAGGCGAGGGGCCCGGCGTGATGCTGGCGGCCCGCCCGCTGGCGCAGCAGCCGGCGCCCGCCGGGGCGGCCCGTCCGGGCGGCGGGGGTGCGGTCCGGGCTGTCCGTCCGGGCCGGGAGGCTCTGTGTGGTCATGGCGACTCCAGGTCAGGACGTACGGGAGCGCAGGCGCTTGGTCAGGCGCTGCACGACGAAGACGAGGACGAGCAGCAGGAACATCGCCCAGGCGACGGTCGCCGAGCGGCCCATCTGGTAGTTCTTCCAGCCCTCCTCGTACAGCAGGAGGCCCAGCGTCTGGTACTGGTTGTCCGCGCCGCCGGTGACCCCGTTGGGCCCCTGCCCGAAGATGAGCGGCTCACCGAACAGCTGGGTGGCGCCGATCGTGGAGAGCACGATGGTGAAGACGATGGTGGAGCGGATCCCGGGCACGGTGACGTGGGTGAACTGCTGCCAGCGCGAGGCCCCGTCGAGCGAGGCCGCCTCGTACCGGTCGGCGGGGATGGCCTGCATGGCGGCCAGGTAGAGCAGCGCGTTGTAGCCGGTCCAGCGCCAGATCACGATGGTGGAGATCGCGACCTGGGCGGGCCACTTGTCGGCCTCCCAGTCCACCGGGTCGATGCCGACCGAGCCCAGCGCCCAGTTGATCATGCCGAAGTCGCGCTCGAAGATCATGGTGAAGACGAGGGCGGCCGCCGCGACCGAGGTGGCGTAGGGGACGAGCGAGGCGACCCGGAAGAACAGCGAGGCGCGCATGCGGTAGTTGAGCAGATGCGCCATGCCGAGCGCCATGAGCAGCTGCGGCACCGTGGAGATCACGCCGATGGTGATGGTGTTCTGGAGCGCGTTCCAGAACCTGGAATCGCCCCACAGCTCCACGTAGTTGTCGAACGCCACCCACTCCATCACGTCGAGGGTGGCGAGTTCCACGTCGTGCAGCGAGATCCACGAGGTGTAGATCAGCGGATAGAAGCTGAACGCGGCGAAGATCACGAAGAACGGCGCGACGAAGACGTACGGGGCGCCCTTGATGTCCAGCCGGTGCAGGAGCGCGCCGCGCCGCGCCGGGGCCTTGGTGGTGGAGGTGGCCACCGGGATTCCTTCCTGAGTTCGGATGTGTGCGACCGTGCGCCGGGCCCGCCGGAGTGACGCGGGCGGGCCCGGACGGCCGCGGGGCGGGGCGGAAGGTCAGCCGACCGCCTTCTCGATGCGCTCCGCGGTGGTCTTCCACGCCTCGTCACGGGCGGTGCCCTGCTGCTCGATCAGGGTGAGGCCCTGGGAGAAGGTGTCCTTGATCGTGCCGTCCTTGCGGCCCAGGACCTGCTTGTCCGGGATCTCCTGGGCGGCGGCACCGAAGATCCGGCCGATCGGGGCGCCGCTGAAGTACTCGGACTCGGCGTTCTTCACGTCGACGCTCTCCAGCGCCGTGCGCGAGGACGGGATGTTGCCGATCTCCTTGAAGATGTGGGCCTGCTGCTCCGGCGCGGTCAGCCAGGCGACGAGCTTCTTCGCCTCCTCCTTCACCGGGCTCTGCTCGACCACGCCGAGGAAGGACCCGCCCCAGTTCGCGCCCTTGGGGGCCTTGGCCACGTCCCACTTGCCCTTGTTCGCCGCGCCGGCCTTCTCGCTGATGTGGCTCAGCATCCACGCCGGGCAGACCGCCGTGGC
The DNA here is from genome assembly GCF_003947455.1 of Streptomyces sp. WAC 04229. Lineage (GTDB taxonomy): Bacteria > Actinomycetota > Actinomycetes > Streptomycetales > Streptomycetaceae > Streptomyces. Next base: position 10,960 of record NZ_QHJH01000123.1, on the reverse strand, counting down.
GAACGTGCCGTTGGCCAGACCGGGGTCCCAACCCGGCTGGAACTGACGGAGCTTGGCCGTCAGCCCGTCCTCCGCCGCATCGGCGGCCAGGCCCCACGCCTCCTTGACGGCCGGGTTCGTGTCGTAGATCAGCTCGCCCTTGTCGTCGTAGTACTGCTCGGGGTAGCCGTAGACCATGGCGTTGAACAGGCCGCTGGCCGCGTCCATGTACGCGACGCCGTCGTCCTTGAAGCCCTTCTTGAAGTCGCGGCCGACCTCGACGTACTTCGTCCAGTCGCCCTCCCACAGCTTGGCGACCTCCTCGCGATCGGTGGGCAGGCCCGCCTGCTCGAAGTAGTCCTTGCGGTAGCAGACGGCCATCGGGCCGATGTCCGTGCCCAGCCCCAGCACCTTGCCGTCCCCGGTGCTGATCTGGGACTCCTTCCACGGCAGGAAGTGCTCGGTGCCCGAAGTGCCGGAGAAGTCCGCGAACTTGTCCGCCTGGGTCTCGGTGATCTCCTTGGCCCGGCCGATCTCGATGCCCTGGATGTCCTTCAGCCCCTTGCCGGCGGCGAGCCTGGTCTGGAGGGCGGTGTAGTACGTCTGCTCGTCGCCGGCGATCTCGGCCTTGATGTCGACGTCCGGATTCTCCTTCTCGTACTGCTCCAGGAGGCCCGTCTCCTTGATGCCCATCACCCCGTACAGGCCCATGGTGATGACGGTCTTGCCGTCCTTCTCACCGCCACCGGTGACCGAGTCGTCGCCGCTGCTGCATCCGACGACGAGTGCCAGCGCGCCGGCGGCCGCGGCCGCCGCCACCGCCTTCCCGCGCAACGAACCGAGAGTGCCCATGGATCTCCTCCTAGCGACGGCTCAGACAAGGTGGGAACGTACCCAAATTTTGTTGGGCACGTTCCCACCGGCGCATCGAAGACTCGTGGGAGCGCGCCCATATGTCAATGACTTGAAAGCAACTCGCTCTCCGTCCCGGTCCGGTAACGGGCCTCTCGGCCGCAGGGGGGTGCGCCGACGGCGACCGGGTCTGCAAGAATTGCCGCAGGTCACCTCCGCGGCCGGCACGTCCGCCGCGGCCGCCGAGGGGGGAGAGCATGACCGGCAACCGCCGTCCCACGATCAAAACGGTCGCCGCCCGCGCCGGCGTGGGCCGCACCACCGTCTCCCGCGTCGTCAACGGCTCGGAGCTGGTCAGTGCCGACGCCCGCGCCAGGGTCCTCGCGGCGATCAAGGAACTGAACTACGTTCCCAACTCGGTGGCCCGCGGGCTCGTCACCAACCGCACCGACGCCGTGGCCCTGGTGATCCCGGAGTCCGAGAGCAGACTCGGCTCGGAGCCGTTCTTCGCCGCGCTGATCCGCGGCGTCAGCGGGGCCCTCGCCGAGAGCCGGACCCAGCTCCAGCTGATGCTCGTCCGCGACCAGGCGGAGCGGGACCAGCTGACCGAGTCGGTCGCGGCCCGCCGGGTCGACGGCGTCCTCCTGGTCTCGGTGCACTCCGAGGACCGGCTCCCCGGCATGCTGGAGGAGATGGGCCTGCCCACCGTCCTGGCCGGCCGCCGCGACGCCGGCGAGCGGCTGAGCTACGTGAACGCGGACAACGCCGGCGGGGCCGCCGCGGCGGTACGGCACCTGCTGAGCGGCGGACGGGAGCGGATCGCGACCATCACCGGGCCGCTGGACATGGACGTCGGCCGCAGCCGGCTCGCGGGCTGGCGGGACGCGCACCTGGAGGCGGGGGCGCCCGCCGCGGAAGCCCTGGTGGAGGCGGGCGACTTCACCGAGGAGGGCGGGGCGCGCGCGATGCGTTTGCTTCTTGAACGCGCTCCCGGCCTGGACGCCGTCTTCGCGGCCTCGGACCTCATGGCGGTCGGCGCCCTGGCCGAACTCCGCCGGCACAGGCGGCGGGTGCCCGGCGATGTCGCCGTGGTCGGATTCGAGGACTCCGTCCTCGCCCGGCACACGGACCCACCGCTCACGACGGTGCGCCAGCCGGTGGAGGAGCTGGGGCGGACCATGGCCCGCATCCTCACCGGCATCACCCGGCACGGCGCGCCACGGCAGCAGTTGACGCTTCCGACGGAGCTGGTGGTGCGCGAGTCGTCCTGACCTGGTGCGCGAGTCGTCCTAACCTCGGCCGCGGGTCATCGACATCAGCAGTTCGTGGGTCCCGGCGTCCGCGGCGACCACGAGCCCGCGGCCCGCTTCACCGATCGGGGCGCCGTCGATCCCGGTGACGGTGCAGCCGGCGGCGCGGCACAGGGCGATGCCCGCCGCGAAGTGCACGCTCCGGGAGAGATCGCCGCCATCGGTGACGTAGGCGGCGCGCCTGCCCGCCGCGACCCAGGCCAGCGCCAGGGTCGAGGAGACGACGCGCGGCCGGAAGCGGCCGACGAACTCGGGGTGGGCCAGCAGATCCACGGCCCGGAACCCCGGCGCGCTCGGAAACGGCGGATCCAGGTTGACGTCCACCAGCCGGCTCGCGGACGTGGGCGTCAGCGGTGCGTCGTCGGCCCCGTCGCGCCGCACCAGGGCGGTCTCCCCGTCGGTGAAGAAGACCTCGCCGCTGAACGGGTCGGCCACCGCTGCCGCCCCGTCGCGCAGGGCCACGTTGACGGCCACCAGCATGGTGCCGACGGCGTAGTTCAGCGTGCCGCACAGGGGGTCCACCAGCCACTGGCGCACCGCGTCGGCGCCGCCCCGCAGCCCGCCTTCCTCTCCGAGCACCGCGTCGCCGGGCCGTCGGGCACGGATCACGCCGAGGATCGCCTTCTCGGCCTCCACGTCGGCTTCGGTGGCGAAGTCTCCGGCGCCCTTGTCGATGCGGTTGAGGCGTCGGCCGTACAGGTTGCGGACCACGTACGCGCCGGCCCGCGCCCCCGCTGTCGCGACGGCGGCATCGTCGGATCCTTCGTATGAGTCGATCACGTCGCGCAGACTATCGGGGCGGGCCGCGACGGCACCGCGCGCCGAGTGGCGTCGGCTGGGGCGCGCGCTGCTGCGGGATGTCTCGCCCTCGGGCCGGTTCTCCGGACCCTCAGCCGGCCGGGGTGCACGCTTCGGCGATCGACAGGCTGTTCTCGTAGAGGTGGTGCCGGGTGATCCGGCCGTCCTCGACGGTCAGGCGCAGGGCGAACGGGCCCTCGAAGCTCCGTCCCGTCGCGCGTACCGTCCCCGACACATGGCCCATCAGCACGGCGTCCGCGCCGTCGACGAGGAAGGTGTCGACCGAGGCCCGCGCGTCCTCGGGCACGGTGTGTTCCATCAACTCGGTGAACTGCGCCGCACATTCCGCACCCGTGGAGCGGGGCCGGATCCAGGGGACGGCGGGGTTCTCGGCGAGCCGCCAGTCGACCTCGTCGGCGAACAGCTCGATCAGCCGCCCGGTGTCCCCCGCCACGCGCGCGGCCAGGAACTCGCTCACGACGCTCCGGGTGGCCTCGGTGACCTGCTCCCCCGCGCCTGCGGTGTGCTTGACGGACATCGTGTTCTCCTCGCGGCGGTGTTCCGGACCGGCGGGGTTCCCGCCGACGTGTCCGATCCTGCCGGGCGGGACGGGGGCGGTCGATTACCTCTCGGGTAACGGCACTGGGCCAGTCGGCCTACGGGGTGCGTTTCCCCCTGGGCCGCCGTTCGTTGGGGCGGACATGATCAAGAAACTCGTCTGTGTCTCCGTCCTGGCCGCCGCTGTCCTGGTGTCGGCCCCCGCCGCCGTGGCCGCCCCCGCACCGGACCCGTCCGCCGGGGTGCCCGGCGCTCCGCTCCTGAGCGGTCTCCTCGGAACGCTGGAGGTGGGGCACCCGGCCACCTCACCGCGTTCGCTGCTGCCCGCGGGCATCCTCGGCGGGTGACGTCCCGGCCGGAAGGGCCGCGAATGCGCGCGTTCGCCGCCCTTCCGCCGCGATTGAGCGGTTCGGCCTCGCGCTCCACCGGCCGACCCCGGCGGCGCCGGACGTCGGCAGGGTTCCCGTAACCGTGCTCCGCCCGCCTCCGGGGAGTCATCCGACGCGGGAGGTTGCAGTGAAGCATGCGAGCCCCCGCGGCCACCGATGCCCGACACACCCATCGTCATCCACGGCGCGGAGCCATGCCGCTCCGCGGAATCCGGTGACCCGGGCAACCCACGAAAGCGGCACACGACGATGTACGACCAGACACGCGCACAGCAGCCGTCGGACCAGCCCCCGCGCCGTCCCGAGCACCACTCCACGGCACCGGACGCGCTCGTGCCGCCGGACGAGCGGGACGCGGTCCTGGCCCGCCTCCGCGTGGCGATCAACAGCTTCGCCGAGACGCCCCGCGAAGCGCTGGAGGAGGCGGAGGGGGCCTACGACGAGGCCGTCGCCCGCCTCGCGGAGGCGCTGGCGGAGCGGCGCCGGGTCCTGCACGACAGCTGGCAGGACCGGGACCCCGGCACGGCTCCGGAGGAACTCCGGGTCGCGCTGAGGCAGTACCGGGAGATCACCCAGAGACTGCTGCGCACGTAGCGCAAACGGCCCGACGGTCAGGCGAACTGCTGGAGGACGAGGACCACGGCACCCGCGACCGCGAGTGCCGTGGCCGCCGCGCGGGTGCGCCGGACGTTCAGCCGCCGGGTCAGCGGCCCCGCCAGCAGTACCCCGGCCACGGCGGCGGGGGTGAGCAGGGCGGTGCCGCGCAGCGCGTGTGCGCCGACCGCGCCGGCCGCCGTCAGCGCGGCGAGGCTCATCAGGGAACCGGCGAGGAAGAACGCGCTCATCGTGGCGCGCAGTTCCGCTCCGCCGAGCCGCTGCCACACCATCGCCATGGGCGGCCCGCCGATGGAGGTCGCCGTGCCCATCAGGCCCGAGGCCATCCCGGCGAGGACCACCGAGGAGCGTCGTTGCCGCGGCACGTAGCCCGCCACGCTCACCGTGGCGCCGGCGAGGACCACCGCGGCGACGAGCAGGGCCAGGTGGCGGGCGGGGAGGACCATCACGAGCAGGGCGCCGGCCAGGACACCGGGCAGCCGGCCGGCCAGTGCCCAGCCGCAGCCGCGCAGGTCGGCCCGGCCGCGCTCGCGCACGAGCACCGCGGCGGTGACTCCGGTGGCGAGCAGCAGGACCGCCGTGGGGGCGAGCGCCGGGTCCACGAGGGCGAAGACCGGTGCGGCGATCATGCCGAGGCCGAAGCCGACCGAGACCTGGAGCAGGGCGCCGAGCCCCACCGTGACCGAGAGCAGGGCGAACTCCGGGCCGGTCAGGCCCACGTCGTCGCCGCCTCCAGGGGGAAGTGGCACAGGGCCGTGTGGGGTTCGCCCCCGTCGGCCGTGCCCCGGGCCACGACGGGTGGGGCCTCGGTCGCGCACCGGTCCTCGGCCCGCCCGCACCGGGTGCGGAAGCGGCAGCCGGAGGGGATGTCGAAGGGCGAGGGGATCTCGCCCTGGAGCTGGATCTCCCGGCGGCGGGCGTCGCGGCCGGGGTCGAGGACGGGTGCCGCCGACATCAGCGCGGCCGTGTAGGGGTGCTGGGGGTTCTCGAAGACGTCGTCCGTGTCCCCGTGTTCGACGACCTTGCCCAGGTACATCACCGACACCCGGTCGGAGATGTAGCGCACCACGGAGAGGTCGTGGGAGATGAACACGTAGGTGACGCCGAGGCGGGTCCGCAGGTCGGACAGTACGTTCAGGACCTGCGCCTGCACCGACAGGTCGAGCGCGGAGACGGGTTCGTCGCACACGATGAGGTCGGGGTCCAGGGCCAGCGCGCGTGCGATGCCGATGCGCTGACGCTGTCCCCCGGAGAACTCGTTGGGATAGCGGTGCGCGTCGCTCGGCCGCAGTCCGACCAGGGAGAGCAGTTCGCGGATCCGCCGCTCGCGGGCCTTGGCGTCCGGCACGACGTCCCGGTGGGTGCGCCAGGGTTCGCCGATCAGGTCGGCCGCCGACATGCGCGCGTTGAGGGAGGCGAACGGGTCCTGGAAGACCATCTGCACCCGGCGCCGCCAGGCCAGCAGTTCCCTGCCGCGCAGGGCGAAGGGGTCGGTGCCGTCGAACCGTACGGTGCCCGCGTCCGGACGCTCCAGTCCGAGCAGCACCCTGGCCAGGGTGGACTTGCCGCACCCCGACTCGCCGACGAGTCCGAGGGTCTGGCCCCGGCCGACCCGTACGTCCACCCCGTCCAGGGCGGTCAGCCGGCGCCGTCCGCTGCCGAAGGTCTTGGTGACCCCTCGTACCTCCAGCAGCGGCGCGTCCTCCTGCGGGCCGGGCCCGGGGGCGGCGGTGGTGGCGCGGGAGTCAGGCACGGTCGAGCTCCTCGGAGAAGTGGCAGGCGGCCGCACGGCCTTCGCCGGACGGGCGCAGGGACGGCCGTTCCCGGACGCAGCGCTCCCGTACCAGCGGGCAGCGGGCCTGGAAGACGCAGCCGGAGGGCACCGCGCTCAGCTCGGGCGGGCTGCCGGGGACGGCGGGCAACGGGCGTCCCCGCACACTGTCCTCGGGCACCGAGTCGAGCAGGCCCCTCGTGTAGGGGTGGCGGGGTGCGGAGAAGACGTCGCGCACGGGTCCGTTCTCCACGACCGTGCCCGCGTACATCACGACCACGTCGTCGGCGCGCTGGGCGACCACGGCGAGGTCGTGGGTGATCAGGACGACGGCCATGTCCCGTTCGTCCTGGAGGTCGCGCAGCAGCCGCATGATCTGGGCCTGCACGGTCACGTCGAGGGCCGTGGTGGGTTCGTCGGCGATGAGCACGTCGGGCGCGAGGGCGACGGCCATCGCGATGAGCAGCCGCTGCCGCATGCCGCCGGAGAACTGGTGGGGGTAGGACCGGGCCCGCTCCCTCGGTTCGGGGATGCCCACCCGGGTCATCAGCTCGATCGCCTTCTCCCGCGCCTGGCGGCGGGAGAGTTTCTGGTGGATGCGGAAGGGTTCGCCGATCTGACGACCCACGGGCTGTACCGGATTGAGGGCGGTGAGGGCGTCCTGGAAGACGATGGAGAGGACGGGGCCGGCCAGCCTGCGGCGTTCCGCGGGGCTCATCCGGAGCGTGTCGTCGCCCCGGACGCGTACGGCGCCGCCGGTCACCTCCGCCGCCGGGTCCAGCAGTCCGACGACGGAGAGGGCGGTCATGGACTTGCCGCAGCCGGACTCGCCCAGCAGGGCCAGGGTGCGGCCGCGGTGGACGCTGAAGCTGACCCCGTCGACGGCCCGTACGGTTCCCGTGGGCGTGGTCAGGTCCACGCACAGGTCCTCGACGTCGAGGGCGGGGGTACGGGTGCCGGTCGGTGCGGCACTGGCGGTGGTCGTCACGGGATCATCTCCGGCGGTACGGGGGCCTGGACGGGGCGGCGCTTCCTGGGCAGCGTCAGCCGCCAGCGCTGGGCCGGGTCGGTGGCGATGCGGGCCCAGGCGGCGAGCACCGTCGCGGAGACGGTCGTCAGGACGATGGCGAGGCCGGGCAGCACGGTGATCCACCAGGCGGTCTGGAGGTACTGCCGGCCCTGGGCCACCATGAGGCCCCAACTGACGTCCGGGGGCTGGATCCCGATGCCGAGGAAACTCAGCGACGACTCCGTGAGCATCACGAAGCAGAAGTCGAGCGTGGCCACGGTCAGCAGCGTGGGCAGGGCGATCGGCAGGACGTGCCGGTAGATGATCAGGTGGCTGGGGGTGCCGAAGGTCCGGGCGGCGTCGACGAACAGCCGGCTGCGCAGTTCCGCCGCCTCCGCCCGCGCGGTGCGCAGGTACACCGGGATGCGGGTCACGGCCAGGATCAGCACGAGGTTGAGCGCGCTGGGCGAGAAGACGTACAGCACCACCACCGCGATCAGCAGGGAGGGGAAGCTGAGGATCACGTCGGCGACCCGCATGGCGACGCTCTCGCGGCGCCCGCCGTGGTAGCCGGCCCACAGTCCGAGGGCGGAGCCGATCGCGAGGGAGCACAGGACCGCGGGGACGGCGACGGACAGGGTGGTCGCCGCGGCCTCGATCAGCCGGGCCACCATGCTGCGGCCGAGGACGTCGGTGCCGAGCAGCCCGTACACGCCGTCGCTCAGGGACGGTGGCCGCAGTGAGGCGTCGAGGTCCTGACGCTGGGCGCGGTCGCCGATGAGCAGCCGGCCGAAGAGGGCCACGAGGGCGACCAGGGTGAGGACGACGGCGCCGACGGCCGCGGCCCGGTCCCGGCCCAGCATCCGCCAGCGGCTGGGGCGGTGGTCGCGGGCCGGGGGTGTCTCGTCGGTGACGCCCGAGGCGTCGGTCTCTGCCTGGGTCATGGTGCTTCCTTCGCTCACGCCGGCACCGCCTGACGCACTCGGGGGTCGGTCAGCGCGTGGCAGACGTCGACGAGGATGTTCAGCACGAAGATCGTCACGGCGGTCATCAGCACGGCCGCCTGGAGGACCGCGAAGTCGCGCTGGAGGATGGAGTCGATCATGAGCTTGCCGATTCCGGGCCAGCCGAAGATCGTCTCGACGACGACCGCGCCGTTGACCAGGCCCACCGCCAGGTCGCCGGCCACGGTCAGGACCGGCGTCACGGCGTTGCGCAGGGCGTGGCCGAAGACGACGCGCCGGGGGGTGGCGCCCTTGCCCCGGGCGATCTTGACGTAGGGCGCGGACAGTGCGGTGACCATGCTGCCGCGGACCACCTGGACCAGGACGCCGAAGGGGCGGATGAGCAGGGTCGCGATGGGCAGCACCCAGATCTCGGGGCCGCCGAGCGTGCCGGAGGTCGGGAGCAGGCCGAGGCTCACGCCGAAGACCAGGACGCCCATGATGGCGAACCAGAAGTCGGGGATGCTGGCGGCCGTCATGGACAGCAGGCTGGCGATCCTGTCGATCAGGGAGTTGGGGCGGTAGGCCGCGAGGCTACCGACCAGGACGGCTCCGGTGAGGGCCAGCAGCATGGTGACGCCGGCGAGTTGCAGGGTGACGGGGAAGGCGTCGAGCACCATCGAGCCGGCCGGCTGCCCCGTCCGCAGGGAGGTGCCGAAGTCGAAGTGGGCGGCGTCCACGAGGTAGTTCCACAGCTGCGTGGGGATGGACAGGTCGAAGCCCTGCGCGGCGGAGAACTCCGCGCGCTGCTCGGGGGTGGCGCTCAGGGGGAGGTAGAGGTCGACGGGGTTGCCGGTCATCCGGGCCAGGAAGAACACGCCGAGGACGACGCAGACCAGGGGGACGGCGCTGGAGAGGATGCGTTTGCGCAGGAACGGGATCATGTCAGTGCTTCGCCCCCTCGGCCGGGTGGACCTCGGCCAGCCGCAGTTCGTCTCCGGTGGCGGAGTCGGGTCGGTAGCGGATCGACCGGGACAGGCCGAGCAGGCCGCTCATGTGGGCGAGATGGGCGTACTGGACGACGCTCTCGTTCTGCTCGGCGAGCAGGCCGGCGAAGGCCTTCTGCCGTGCGCCGCCGGACAGGGCGCCCGCGTCGGCGACGCGTTCGTCCAGCGCCTCGGTGCCGAACGTGGACTGAGGGCCGTCGGCGAGCAGGTACTGGCTGGTGGTGAAGCCCGCGTCACCGGCCTGGTTGCCGTGCATGATCAGCAGGGCGATGGGGCCGACGTCCTCGGGCAGCGGGCGGAGCTGGTACTGGAGGTGGGTTGCGGTGTCGGCCATGCGCACCTTCACGTTCAGCCCGATCTGCTGCATCTGGTACTGGAGGGCCTCGGCCGTCTCCGACACCCCTGAGAACATGCCGTTGCGGGCGACCAGGGTGATCCGGCGGCCGGTGGGCACTCCGTCGGCCGCCGCCTCGCGGACCAGGGCGCGGGCCTCGGTGACGTTCTGCCGGGTCGGTTCGATCGCGTCGTTGTGACCCACCACGCCGGGCGGCACGAGTTGGCCGGCCGGTTCGGCGAGTCCGCCGAGGAGCGCGTCGACGATGCCCTCGCGGTCCACGGCCAGGTCGATGGCCCGGCGCACCCGGATGTCGTCGAGCGGGGCCTCGCGGCCGTCCAGCCGCAGCGCGGTCGTCTCGTTGTTGGGGTAGGCGGCCGTCGTGTCCTTCTCCGCCTCCATCGGGTCGAGTGCGACGGCGATCTCCGCCTCGCCCTTGTCGATCATGGCGGCGCGGACACTGGCGTCGCTGCGCCAGACGTAGCGGGCCCGTGCGAAGGCGGGGGCCTCGCCCCAGTAGCGGTCGTTGCGGTCGAGGGAGATGGCCGCCCCGGGCTTCCAGGACGTCACCGCGTAGGGGCCGGTGCCGACCGGGACGCGGACCTTGGCCTTCGGGTCGGTCGTGCGGGGCACCACCTCCACGAAGCTGAGGCGCAGCGGGAGGATCGGGTCCGGCCGTTCGGTGGTGACGGTCAGTCTGCTGTCGTTCACCGCGTCCACTTCGAGGTCGTCGTCGCCGAAGACGTAGCCCTCGACGTTGCAGGCGAGGTCGGAGTTGACCGCCCGGTCGATGGAGAAGGCGGCGTCCTCGGCGGTGAAGGGCGCGCCGTTCTGGAAGGTCACCCCGGAGCGGATGTCGAAGGTCCAGGTGCGGGGGGCGGTCTGCTTCCAGCCGGTCGCCAGCAGGGGGTTCAGCTCACCGGAGGTGGGGTCCCGCTCCACCAGCGGTTCGGTGATGTTGGACCGGACCACCACGCCGGTGCCGGTCAGTGATGCCTCGCAGGGTTCCAGGGTCGGCGGTTCCTGGGTGAGCACCACCCGCAGGGTGCGGCCGTCGGCGCGGCCGGTGTCGCCGCCCGCGCTGCCTGCCACGGCGCACCCGCTGGACAGGAGCACGACGCCGGCCAGCAGCATCGCGCTCTTCGTGCGGGGCCGCCTCGGTGCGGGGCGCCGGGTGGATGAAACGGAGGACTTCATCGTCGCGTGTCTCCGGGGAAGTGCTGATGTGTCACGTTCCGAACTCGGGGGTGTGGGGCGGACCTCCATGACTGTCTACACTTGCGTACTCGGTCTGCATCTGTGAACGCGAAGCTAAACCGGTGCCGAGGCAGCGTCAAGACATGCGGAGGATCGGACATCCTCCGAGCGGCCCGCGTCCCGGCACCCCACCCGAC
>NZ_QHJH01000122.1 GCF_003947455.1 Streptomyces sp. WAC 04229 | reverse complement strand
CCGCCACCCCCACCCCGGCCGGCACCGAAGGAGCAGCGGCATGAACGGCGGCACACGCAAGGTCGGCATCGTCGGCTGGGGCGCCATCGGCCGCACCGTCGGCGGCGCGCTCGCCGCGGGCGAGGTGCCCGGCGCCGAACTCGTCGGCATCGTCGACAACCGTCCCCTCGGCGACGCCGTTCCCGCCCCGCAGCTCACCGTGGAGGAGGCCCTCGCCGCCTGCGACCTGATCGTCGAGGCCGCCGGCCAGGGCGTCGTACGGGAATGGGGCGAGACGATCCTCGCCTCCGGCACCGACCTGCTCGTGGCCTCCACCGGAGCGCTCACCGACGAGGAACTCGCCAAGAAGCTCCGCACCGCCGGACCCGGCCGGGTCTACTTCACCGGCGGCGCGGTCGGCGGCCTCGACCTGCTCCAGGCCGTACGGGCCATGGGGCCGCTCGGCGAGGTCACCCTGACCACCACCAAACTGCCGTCCACCCTCGAACAGCCCTGGATGGACGAGGAGACGCTCGCCCGCCTGCGGTCCGCCTCCGGGCCCGTGGAGGTCATGCGCGGCACCGCACGCGACGTACCGGTCAGGTTCCCCAAGTCCACCAACGTCGCCGCCTCCGTCGCCCTCGCGGTCGGAGACCTCGACGCCGTACGGGTACGGGTCGTCGCCGACCCGGGCGCCGCGCACACCTCCCACGTCATCGAGGCGAACGGGCCGCAGGGCTCGTACCGCTTCGAGGTCCGCCATGTCCCGGACCCGGGCAACCCGGCCACCAGCCAGGTCGTCCCGTACGCCGTGCTGCGCTCGCTCGCCGCGCTGGCCGGACGCCGGGGGCAGATCCTGTGACCGCCCACGACCTCGCCGGGCTGCACCTGGCGGAGACCGGGGACAGCGGGCCGCTGGTGCTGTGCCTGCACGGCATCGGCTCCTCGTCCGCCGCCTTCGCGCCGCAGACCGACGCGCTCGCCGCGAGCCACCGGATGGTCGCCTGGGACGCGCCCGGATACGGCAGGTCGGCCGACCCGGAACACGACCTCACCCTCGACGACTTCGCCGACACCGCCGCCGCCGTCATCCGCGCGCGGGACACCGAGGCACACGTCGTCGGCGTCTCGTGGGGCGGCGTGATCGGGCTGCGGCTCGCCACCCGGCACCCGGACCTCGTCGCCTCCCTCACCGTCGCCGACTCCACCCCCGGCTCCGGCACCAGCCCCGAGAAGGCCGCCGCCATGCGCGCCCGGGTCCCGGAGCTGGAGAGCCTCGGCCCGCGCGCCTTCGCCGAGAAGCGCGGCCCCCGCCTCGTCTCCGAGGACGCGCCGCCCGAACTGGTGCGGCGGGTCGTCGACACCATGGCCGACTCGATCCGGCCGCCCGGCTACCGGCAGGCGGCCGAGTCGATGGCCACCACCGACCTGCGCGGCGAACTCGCCCGGGTCGCCGCGCCCACGCTCGTCCTGTGCGGGGAGAAGGACCGGATCACCGGCCCCGACGCCTCACAGGTCCTGGCCGGCGGTCTGCACCGGACCGCCTACGTGATCGTCAAGGACGCCGGTCACCTGGCCAACCAGGAACAGCCCGAGCACTTCAACGCCTGGCTGCTCTCCCACCTGCACATCGTCACCGACACCCGCACCCGGAAGGGCTGATCACCATGCCGCTGACCACCGACGCCTACGACAACGGCTCGGACCTCGCCAAGTACACCGACTCCCTGATCGCCTCCAAGGCCTCCCGCGAGCCGGACTGGGGCACCCTGTCCTTCCAGGAGAAGGCGGGCCCGCAGTACAAGCGGGCGCAGATCCGCTACGTCGGCTCCGGAGCCACCGGCAACCACGACGACGACGGCCGGATCATCCCCTCCGGAGGCTTCACCTTCTCCAACATGCTGCTGCCGCCCGGCGCCGAGGGCCCGGCCCACACCCACCACGACGTCGAGGAGGCGTTCTTCGTCCTGGAGGGCGAGGTCCGCGTCGGCATCCACCGCGGTCCCGACGAGACCGAGTACCGCACGCTGGGCTACCGCGACATGATCGTGGTCCCGGCCGGAGTGACCCGTTCGCTGAAGAACGAGGGCGACACGGACGCGCTCTTCTGCGTGATCATCGGCACGCAGAAGCCGCAGGTGCCGACCTACCCCGAGTACTCCCCGCTGTACGGCGTCACCCGTGACTGACCCCGCGGCCGGGCGCCGTACGGTCGTCGTGACCGGCGCGGGCCGTGGCCTCGGGGAGGCCATGGCCCGCCGGGCGGCGGCCGACGGGTTCCGGGTCGTCGTCGCCGAGCTGAACGCGGAGTGGGGCGCCCGCACGGCGGCGGCGATCCGGGACGCGGGCGGCACGGCCGAGTCCGTCGTCCTGGACGTCGCCGACCCCGCCTCGGTCGAGGCCCTGGCCGCCCGCCTCGCGGCCGGCGGGCCCGTGTACGGCCTGGTCAACAACGCGGCGCTGGCCAACGGCGTCGGCGGCCGGGAGTTCCAGGACATCGACGTCGAGACCTGGGACCGGCTGATGACCGTCAACGCGCGCGGCCCGTGGCTCGTCGCCAAGCACCTGCTGCCGCTGATGTCCCGCCCGGGGCGGATCGTCAACATCGCCTCGGACGCGGCCCTCTACGGCTCCCCGCGCCTCGCCCACTACATCGCCTCCAAGGGCGCGGTCCTCGCCCTGACCCGGGCCATGGCCCGGGAACTGGGCGAGCGGGACATCACCGTCAACGCCGTCGCGCCGGGACTGACCGAGGTCGAGGCGACCGAGACCGTACCGGCCGCGCGCCACGCCCTGTACGCGGCGAACCGCGCGATACCCCGGCCGCAGCGGCCCGACGACCTGGTCGGGCTCGTCTCCTTCCTGCTCGGGGAGGAGTCCGGCTACCTCACCGGGCAGGTGGTCGCCGTCAACGGCGGCTTCACCATGCACTGAGCCCCGCCTCCCGCACACGACCAGGCACTGAAACCCGCCCCCACATCCGCACATCCGTCTGCAAGGAGTACCCATGGACCTCGGCCTCGCCGACCGCACCGTCCTGGTCACCGGCGGCAGCTCCGGCGTCGGCCTGGCCACGGTCCGGGCCCTGCTCGCGGAGGGCGCCCGCGTCGCGGCCTGCGGACGCGACGCCGACCGGCTCGCCAAGGCCGAGGCCGGCCTCGGCGCCGGCCCCGACCGGCTGCACACCGGCGTCTGCGACGTCCGGGACGCCGACGCCGTACGGGACTTCACCGAGCGCGCCGCCGCGCACCTCGGCGGGCGCCTCGACGGGCTCGTCAACAACGCCGGCCAGTCCCGGATGAAGCCCCTCGACGAGACGACCGCGGACGACTGGCGCGACGAACTGGAACTGAAGTTCGCGGGCGTCCTCAACCCCCTCGGCGCCGCCCGCGGCCACCTCCGGGCCTCCGACGCCGCCGCGATCGTCAACGTCAACGCCGTCCTCGCCAAACAGCCCGAGACCCGGCTGATCACGACCAGCGCCGCCCGCGCCGGCATCCTCAACCTCTCCGCCTCCCTGGCCCGCGAACTCGCCCCCGAGGGCATCCGCGTCAACTCCGTCTGCCTCGGCCTGGTCGACACCGGGCAGTGGACCCGCCGCCACGCGGCCGCCGACAGCGGCCTCACCTACGAGGAGTGGCAGGCGGAGATCGCCGCCGACCGGGGCATCGCGCTGGGGCGGCTCGGCCGCGCCGAGGAGGTCGCGTACGCGATCGTCTCGCTGCTCTCGCCGCGCGCCTCCTACATCACCGGAACCAGCATCGACGTCTGCGGCGGAGTCGGCCGCGGCATCCTCTGAGGAGTTCGTATGCGTTACGACCACGGTGGCGGACTCCTGGCCGCCCATCTCAAGTCCCTCGGCGTCGACACCGTGTTCGGCATCGTGTCCGTGCACAACCTGCCGCTGGTGGAGTCCGTCGAGGCCGACCCGGACCTGCGGTTCGTGCCGGTGCGGCACGAGGCGAGCGCCGTCAACGCCGCCGACGCCTACGGCCGGGCCCGCGGCTCCATCGGCTGCGCCCTCACCTCGACCGGCACCGGCGCGGGCAACGCGGCGGGCTCCCTGATCGAGGCCCTGTCCTCCGGGACGTCGGTCCTGCACGTCACCGGACAGGTCGAGACGGCGCACCTCGGCAGCGGGCGCGGCTTCATCCACGAGACCAAGGACCAGCTCGGCATGCTCGCCGCGGTCTCCAAGTACGCCGCGACCATCACCTCCGCGCGGGAGGCGGGCCGCGTCCTGCGCGAGGCGTCCGCCGCGGCCCGCACCGCGCCGGGCGGGCCCGCGAGCGTGGAGTGGCCGATCGACCTCCAGTACGCGGCCCAGGACGACGACGGCCAGACCGCGCCCGCTCCCGAGGTGCCGGTGCCGGACGCGTCCCGGCTGGCCGCGGCACGCGACCTGCTGGCCTCCGCCCGACGCCCGCTGATCTGGGCCGGGGGCGGCGCGAACACCGCCCGCGCCGAACTCCTCGCCCTGCTGGAGGCGACCGGCGCCGGCCTGCTCACCTCCAACTCCGGGCGCGGCTGCGTACCCGAGGACCACGACCTGGTCATCGGCAACTTCGCCACCACCCCCGCCGGACGCGGGCTCCTGGCCGACGCGGACGTCGTCGTCACCGTCGGCACCCACTTCCGCTCCAACGAGACCGCCGACTACGGGCTCCGCCTCCCCGAGGCGCACATCCAGATCGACGTCGACGCCGCCGCCCTCGGCCGGGTGTATCCCGCCCGGCACGGTCTCCACGGCGACGCCGCGGCCGTCCTGCCCCGGCTCACCGACGCCGCCGTACGGGCCGACGCGGAGTGGACCGACCGGGTCCGCCGGGTGCGCGACGAAGTGCGGGCCGCCCTGCACGACGGCATCGGACCCCAGGCCGCGATCTGCGACGCCCTCGCCGCCGCCCTGCCCCGCGGCAGCGTCGTCGCCCGGGACGTGACCATCCCGTCCTCGTCCTGGGGCAACCGCCTGCTCCCCATGCACGACCCGCGCGCCAACGTCTTCCCGCGCGGCGGCGGCATCGGACAGGGCCTCGGCATGGGCATCGGCGCCGCCCTCGCCCGCCCCGGAGAGCCGACCGTGGTGATCGCCGGGGACGGCGGACTCGCCGTCCACCTGGGCGAACTGCTCACCCTCGCCCAGGAGCGGCCCCGCCTCACCCTGATCGTCTTCAACGACGGCGGGTACGGCGTCCTGCGCAACATGCAGGCCACCTACACCGAACGCCGCTCCGGCGTCGACCTGTTCACGCCCGACTTCGGCGGGCTCGCCGCCGCATGCGGGCTGCCCTACGCGCGGATCGGCGACGCGAGCGAGGCCGCCGAGGTGATCGACGCCGCCGTCGCCTCCGACGGCCCGACCCTCGTCGAGGTCGACCTGGCCGCGCTCGGCCCGATGAAGAACCCGTTCACCCCGCCCGTCAAGATCCCCACCCGGTAGGGAGGCCCGCCGACATGAGCGCCACCGAAGCCGCCGAAGAGCAGGAACTGGACCTCCTCGTCCACCGCACGACCTGGGAGGCGGAGGGAGTCCTCTCCGTCGAGCTGGTCCACCCCGACGGCAAGCCGCTGCCCTCCTGGGCACCCGGCGCGCACCTCGACCTGCACGTGGGCGGCCACGTCCGCCAGTACAGCCTGTGCGGCGACCCGGAGGACAGCGGGGTCTACCGCCTCGGCATCCTCGACGAACCGGCCTCGCGCGGCGGTTCGCGCCACGTGCACACCAAGCTGCGGCCCGGCCAGACTGTGCGGGTGGCCGGGCCGCGCAACCACTTCGCCCTGGAACCCGCCGCCTCCTACGTCTTCGTCGCCGGCGGTATCGGCATCACCCCGATCCTGGCGATGGCCCGCCGGGCACAGCGCGACGGCGTTCCGTACCGGCTCGTCCACGGCGGCCGTTCGCGCGCCTCGATGGCGTTCGGCGGCGAACTCGCGGCGCTCGGCGGCGGCCGGGTGACCCTCGTGCCGCAGGACGAACTCGGACACATCGACGTCGCCGGCACGCTCGCGGACCTGCCCGCCGACGCGCTGGTGTACTGCTGCGGCCCGGAGCCCCTGCTGCGGGCGGTCGAGGAGGCGGCGCCGGCGGGGCAGGTACGCACCGAGCGCTTCGCCGCACCGGCCGCGGAGGTGCGGGAGGGCGACGACAGCGCCTTCGACGTCGAGTGCCGGGCGTCGGGCGTGACCCTGCGCGTGGAGGGCGGCACCTCGATCCTGGAGGCCGCCGAGAACGCCGGACTGACCGTCGCCTCGTCCTGCAGGGACGGCATCTGCGGCTCCTGCGAGACCCGCGTCCTGGCCGGCACCCCCGACCACCGCGACTTCCTCCTCAGCGACACCGAGCGCGCCACCGGCGAGACGATGATGATCTGCGTCTCGCGCTGCGCCTCGGACCGCCTCGTCCTGAACCTCTGAACCCCCTGACTTCCCTACGGAGAACGCCGTGCCCGAGACCTGGCCCTTCCTGGACCCCCATCAGACCCGTGACCACGAGCCCACCCCGTACGAGCTGAAGCTCGCCCGCACACTCGAGGACATCTTCACCAAGGACGGCCACGAACTGACCGACGTCGTCGACGGCCTCAACTCCCGCCAGCTGCGCACCCCCACGGGTGAGCCCTGGACCGAGGACGCGTTCCGCGCCGAGATGCACCGCCTGGGAGCCTGACATGACCCTCTCGACCCACGACACCGCCGACCACATCTACGCCCACGGCCTGCGCAACCAGTGGCACCCCGTCGTGCCCTCCGGCTTCGTCTCGCCCGGAGGCATGCGCAGGGTGACCGCCCTCGGCGAGGACTGGCTGCTCTTCCGCAAGTCCGACGGCGGCCTCTCCATGCTCGCCGACCGCTGCCCCCACCGCGGCGCGCCCCTCTCCCTCGGCAAGCACCTGGGCGACCGCGTCGCCTGCTGGTACCACGGCGTCGAGGTCGACGGCACCGGCACGGTCACCTCGGTGCCCGGCCTGCCCGGCTGCAACCTGGAGGGCAAGACCCTCGTCACCTCACTGCCCGTCCGGGAGGCCGGCGGCGCGATCCTCGCCTACTTCGGCGACGAGGAGCACCCCGACCCGGTGGAACTCACCCTGCCCGAACCACTCGCCGACGAGGAGATCTCCGCGTTCCTCTGCTACGCCGAGTGGAACGTGCCGTGGCGGTTCGCCATGGAGAACCTGCTGGACCCGATGCACGGCGCGTTCCTGCACTCGGAGTCGCACACCATGTTCGCCGGTGACACGACCGCCAAGTTCCGCATCCGGGAGACCGGACGCGGCTACTTCTTCGAGAAGACCGACCAGCGGGGCGTCAACTTCGACTGGGTCGAGCTGTGCCACACCGGCGTCGACTGGGTGGACCTGTCCATCCCGTACCCGCCGTCGGCCGGCCCCGGAGGCCCCTTCGGCATCGTCGGCATGGCCTGCCCGGTGGACGCCGGACGCACCGGTGTCTTCTTCTGGCGGTACCGCAAGGTGAGCGACTGGCAGCGGGACACCTGGCGGTTCCTCTACAAGACCCTCATCGAGGAACGCCACTGGGAGGTCCTGGAGCAGGACCGCGTCATCCTGGAGAGCATGCCCGCGGACGCCGACCAGCGGGAGAACCTCTACCAGCACGACCTGGGCGTGGTCCGGCTGCGCCGCCTCTACCAGGCGCAGGCCGGGCGGCAGTCGAAGGCTCAGCCCGTCTCGGCGGGCTGAGCGGAAGCGTCGTCGGAGTCCACGATCGAACGCTCCAACTTCGACAGCAGGCGGCCGAGTTGGCGGTGCTCGGCGGGCGAGAGTCCGCCGAGCATCCGGCGTTCGTTCTCCAGGTGCTCGCTGAACACCTCGTCCACCTTCCGCAGTCCGGCGTCGGTGAGCCGTGAATACACCACCCGCCGGTCCTCGGCGTCGCGTTCACGCACCAGCAGGCCGTCCTTCTCCAGCCGGTCGAGCCGCAGGGTGACCCCGGCCGAGGAGACCAGCCCGGAGGCCGCGAGCTGCCCGGCGGTCAGCCGGTAGGGGGCCCCGGCCCGGCGCAGCGCGGTGAGCACGTCGAAGCCGGCGACGGACAGCCCGTGCTCGTCCAGCCGCGCGGTCATCCGCGACTGGTACTGGAGATACGACCGGTGCAGCCGGGCGAGCACCTCCAGGGGCGAGGTGTCCAGTTCGGGCCGCTCTCGGGCCCAGTCCCCGACGATCCCCGCCACAGCATCCGGCCGCCTCGCGGCCCTGCCCTGAGCCATGTCTTCCCCTCGCGGCGTAGATTATGGTGCGGAAATCTTAGCCCTAAGGGAATTGCTCCCACTCTCCGGCGGGCGGGTTCCGCCGAGTCGGTCAGGGGTTCCAGGTCACCCGATGCTCCGCCAGGTGCGCCAGCACCGCGTGATTCGCCTCCCAGCCGTCGGGAAACTTCACCAGCGTGCCCAGTTGGACCGGTTCCGTGGACGGGTAGTCGTCCAGGAGCCCGTCGACTCCCTCGCGGCAGACCACGATGCAGGCGTGCCGGTGGCGGGAGGTCAGGACGCAGAGGCGGCCCGTCTCCAGGTGGAAGGCGGTGGCGTCGGGGCGGCCGGAGAGGGGGTGCAGGACGACCGTGACGTCGTACTCCCGGCCCTGAAGCCGGTTCGCCGTGTCCACGGTCACGTCGCTCACCCCGAGGTCGGCCAGCGCGGCCCGCACCGCGGCGGCCTGGTCCCGGTGCGCGGTGCCGACGGCGACGCGGGCGGCGGTCAACGGGACGGGACCGGGCGCGCGTTCCGACATCGCCGCGCCCTCCCGGTCCAGGAGCCGCCGGACCACCGACGCCACCGCACGCACCGCCTCCGGATCGGTGCGCGGGGTGTGCCGGGCGGGCAGCTCCAGCAGGCCCCAGCCGGAGACCGCGGCCTCGTCGATCACCCGGTCGGGGCCCGACCCGTCCGACGGCACCGCGAAGGCCAGGCTCCGGTCGCCGTGGCCGGTGCCGCTGCGGAACGGCGTGTACGGGTAGAACGCGTCCGAGACCAGGCGGGCCGCCGAGGCCGGCAGGCGCCAGGAGACCGGAAGACGGTGCTGGGGAAGGCCGGGGTTGTGCGCGAGAAGGGTCGTCACGGCGGAGGCCGACGGGTCGTACGCCAGGCCCGCCCACTGCTCGCTGCCCACCGTCGCGAACGGGTCCAGCTGGCCGGGGTCGCCCACGAACAGCGCCCGTTCGAAGAGCCCGGCGACCGCCAGCAGGGAGTCCGAGCGCATCTGGTACGCCTCGTCGACGATCGCGTGCCGCCACGGCTCGTCCACCTTGACGTGCGCCCACTTCGCGGCCGTGGACAGGACGACCGCCAGGCCCGCGAGGTCGGCGGCCTTCGCCGAGGTGCGTACGTTCGCCAGGTCGTCGAGCGCCTTGTCGTACGCGTCGGTGTCACTGCTGTGCAGCCGGCCCACCGGCAGCTCGGGGTTCTTCTCGGCGAGGCGCAGGACCAGGTCGTCCACCTGGGCGTTGGTCTGCGCCACCACCATCAGGGTGCGGCCGGCCTCGGCCAGCTCCAGCGCCGCCCGGACGACCAGCGTGGACTTGCCGGCGCCCGGCGGGGAATCCACGACGACCCCGCGCTCCGTGCCGTGCAGGGTGTCGTGGAGGATCGCCGCGGTGGCGCGCGCGGCCTCGGCGCCCGGGTCGAAGGCCGGCGGGCCGGGGGCGGTGACCGGGGTGGTGGTGGCGTCGGCGGTCACAGGACGTCCTCCTCCGTCTGGGCGTCGGCGGCCTCCGGCACGGCGGCCGCCTCACCGGGCGGGCCCCCGTGCGTCCACGGCGTCTCCTCCGGGTCGGGGAGCTTCGCGCCGCCCCGCTGCTCGTGCTCGAAGAGGGTGAAGCAGACCCGGTCGCCCTTCTCCGGCACCGACCCCGCCTCCGGCTCCTTGCCGCGGCCCATCTTGTCCATGATCCGCAGGACCAGCGTCCCGTCGCCGGGATCGCCCGCCTCACCGGCGTACTCCGCCGCCTGCGGTTTGCCGCCCAGCGACCGGTACACCCGCACCCGCTCGCCCAGGTGCGGCCGGTCGTCCGTGCGGACCGTGACCAGCGGGCGCGGACTGGGCCGCTTGCTCTCGCTGTACGCCATCACCACGTCGGTGACCTCACCCGCGAACGCCTCCCCGGCCAGCCGCCGCCCGGCCATCACCAGCGGATCGTCCAGCGCCTCCTGGGCCTCCAGCCGGGCCTGTTCGCGTTCGCGGGTGGCCAGCTTGTTCGCCGCCGTCACCGCGTCGTCGCGGCGCGGCTGCGGGGGTTCACCGGCCAGGACGCGGTCCCGGTGCGAGGTGAACGACCAGCGGTCGCGGGTCCAGCGGTCGTCGACGTGCGCGCCGGCCGGCAGCTCCCGCAGCAGGTCCAGGCCGCGCCACACCGACTCCCAGGTGGGCCGCGTACGGCTCTCGACCAGGGCGCGGATCTCCCGCTCCGCGGCGGTGAGCGCGCCGAGCCGGTCGTCGGCCTCCAGACCGTCCTCGGCGGCGGCGAACGCGGTGCGCGCGCGGTCGTAGCGCTCGATGGCGGGGGCCAGCAGCCGGTTGTCGAAGGCCGGGTCGGTCGCCGGTCCCGCGGGCGGGCAGAGCAACTGGCCCTCCGCGTCGCGCGCCAGCTCGGCCCGGCGTGCCGCCTCCGCGCCGGTCAGGCCCTCGTCGGCGGGGGAGATCCACGCCAGCAGCGCGCCCAGGTGCTGGTCCTCCAGGGTGGACTGGCCGGTCGCCCAGTGCCGGCCCAGCAGGTCGGTCATGGCCAGGAGCAGGGACGATCCCGGGACCCGGGCCCGCTCGCCGTAGTGGGTGAGCCACCGGCCGAGCAGCGGCACCCTGGGCGGCGCGGGGTGCGGGGTCTGCGGGTCCTGCTCCGCCGTACGACGGAAGCGCATGGAGCGGCCCAGCAGCCGGACGAAGTCGATGCCCGCGCGGCTCGGCACGACCAGCTGGGCGGCGTCCGCGCACAGGTCCACCTCGACCTTGACCCGCTTGCCCGTCTCCGGGTCGGTCTCGGTGCGCTCGGCGGCCTCCACGGCGTCGGCACACGCCTCGATGTGCGGCAGCACGATGTCCGCCAGCTCGGCCAGGAACGCGAAGCGCAGGTCGCGGTCGCGGGGCTGGGGCACGACCAGCAGGCGCGGCGTGTCCCGGTCGGTGCCGACCAGCGCGCCCAGCGGGGCACCGGCCTCACCGGCGGTGATCAGCGGGACGAAGACCAGCGGACGGTCGGACAGGTGCCGGTGCCGGACGGTGGCGGCGGGCTGCGCGGCGCCGGTGCGCACGGCCTCCAGCCGGGCGAGCGTGGTGATCAGTGACACCCGGCCACCCCGCCGCCTCCGGCACCGGCCGCCACCAGCGCCTCCGCGCGCAGCCGGGCCGCCCGGCGCAGCGCGGCCACCGCCGGGTCGTCCGGGTCGCCTGCCTCCCCGCGGGCCGCGGCCAGCACGTCCTCGACCGTGGCCAGCCCGCCCAGTTCGGCCCGGACCGGGCGGCCCAGGCAGGTCACGGCGCCGTCCTCACGGGACCGGGCGCGGCAGTGGAAGGCCAGCTCGCAGGCGGACAGGCACTCGGGCGCGTAGGTCGCGGGGACCGCCTCGACCGCCGCCGTCAGCTCCTCCGTGGGCAGCTCGGGGGAGAAGCAGACGCCGTCGGGGAGTCCGTCGGCGATGTCCTCGATCCGGGTGAGCCGGGCCAGCTGGCGGTCGGTGACCGCACGCTGCTTGCGCACGTCGACCGCGGACGCGGTGGGCAGGTTGGAGAAGTCCTTGGGGCAGACCAGCAGGACGCGGTGGCGCACGCGCGGGGCGGGGTCCAGGTGGGCGGCGACCCGCTCCAGGGCCAGGACGTAGACGGCGGCCTGCCGCGCGGCGGCGCCGACCTTCGCCGGGTCGGCGGCGCCGTCCAGCATGGGGAAGGACTTGATCTCCACGACCGTCCAGCTGCCGTCCGGGTGCACCACCACGGCGTCCGGCTCCAGGAAGGCGGGGGAACCCGCGACCTCCAGGGCGAGCATCGGATGGTCGAGCAGCGTCCAGGCGCCCGGTGTGCCGGTGGCCTCGCGCAGGGCGAGCGACGTCCGGGCCGCGCGTCCCTCGGGGCCGCTCGCGGAGAGGTCGGGCACCCGCGCACCGGCGGGCGGTTCGGCGCCCCGGTCGAGCTTCTCGTGGACCAGACGCAGCAGTTCGGCGCCGTCGTCCGCCTTGACCCGCGCCTCGAAGGCGTTGCCCCGCATGAAGGCGAACTGCGACTGCCCGAAGACCGACGGCGAGCCCAGCGCGCTCGCGAGCGCGGCCTTGTCCACCCCGGCGCCGTCGAGGATCGCGCGCCTGCGGCACCCCGGGTTGGCGGCGAGGGCGGCCAGGGCGCGCGCGTCCAGCGCCTTGGCGGGTACGTCGGGCCCGCGCAGCTCAGCGAGCCGGTGCCGGAGTCTCGTCCCCCGCGTCCGAGGGGGCGGGGTCCGGCTCGGCTCCTGCTTCGAACCGCTGCTCGCGCTGGCGTGGGAATCGCTCACCCGCGGAAGTCTGGCATCCGCCACTGACAATCGGGGAACCCGCGCCGTCGGGGACCGGTGCGGCGGGTGTGCCGCCGGAGGCGAAGCGGGCCGTGAGCCGGGTCCGCGCCCGGTTGGAGATCCGCAGTACGACGGGCGTCAGCAGCAGGCCCGCGCCCATCACGGCCGCGCCCGCGACCGCGTCGAGGAAGTAGTGGTTCGCGGTGCCCATCACCACGATGGTGGTCACCAGCGGGTAGACGACGCCGAGCACCTTCGTCAGGCGGCTGCCGCCGTAACGCCACAGGATCACGCCGCACCACAGGGCCCAGCCCACGTGCAGACTCGGCATGGCCGCGTACTGGTTGGTCATCCCGCCCAGTCCGCGCGGGGCGCTGGCCTCGCCGCCCCACCAGCCGTACGAGCTGTACTGGGCCATCGTGTCGACGAAGCCGTGGCTCTTGTCCAGCAGCCGGGGCGGGCAGGTCGGCAGCAGCGTGAAGCCTATGAGGCCGATGAACGTGGACGTCATCAGCCAGGTCCGCGCGGCCCGGTAGCGCACCGCGCGGGAGCGGAAGAGCCAGATCAGGATCGCCGGGGTGACCAGGTAGTGCAGTGACGCGTACCAGAAGTCGGCGGGTATGCCTATCCAGGGCTCGCTGGTGAAGAGCCGGTTGAGAGGGTGCTCCGCGTTGAGGAAGAGGGCCTTCTCCACGCGCAGGATCGCGAGGCCGTGGTCGACGGCGTCGGAGACGTCGCCCCGCACGAGCAGACGGCCGGCGGAGTAGCAGGCGTACACGAGGACGATGAGCGGCAGCTCGGTCCACCAGCGCAGCCGAGTCGTGGGGGCCGCCCCGCTGCCCGGTATCTCGGTGTGCGGCAATCCGATCGCCCTCCCCCTTCTCTCGTTGCTCGCGCGCCTCGATTGACACGGACGTGCCACTCTACGGCCTCCCTGAGCCCGCCTCGCGGGGCGCCCTCGGACCGGATAGACGCCCGGATCGCCCCCCGGGTTGCCCGCGCCCGCCGTGCGGGATGATGGAGGGGCCCCTAGACATTTCTCCCGGAAAGGCCTCTTCATGGCACCGCGCATCCTGCTGGCCCGGCACGGACAGACCGAGTGGTCGCTGTCCGGCAGACACACCGGCAGGACCGACGTACCGCTCCTCGAGGAGGGCCGGCAGGGCGCCAAGCTGCTCGGGGAGCGGCTGCACCGGGCGCCCCTGGAGGGGCTGCCCGGCGTCGAGGTGCGGACCAGTCCGCTGGCCCGCGCGCGGGAGACCTGCGTCCTCGCGGGCTTCGGCGAGCGCGCCCGCGCGTGGGACACGCTGATGGAGTGGGACTACGGGGCGTACGAGGGCATGACCCCGGACGAGATCCAGGCCGTCCGGCCCGGTTGGCTGATCTGGCGGGACGGGGTGCCCGACGGGGAGAGCGTGGCGGACGTCACCGCGCGTGCGGACGAGGTCGTGGCGTGGGCGCGGGAGGCGGACCGGGACGTGCTGGTCTTCGCCCACGGGCACGTCCTGCGGTCGATCGGGGCGCGGTGGCTGGGGCTGCCGCTGGACTTCGCGGCGCGGATACGGCTGAACCCGACGTCGCTGTCGGTCCTGGGATGGGCCTACGGGGAGCCGGCGCTGGAGAGCTGGAACGACGTGGGGCACCTGGTGGGCTGACGGCGCGCGGTGCCGGCGTCCGCGTGGGGCGGGCGTCACCCGCCGGCGGCGGCCGGGTGCCGGCGGCTCTCAGGCCGGGCGTGGCAGCGTGGCGTGGCGGTCCAGGAACGCCGAGACTCCCCGGTTGCGGCGGTGCGGGAGCAGGACCCGGGCCGTTCCGGCCAGCATGGTGTGGATGCGGGAGGACTGGACCTCGCCCAGCAGGTCCAGGACCCGCAGGCCGGCGTCGGCCGCCTCGTCGGGGTGGCCGCCGCGGGCCAGGTCGTCCGCCAGCTCCGCCGAGTACAGCGCGAGGTTCCGCGTGAAGTGCGGGTCCTGCAGCTCGGCGGCCCGTCGTGCGTGCCGGGCGGCCCGGTGCCAGTCGCCCAGCGCGGACCAGCACTGCGCCTCCAGACCCTCCAGCTCGGCGCGGCCGTAGAAGCTCATCCACTCGGGGTCGGCGTCCGAGGGGCCCCGCTCGTAGAAGGCCTGCGCGCGGGCCAGTGCCTGTTCGCAGCCGACCCGGTCGGCGAGCCCCGCCCAGCCGCCCGCCTCGCGCAGCGCCAGCAGCGACATCAGCCGGTCCGAGCCCAGCGGCCGGCCGGCGCGCTGCGCGGCCTGGGCCGCCCGCACCGCCTCGCGCGGCCGCCCGGCGTCGCGGGCGAGGAACGCCATGTTGCAGAAGGCGTGCGCCTCCAGACCCGCGTCGCCGGTCATCCGGGAGGTGGCCAGCGCCTCCGCGTAGTGGGAGCGCGCGTCGTCGAAGCGCCCGGAGTCGTGCGCCAGCCAGCCCACGGAGATCGCCAGTTCACCGGCGCCCGTGTAGAGCCGGTCCGCCGTCGCCCGGCGGGACGCCCCGGCGTCCAGCAGCGCGTACGCGGTGCGCAGCGGGGCCGCCGCGCGCCGGTAGAGGCCGTCCGCGCCGTGCCGGTCGTCCAGCAGCCGGATCCGGCGGACGGCTTCTTCGAGGGCGCAGGCCTCGCCGGACCCCGCGCGGCGCACGGGACGTCCGGCCGCCGCGGCGTCGAGGGCGAGCCCCAGGGGGCCCAGTGAGGCGGCGGCCACGGTGGCCCCGCTCGTCATGAATGCGCGACGCAGCACGTCGCTCTCCTCGTTGTTGTCGTGCTTTTCGTACGGGTCCTGCGTGTCATGCGTCTCATACGGTTCACCCGCCCCCCGCGTCTCACTCGTGGCGCGTTCGGACGGGCGGGTGGGGGCCGGGAGTGCGTCCTCATCGGCACGCACCCGGCGTCCGCGTACCGACGAGCGGGGCGCGAACCCCAGGTCGGTGAGCGTGCGACCGGGGAACATGTGCAGGAACACCCGCTCGTAGGCGTAGTTGGGACAGCGGATCTCGCCCGCCTCCACCCGGCCGACGTACCGCGCGTCACAGCTCACCCGCTCGCCGATCTCGCGCGCGGCCCGGCGGACCGCCGCCGCGAACTCGGCCGGCGAGCGCTTGCCGCGCAACCGCCGGAAGGCGAGGTTCGGCCGCGACGGCCGTTCGGGCTGGGCGGAGGTCACCATTGACGACGCCATGGCCGGGTCCTCTCGTGCGAACCGTCGAACCATGCCGGGACAGAGACGAGTCGCGGAAATCATCCGCCTGCCATCACCTGGCATCCCTGTTTCCGGCGAGCAAGAACGTACCGGCTGTGACGGAGCCGCCACGCACTGTTTGCCTACAAACCGGATATCTCATCCGCGATCTGCCATGAAGTGCCATCCTTTGCGGCGGACTTGTGCCGTAGCCGTTGACGGCCCGCCGCGTTGGACAGGGTGACCGGGAGGCCCTCGACTCCCGACCCGCTCGTCCGAGGAGGACTTCCGTGGTGGAGGCCGGGATGGATACCAGCCGGATCAGCGATCCGCCCTGCGACGCCTGCGACGTCGTCACCGTGCCGACCCGGCAGGGTCTGGAGGCGGTCGACATCCTCAGGCGGGGAGCCGGCGAGGCGGTGGGTCCCGTGATCCACGACCACGGCTGCGACACCCTGGGCTTCCTGGTGCCGCCGGGCACCGCCGCCGCCTGGGACGTGCCGGGCAGCACCTGTACGGAGACGGACGGCCGCGGGCTGAGCCTCGACCTGCCGCCCGAGCCGCCCGTGGAGGGCTCCGACTGGCTGCTGCCGCCCGGGGAGGCGGACCTCGCGACCGACCCCGCGGTGCTGCGCGAGGCGCTGGGCGAGGCGGCCCGGCTGATCAGAGCGGCCGACAGCTGCCGCTGAGCCTTCCCGGCCGCGCGCCGCGCCATCGCGCGGTGCGCCGATAATGGCCCGATGGGAAAGTCCAGGAACACCCGCCGCGGGCGCGCTGCCGCCGAGACGGTCGTCGAGGACGTCGACGGCGGACGCGCCGAGCTGGTCCCCGACCGGGACCGGACCCGGGCCTGGACCCTGCTGATCGACGGCGCCCCGCAGTCGCACGTCGACCTCGACGACCCGGCCCACCTGTCCTTCGAGTACCAGCGCCGTCTCGGGCACGTCATCGACCTCGCCGCCCCGCCGGGCAGGCCCGTCCAGGCCGTGCACCTCGGCGGCGGCGCCCTCACCCTCGCCCGCTACCTCGCCGCCACCCGCCCCCGCTCCACCCAGCAGGTCGTCGAGCGGGACGCCGCCCTCGTCCAACTGGTGCGCCGGGAGCTGCCCCTGGACCCCGGCGCACGGATACGGGTGCGCTCCACCGACGCCCGCGCCGGACTGGCCAAGGTGCCCGACGGCTGGGCGGACCTGATCGTCGCGGACGTCTTCAGCGGCGCCCGCACCCCGGCCCACCTGACGTCCGCCGAGTTCCTGGACGAGGTCCGGCGCGCGCTCGCGCCCGGCGGGGTCTACGCCGCCAACCTCGCCGACGGACCGCCCCTCGCCCACCTGCGCGGCCAGATCGCCACCGCCGCGGCCCGGTTCGCGGAACTCGCCCTCGTCGCCGACCCCGCGGTACTGCGCGGCAAGCGCTTCGGCAACGCGGTCCTCGTCGCCTCCGACCGCCCCTTGCCGGTCGCCGAACTCACCCGCCGCGCCGCCTCCGACCCGCAGCCCGCCCGGGTGGAACACGGCCGCGCGCTGGCCGACTTCACGGGCGGCGCGGCACCGGTGACGGACGCGGCGGCGGTGGACTCGCCCGCGCCGCCGGAGTCCGTGTTCAAGTGAGTCTCCGCCGGCTGCCGACCGCGGCGGTTCAGTAGCTGCCGATCTCCACGCGCGGCGGCCCGTCGTGCCAGGTGCAGAACACCGACACCCGGTCCGCCTCCGAGCTGAACTCCACCCGGATCCACGACTCCGTCTTCCACACCTGCATCGACCAGCCCGCACCCGGCGTCGCCGACACCAGGGAGGCCGACGACTTGCCGAGGTCGAAGACCGCGCGGCCGCCGTCGGTGTCGTAGCTCCTGACCTCGCCGGAGGTGGCGGGGGAGGGGCTCGCCGGGCGCTCGGGCGTCCTGGACGGGGCGGTCCGCGACGGGGCGGGGTCCGGCTCCGGGCGGGTCTCGCTCGGCGACGGCGAAGGACTGCCCGACGGCGACGGACGGCTGGTGGACGAGGCCCGCGAACCCTCTTCGCCGGAGGCGTCGCGCTCGTCCCGTACCGACGCGTCGGCCGCGGTGATGGGCAGCGCGCGGGGCGCGTCGTAGGCCGTGCCCGTCATCACCGTGTGGACGCCCCACCACGACAGCGTGACCGCCGCGCCGGTGGCGAGCAGCCAGGCAAGTACGTGGACGAGTCCTCTGCGCATCGCGGCCATACTGCCTCACCCGCCCCGCCCGTGTCGCCCGAACGGTGTGTGACGCCGGCCCCCGGCGGGGTTGTGCACAGGCCCGCGCCGGAGTTGTCCACAGGCCCGCACCGGGTTGGTCCGCATGGCGTACGGTGCCGCCCATGGCAAGTGTGCTCGTGGTCGAGGACGACCAGTTCGTACGCTCGGCGCTCATCCGGCACCTGACCGACGCCTCGCACACCGTGCGCAGCGTCGGTACGGCGCTGGAGGCGCTGCGCGAGGTCGCCCATTTCCGCTTCGACGTGGTGATCCTCGACCTCGGACTGCCCGACCTGGACGGCTCCGAGGCGCTGAAGATGCTGCGCGGCATCACCGACGTACCCGTGATCGTCGCCACCGCCCGGGACGACGAGGCCGAGGTCGTACGGCTGTTGAACGCGGGCGCGGACGACTACCTCACCAAGCCGTTCTCCGTGGAGCACCTGTCGGCCCGCATGGCCGCCGTCCTGCGCCGGGTCCGGACCGGACCGGCGGAGGCGGCGTCCTCGCCCGTCATCCGGGTCGGCGGCCTGACCGTCGACCCCCTGCGCCGCCAGGCCGACCTGGACGGCGTGCGCCTCGACCTGACCCGCCGCGAGTTCGACCTGCTCGCCTTCCTCGCCGGCCGGCCAGGGGTCGTCGTCCCCCGCAAGGAGCTGCTCGCCGAGGTATGGCAGCAGTCCTACGGCGACGACCAGACCATCGACGTCCATCTGTCCTGGCTGCGGCGCAAGCTGGGCGAGACCGCGGCGCGGCCGCGCTACCTGCACACCCTGCGCGGTGTCGGCGTGAAGCTGGAGCCTCCCCTGGAACAGGACCCGGCGCGGGGCCCGGGGCTGCCCGGAGCGGAGCCGCCGCGATGAGGTGGGCCCTGGTCAAGGTGTCGCTGGCGGTCACCGCGATGGTCGTGGTCGCCTTCGCCGTCCCCCTGGGACTCGTCATCCGGGAGATGGCCCGCGACCGCGCCTTCTCCAACGCCGAACGGGAGGCGGCCGCCGTCGCCCCCGCGCTGTCCATCACCACCGACCGCGACCAGTTGGAGCGCGTCGTCGCCTCCGCCGGCTCGGACGCCGCAATGGCCGTGCACATACCGGCGTCCGGCGAGCCGGCCGACCGCACCGGCGGCGCGGGGCAGCGGGCCGCCGACATCGGCCGGCAGCGCGCCACCGACGAGGACATCGCCGCCGTGCGCGAGATGGGCCGTGCCTCCACCACCGAGGTGGACGGCGGTTCCACGCTGCTGCAGCCGGTCGCGCTCAGCTCCGGCGAGATCGCCGTGGTCGAGGTGTACGTCCCCGAGTCCGAGGTCACCAACGGGGTCGCCACGGCCTGGGCGGTGCTCGCCGCGGTCGGCGCCGCCCTGATCGTCGGCTCCGTCGCGGTCGCCGACCGGCTCGGCGTGCGGATGGTGCGGCCGGCGCAGCGCCTGGTCGAGGGCGCGCACCAGTTGGGGGAGGGGCGGCTGGGCTCGCGGGTGCCGGTGGAGGGCCCGACCGAACTGCGGCTCGCGGCCGTCGCGTTCAACTCCATGGCCGACCAGGTGGTCCAGCTCCTCGCCAACGAGCGCGAGCTTGCCGCCGACCTGTCCCACCGCCTCCGTACCCCGCTGACCGTGCTGCGGCTCAACGCGGCCTCGCTCGGCGAGGGACCGGCCGCCGAGCAGACCCGTTCCGCCGTCGAGCAGTTGGAGCGCGAGGTCGACACCATCATCCGCACCGCCCGGGACGCCAAGCCGCAGACGGCCGCCGCCGGTCCCGGCGCCGGGTGCGACGCGGCCGAGGTGGTGCGCGAGCGGATGGGGTTCTGGTCCGCGCTCGCCGAGGACGAGGGCCGCAAGTGGCGGGTGGCCGGCGCCGACCGGCCGGTGCGCATCCCCGTGGCCCGCGCCGACCTCGCCGCCTCCCTCGACGCCCTGCTCGGCAACGTCTTCCGGCACACCGCCGAGGGCACAGCCTTCGCGGTCGACCTGCACAACGGCGAGGACGCGGTGATCGTGCTCGTGTCGGACGCGGGCGCCGGCATACCCGACCCGGAGGCGGCGATGGCCCGCGGCCGGGGCTCGGGCAGCGACGGCTCGACCGGGCTCGGCCTGGACATCGTGCGCCGCATGGCCGAGTCGACCGGCGGCGACGTCCGCATCGGCTCCTCCGTGCTGGGCGGCACCGAGGTGCGCATCTGGGTGCAGCTCGACGGGCGGACGGCGCCCGAGCGGCGCGGCCACCGGGGAGCGGTGCGGCGCCGCAGACAGCCCCGGCAGACGGCCACCATTAATCGGCCCCGATCTCTTCCTTAAGCGCACCCTAAGATCACCGAACCCCGCCCGGATCAGGCCCTTTGCCCGTTTCCGGCTCGCTAGCGTGCTGCCGCACCCCCACCCCCGGACGTTCCCCGCCGGGGGCACCGTGAACAGCGAAGGCAGGCACATGACGCGCACGCACCGACGCAGGGTCAGTGGCAGGAACAAGGCGATCGGCACCGTCGTCGCGGCGGCCGTGGCCGGCGGTGGCGCGCTGCTGTTCACCAGTACCGCCCAGGCGGCCCCGGTGGGCGCCGTCTACACGAAGACCAGCGAGTGGGCGAACGGCTACACCGCCCAGTACGTCGTCACCAACGGCAGCGGCGAGGCGAAGCCGGACTGGACGCTGGAGTTCGACCTGCCCGGCGGGACGAAGCTGCGCTCGCTGTGGAACGCCGAGTCGAAGGTCAGCGGGCAGCACGTCACCGCGACCCCGCCGAAGTGGGACACGGACGGCCTGAAGGCCGGCGAGTCCGTCACCGTCGGCTTCGTCGTCAACGGCACGGACGAGCCGACCGGTTGCCTCGTCGACGACGCCGAGTGCTCGGCGGACGACGGCGCCACCCCCGAGCCCAGCGGCCGGCCCACCGAGCCCCC
>NZ_QHJH01000121.1 GCF_003947455.1 Streptomyces sp. WAC 04229 | reverse complement strand
GTGCCAGCCGTGCCACCCCGCACGGCAGTTCCGGGGTGGAGTACGGCAGCCGCAGTTCCCCGTCCGCCGTCCACAGCCCCGCCCCCGTCAACCACCCCTCGGGCGCCGGAAGATGGCGTACCCGCCGCTCGGCCGGCCGCCACACCCCGACCCAGCTGCCGAACGGGCCGTCCACGCGCAGCGCCACCGCGCAGCGCTCCGGTGTCAGTGTCTGCCCCGGCTGGATCGCGACCGGCGTCACCAGGCAGTCCGGCAGCCGCAGGCACTCCGGGAAGCGCACCGGCAGCGTGCTGCCCAGCACTCCCCAGCCGAGCCGCTCCCGCCCCGGCGAGGGCGCGTCCGAACGGATCAGCACCAGTCCGCTGTCGGGGTCGGCCAGCAGTATGCGGTCGTCGCTCTCGGGAGCGATCTGCAGCAGCGGCGACACCTCTGCGTCCCGCTCCAGGTCCACCGCGACCGCCTTCACGCGCCCGCCGGTCTCCCGGTCCAGGGCGAGTATCCGGCCGGCGCGGTCCAGCCAGACACCGCCCGAGCAGCGGCCGGGGATCTCGGCCAGCCGCTCCGGCCCGAAGGCGCCGCCCACGACCTGCCACAGCACCGTCGCCCGCGGACCGACGGCGAGCGCGTACGCCCGCTCGCCGCCCGGCACCGGCGGGAGCAGCCGCAGCCCGGCGGTGTCCGGCGGGCACTCCACGGCGCCGAGCGGCAGCTCACCGGTGCCCGGGCCGGTCGGGTACAGCAGCGAGAACAGGTGCCGTCCGGCCGCGACGCGGTGCACCAGGACCCGCCCGTCGGCCATCGGCTGCACCTCCGTGCCGGGCTCCTCGGGCTGGTTGCCGGGGAGCGGCACCGCGTACGGCTCGGGGCCGTCCAGGGTCCAGCGCTCCGGGTACCAGGACTCCCCGCGCCGGGCGAGACGCGCGGCGTAGGCGCCCTCCGCGGTGATGCTGCAGCCCGCCCGCGGGGCCCCGCTGTTCCCGGACTCCGCCGCAGGCTCGATCGCACAGGCCGTCATCGTTCGGTCACCTCCGGCGACGAAGCTAGTTTTCGCACGCGCGGGCGGGGGACCGGCCGCCGTCCCCATCACACGTACGTGTGTCACAGGAACGATTCACCTGAGGAGAGGGAGGGGTGTGTGCTGTGCCGGACCGGGGCGGCGGCGAGGGCCGCGGCGGGGTACCGGCGACGGGTACAAGGGCACAGAACCTCCAGGTAGCCTTGGCTGCGTGCCCCGTCTGTCAGAAGTCATCGCCGCGCTGGAGAACCTGTGGCCCGCCGAGCGGGCCGAGTCCTGGGACGCGGTCGGTACCGTCGTGGGCGAGCCCGACCAGGACGTCTCCCGGGTCCTGTTCGCCGTCGACCCCGTCCAGGAGATCGTCGACGAGGCCGTGAAGCTCGGCGCCGACCTGCTCGTCACCCACCACCCGCTCTATCTGCGGGGGACGACGACGGTCGCCGCCTCCACCTTCAAGGGCCGCGTGGTGCACACGCTCATCAAGAACGACATCGCCCTGCACGTCGCCCACACCAACGCCGACACCGCCGACCCGGGCGTCTCCGACGCGCTGGCCGGCGCGCTCGACCTGCGCGTCGTACGGCCCCTGGTGCCGGACCCGACCGACCCCGAGGGCCGCCGCGGCCTGGGCAGGGTGTGCGAGCTGGAGCATCCGCTGACCGTCCGCGAGTTCGCCGCCCGCGCCGCCGAGCGGCTGCCCGCCACCGCGCAGGGCCTGCGCGTCGCCGGTGACCCGGAGGGGACCGTCCGCACGGTCGCCGTCAGCGGCGGCTCCGGCGACAGCCTCTTCGACCACGTGCGGGCGGCCGGTGTCGACGCCTTCCTCACCGCGGACCTCCGCCACCACCCCGTGTCCGAGGCCCGAGCCCAAAGTCCCCTCGCGCTGCTCGACGCGGCGCACTGGGCCACCGAGTGGCCCTGGTGCGAGCTGGGCGCGGCCCAGCTCGACGAGATCTCCGACCGCAACGGCTGGGACCTCAGGGTCCACGTCTCGAAGACGGTCACCGACCCCTGGACCGCCCACGCGGCGTCCGCCCCGACCTCCGACACAATGGGAGCCCCCAACTGAAAGCCGAGCCCGCCGACCAGATCCGACTCCTCGACGTGCAGGGCCTCGACGTCCGGCTCCAGCAGCTCGCGCACAAGCGCCGGTCGCTGCCCGAGCACGCCGAGATCGAGTCGCTGACCAAGGACCTCACCCAGCTGCGCGACCTGCTCGTGGCCGCGCAGACCGAGGAGAGCGACTGCGCCCGCGAGCAGACCAAGGCCGAGCAGGACGTGGACCAGGTGCGCCAGCGCGCCACCCGCGACCAGCAGCGCCTGGACTCCGGTGCCGTCACCTCCCCGAAGGACCTGGAGAACCTCCAGCGTGAGATCGCCTCGCTCGCCAAGCGGCAGGGCGACCTGGAGGACGTCGTCCTGGAGGTGATGGAGCGCCGCGAGTCCGCGCAGGAGCGGGTCGCCGAGCTGACCGAGCGGGTCGGCGCGGTCCAGGGAAAGATCGACGACGCCACCGCGCGCCGGGACGCGGCCGTCGAGGAACTGGACGGCGAGGCGGCCTCGGTGACCAAGGAGCGCGAGGTCATCGCCGGCTCGGTCCCCGACGACCTGCTGAAGCTCTACGACAAGCTGCGCGAGCAGCAGGGCGGCGTCGGCGCGGCCAAGCTGTACCAGCGCAGCTGCCAGGGGTGCCGCCAGGAGCTGGCGATCACCGAGCTGAGCGAGATCCGCTCGACGGCGCCCGACACCGTCGTACGCTGCGAGAACTGCCGTCGCATCCTGGTGCGCACGGCCGACTCCGGGCTGTAGGGGCTGGTTCGGTGGCGGCTTCGGCTCAAGCTTTGGCGGCCGGTCGGGTGCGGGAGTTCGTCGTCGAGGCCGACGGCGGGTCGCGGGGCAACCCGGGGCCCGCGGGCTACGGGGCGGTGGTGCTGGACGCGGCGACCGGGGAGTCCCTCGTGGAGGCCGCCGAGTACCTGGGGGTCGTCACGAACAACGTGGCCGAGTACCGGGGGCTGCTGGCCGGACTGCGCGCGGCGAGGGAGCTGGACCCCGACGCGCGCGTGCACGTGCGGATGGACTCCAAGCTCGTCGTGGAGCAGATGTCGGGCCGCTGGAAGATCAAGCACCCCGACATGAAGCCGCTGGCGGCCGAGGCGGCGCGGGTCTTCCCGCCGGGCCGCGTGACGTACGAGTGGATCCCCCGCGCGGACAACAAGCACGCCGACCGCCTGGCCAACGAGGCGATGGACGCGGGCGCGCGCGGTGAGCGGTGGTCACCGGCCGGGTCGACGGCGGAACTGGACGCGGGGGGCGCCACCGGACGCCGGGCGGGGGCCGCCCGTACGGCCGGTGCCGCCGTCGGTGAGCGGGTCGCCCGGGCCGCTCGCACCGGTGGCGAGGCCGACACCGAAACCGGTGCCGGAGCCGACACCGAAATCGGCACCGACACCGATACGGGTGCAGCCGCCGACGTGCGCGCCGCCAGGACCGTCGCGTCCCCCGGCTGGGGACCCCCCGACATGGGCGCCCCCGCCACCTTCGTACTGCTGCGGCACGGCGAGACGCCCCTGACTCCGCAGAAGCGGTTCTCCGGCAGCGGTGGCAGCGATCCGTCCCTGTCGTCCGTCGGCCGGGAGCAGGCCGAGAGGGTGGCCGAGAGCCTGGCCCGGCGCGGCACGGTCCAGGCGGTCGTCGCCTCACCCCTGGCCCGCACCCGCGAGACCGCCGGCATCGTGGCCGCCCGCCTCGGCCTGGAGGTGACCATCGAGGAGGGCCTGCGGGAGACCGACTTCGGCGCCTGGGAAGGTCTCACCTTCGGCGAGGTGCGCGAGCGGTACCCCGCCGACCTGGACGCCTGGCTGTCCTCCCCGGACGCCCGGCCGACCGGCGGCGGCGAGAGCTTCGCGGCGACCGGCGAGCGCGTCGCCGCCACCCGCGACAGGCTGGTCGCGGCGTACGCGGGCCGCACCGTGCTGCTGGTCTCGCACGTGACGCCGATCAAGACGTTCCTGCGGCTGGCCCTCGGCGCCCCGCCGGAGTCGCTGTTCCGGATGGAGCTGTCCGCGGCCTCGCTGTCGGCGGTCGCGTACTACGCCGACGGGGGCGCGAGCGTCCGCCTGTTCAACGAGACGTCCCACCTGCGCTGAGCGCCGCCGCCGCACGGGCCAGCGCCTCCACGCGGTCCCAGTCGCGGTCGGCCACGGCGTCCTTCGGCAGCATCCAGCTGCCGCCGACGCAGCCGACGTTGGGCAGCGCCAGGTACTCCGGGGCGGAGCCGGGGCCGATGCCGCCGGTCGGGCAGAAACGGGCCTGCGGCAGGGGCGCGGCGAGCGCCTTCAGGTAGGCGGTGCCGCCCGCGGCCTCGGCCGGGAAGAACTTCATCTCCCGCACCCCGCGCTCCAGCAGCGCCACCACCTCCGAGGTGGTCGACACCCCCGGCAGGAAGGGCACCCCGGACGCCCGCATCGCGTCCAGCAGGGCGTCCGTCCACCCGGGGCTGACCAGGAACCGCGCCCCCGCCGCGACGACCTCGCCGACCTGGTCCGGAGTGATGACGGTGCCCGCGCCGACCACGGCGCCCGGCACCTCGTCCGCGATGGCGCGGATCGCGTCCACCGCCGCCGGCGTCCGCAGCGTCACCTCGATCGCGGGCAGCCCGCCGGCGACGAGCGCGCGGGCGAGCGGTACGGCGTCGGCGAGGTCGTCGACGACCACGACGGGCACGACGGGGGCGAGGTCCAGCACCGAGGTGGCGGGGGAGGAGGGCAGCGGAGAACTCATGACCTCATCGTGCCGTCGCAACGCACTCCGCGCAACGTGCGTTGCGGTATACGCAACGACAGTGGAAACCGTCCTGCCGGAACGTCAGTGGATCTCGTCCACCAGCACGTCCAGGGACCACGGCCGCCCCGCCTTCGCGGGCGCCTCGGCCTCCACCTCGTAGCCCAGGTCGCGCAGCGCCTCCACCAGCTCCGCCGGACCGCCCGGCGCGATCCCGGAGGTCAGCAGGGACCGGACGATCCGCCCCTTGGTCGCCTTGTTGAAGTGGCTGACCACCTTCCGGGTCGGCGCGTGCAGCACCCGTACCGTCGCCGTCCGCCCGGCGACCTCGCCCTTCGGCTTCCAGGCCGCCGCGTACGCCGACGAGCGCAGGTCCAGGACCAGCCGCTCCCCGGCCGCCTCGGGCAGCACCTCGGCCATCGGTGCCCGCCAGTACGCGCCCAGCGCGCCGAGCCCCGGCAGGTTGACGCCCATCGAGCACCGGTAGGAGGGGATCCGGTCGGTCACCCGCACGGCACCCCACAACCCGGAGAACACCAGCAGCGAACGGGCCGCCCGCCGCTTGGCCGCCGCGTCGAGCGAGGCCAGGTCCAGCGCGTCGTACAGCACACCGGTGTAGATCTGCCCTGCCGGCCGGGCCCCCGCCGTCCGCAGCTCCGTGTTCTTGGCGACCTCGCCGCGCAGCCCCTCGCTCAGCCCCAGCACCTCGCGCGCCTTCTCCTCGTCCCCGGTGCACAGGTCGACGAGTTCGCCGAGGACTCTCTCGCGGGCCGGGGCCAGCCCCGGCAGCGACAACGCGTCGGTCTTCAGCGGGGCGCCCCGGCCGGACGCGGCCTTCCCCTCGGACGGCGGCAGCAGGACAAGCACAGGCACTCCTTCGATCCAAGCTCCCGGTCAGGGTACGGCGTGCCCCTCACGCGCCCGGTTGACGGCCCGTACCAGGCCGCTGGCGTCGTCGGCGTGGCAGCGCACCACGTGGACCTCGTGCCGTCGCCCGAAGAAGGTGACGTGGGTGACGGGCTCGGCGAGTTCGACGGTGACCGACGTCTGCGCGCCCACTACGAGGTTCAGCTCGCCGTCCCTCGGCTCGTGCGTCGCGCGCAGTTCGCGGCGGGCCGAGGCGATCCGCTCCAGCGGTATCCGCACGTCGACGTGCACCGCCCGCCGGATCCGCAGCGTGCCGCCGCCCGGGTCGAGGACGTGCGGGCGGACCACCGACGCGGCGTGCAGCCCGATGACGAAGAGGACGGTGTACACGTCCAGGAACAGCACCACGTGGTGCACGGTGGGCCAGTCGCGCAGCAGCACGGACATGCCCACGGACTCGACCACGCAGACGAAAGCGAAGCCGAACATCATCGCGCCCTGCCCCCGCGCGTACCCGAAGGCGGCCGAGCCGTCCGCCGTCCCGTGGGTCCGCCGGGTCATCCACAGCCACAGGCTCGCCAGCAGCCGCAACTCGTGCCGGACCAGCAGGTACGGCACGGAGGCGAGAGAGGAGCCCGTCACGACCGCCGCCCCCTCGACACGATCTCCATGGCCTGCCGGATCGCCTCCGCCTGCCCCGGCGCGAAGTCCGCGTACAGGGCACGCAGGATGGTGTGGTCGAAGTCGAGGTCGACGCCCTCCTCGGGCACCAGGTCCGCCGGCATGGCCTCGGCGAGCACCCCGGCCGCCTCCGCCACCCTCGGATCGTCGGAGCCGACGTCCACCAGCTCGTCGAGCAGCGCGTACGCCCGGTGGGCCCGCGCCACCGCATCCGGCGACCCCAGCGCGCCGCGCAGCGAGGCCACCAGCCCGGCCCGCTCCTCCGGGGGCACCGTGCTCTCCAGCGTCGCCAGCATCTCGCGGTCCCGTACGGCCATGGGGGAACCGGAGACGTCCCCCATCCCCGCGAACAGCTCGGCCAGCTCCGGCGAGACCGGCCCCTCGGGCGGCAGCCCGCCCTCCGACGCCAGCAGGGCCCGCAGCCGCGTCCGGCGCTCCCGGATCGCCGCCTCCTGCCGCGCCAGGTCGGCGTCCAGTTCCTCCAGCACCTCGGCCAGCTCCTTCCCGGCCTCGTCCGCGAGCACGTCCCGCACCTCGGCGAGCCCGAGCCCCAGCTCGGCCAGCCGCCGGATCCGGGCCAGCACGACGACGTGCCGCAGCGTGTACGACCGGTACCCGTTGGCCAGCCGTTCCGGCTCGGGCAGCAGCCCCTGGTGGTGGTAGTGCCGCACGGTCCGCGTGGTGACGCCGACGGCGTCGGCGAGTTCTCCGATCCGCATGACCTCAGTAGAAACGTTGACGTTGCGACAGGGTCAAGCGAGCCGCGCGAGCGGCCGGGGGTCGCGCCGCCCCACCCGCCCGGTACCATGGTCGACACGGCAGACGAGCCGGGCGGGCGGCCGCGTGGAGTCCCTCACGGGACTTCCCGAGGAACGTCCGGGCTCCACAGGGCAGGGTGATGGCTAACGGCCACCCGGGGTGACCCGCGGGACAGTGCCACAGAAAGCAGACCGCCGGAGGCTTCGGCCCCCGGTAAGGGTGAAACGGTGGTGTAAGAGACCACCAGTGCCCAGGGCGACCTGGGCAGCTAGGTAAACCCCACCCGGAGCAAGGTCAAGAGGGGCGCCGTGAAAAGCGCTCTGCGCGGACGTTCGAGGGCTGCCCGCCCGAGTCCGCGGGTAGACCGCTGGAGGCCGGTGGCAACACCGGCCCTAGATGGATGGCCGTCGCCGGAGGGCCCGCGAGGACCCTCCGGAACAGAACCCGGCGTACAGCCCGACTCGTCTGCCGCCCACGGCCTGCAGCGAGACGGTCGTCAGACCTGCGGGTCGACCGAACGCAACAGCTCCAGCAGGCCCTGCGCCGGCACCAACTGGTCGTCGGTCACCGGGTCCGGGCTGAAGTGCATGAGGTCGTTGCGGAAGTTGCGGCACGTCTCCAGAGCCGTCAGGAAGTGGGCCTGGTTGATGCCCC
The DNA here is from genome assembly GCF_003947455.1 of Streptomyces sp. WAC 04229. Classification (GTDB taxonomy): domain Bacteria; phylum Actinomycetota; class Actinomycetes; order Streptomycetales; family Streptomycetaceae; genus Streptomyces. The sequence continues at coordinate 13,128 of NZ_QHJH01000121.1, read as the reverse complement.
ATCCCAGAGCGGCCCAGTTCTCCGGGACCTTCAAGAGGTGTTTGTAGGCCCCGAACGTCAGGTCGGCGGCGGAGTGCACCCTGGCAGCTCGCTTCGGGTTCTGAATGACGGCTCTGATGCGGTCGAGCGGGATGCACCGGTCCACCACGCGGCGCAGCCGCTGCTCGATCTCCTCGACCAGAACGAAGGGCCGCACCCGAGTACCGAACTGCACGGTGAGGTCGGACGCCGTGATCAGACCGCAGACCTTGTGGTCGTGATCGCGTACGACGACGTATCCGTACTGCTGGATGGCCCCAATCCAGTCCAGAAGGTCGTCCGAGCCGTCCGCTTCCTGCCCCCGGACCGTCGCGGCCGACAGACCGGCCGCCGGATTCGCCATGCGGGCGCGTCCGATCGACTCCCAGCTCACCACGCCCCGCAACCGACCGTCCGCGTCCAGCACGGGAAGTTGGCTGTAGCCCCGTAGGACCATGAGCGTCTGGGCGGTCTCGACATCCTCGCCGACTCGCACGAAGTCGGGCATGCGGTTCGCGGAGTCGAGGTTGCTCACCAGGTAGGCGACGGCTTCGGTTTCCGCCCCCTCGTCCGGGAAGTGGCCGGCGAGCGCCGTCGAGAGACGGGAGTTGATGTACGAGACGGCTTCCCCGACGGCGCCCTCCGCGCCTACCCGGAGCTGCCCCGAGAGACTGCTGCCGCCGGACAGCCTGGTCACCGCGCTCGTGCCCGATTGGTCGGGCTCGGCACCCCCCGCCAGCACGGCGACCCGGCTGTCGAGCGTCCCCTCCGTGAAGGGCGGAACAGTCACCAGGCCGCGCGCCTCGAGATCGCTGTTGATCTGCGCGGTGGTCGCCGGGTAGCGCCGCTGAACCCCCCATACGGCGAGGAAGTCGCGGATGGAGAGGGTGAGAGGGTTCTCGTCGCCGCGCCTGCGTACCTCCTCGTACAGCTTGGCGGGCTCGGTCAGCGTCGCGGCGAACTCGTCGGCGTCGGGCCGCCCGGGGTCGGGCTTGCCCTCGGCGAGCACCGCCACACGCTCCGCCGCGCCGAACCTGCTGATTTCGAAGACGGTCAGCAAGGAGCCCAGGCTGTCCAGCAGGTCGGACTGGATCTCGCGCCGGTCCAAGTCCGTGACCATCCAGTTCACCCGCCGTACGTGCCGCAGTCCTTCCGGTGCCTGCGCGCGGTACTCGTAGGCGCCCACCACCTGCCCGATGGCGACGCGCAAAGACTTCAGCGGCAGCACCACGAGATCCCCGGGCTGGATCTCGTGCACGAAGCGGTACAGCTGGCCGGTCCAGTTGCCGATCGTGTAGGGACCCTCGTCGGGGTAGGCGGCGGCGACCGCGGCCCGGATGTCGGCCCGGGTGGCCGTACCGACGAGGTCCTCCATCGAGAGGCGGTCCCATCCCGTGCCGAGGAGGCCCTCCCGGAGGGCGGCTCGCTCCCGTTCCCCGTTCTCTCCCGCACGCACGCCCCAGGCCCGCATGCCGTCCCTCCCCGTGAACACAGCGGCGAGTGCCCGGCACGGACACCGAGCACAGGCGCACCGCGACGTGATCAAGTGCCGTGCCGACTCTAGGACACGGCGCCTACGGCCACCCGGGCCACAGGACTTTAGTTCCATCTGGGGGTGCTTTTCAGCCATCTGTGTGTGCTTCGCCACAGCCCGTAGACTGACCTGCGTCAACGTGGCCAAGGGGAAGGCCGTGACCGGAGCGTGGGGGTACGAGAGCGCCGATGAAGCCGCTGGACACCGATGCCGACCCGCGTGTGGTGGGCCCGTTCGAACTGCTCGCCAGGCTCGGCGCGGGCGGTATGGGCGTCGCCTATCTGGCTCGCAGGATTCCGTTGGACAACCTGCCGGACGAGATGGCCGCGGGTTACCGTCTGGTCGACTCCGGCGCAGAGGAGGAGAGCGCCTCGGCGCAGCTCGTCGTCGTCAAGATGATCCAGCCGAGTCTGCTGGACCATCCGCAGGCACGCGAGCGGTTCGCACGCGAGATCGACGCCGTCCGGGTCGTCGTCAGTGACCGGGTACCGGCCTTGCGCGCCGCTGATCCGGAGGCCGTCGAACCGTGGTTCGCCATGGACTACATCGCGGGTCCCTCGCTGCACACGCTGGTGAAGGAATCTGGTTCCTTGGCCGCGGGGCCGTACGCGGCACTCGGCCTCGCCCTCGTGGACGCCCTGCGGGCCATCCACGGTACGAAGTTGCTGCACCGCGACCTCAAGCCCAGCAATGTCGTGCTCGGTCCGGACGGGCCGGTGGTGCTGGACTTCGGACTGGCCGTCCTGTCCGAACGGCAGTCCAGCCAGGCGCTGACGAAGACCGGGGACCAGATGGGGACGGCGCCCTACATGCCCGTGGAACAGCTGAGGGACACCAAGCACGTCGAGGAACCGGCGGATGTGTACGCCTTGGGCGCCACTCTGTTCTTCGCGTTGACGGGACGGCCCCCGTATCCCGTCATGCCGCTGATGTCACCACCGAAGTGGGACGGCGTCGCCCACTCCTTCCTTCCGCTGCTGGCCCAGATACTCGTCGCCAGCCCTTCCCAGCGGCCGGACCTCGACGGTGTGCAGGAGAGCCTGTACACGTTGCTGGCCGATGCCGGGCTGACGCCGGAAGCCGCTGCGGCGCAGCTGCGCGACCATGTCGCCGCGGCGGGTCTGACCCCCGAACTGCCCCCGCAGGCCCTCGCCGACGATCCGGACCCCGCCGTTCAGGAACTGGCCCAGCGGGCCGTCAACAGGGGAGACGCACCGGACGCGCCCTGGGCGGAGGACGACCTCGGTTTCTACGGCATCGACACCGACGAGATCGAGTGGGCCGCCATCGACTCGGACGGTCCGGGCGCACCCGGCGGCTACACGCCCACGCTCGCCGACCCCGAACCGGACCCGCCGGCGACCCCGGCTTCGCCGGCCGAGCCCGCCGACGTCCCGCGACCGGTGCCCACGAGCTATCCGCTTCCGCCGCCCAGCCCCCATGACGATGCGGCGAAGGCCGTCGTCACAGCCCACGGCACCCCGCGGACGCCTCCCCGGGCCGCGCAGCACGTCGCCGCCGACCTCCGTGAGCGGTACGCACACCGCAGGGACCTGTAACCAGCGGTCGGCCGGGCCGTACAGGCGTACGCAGAGCCGTCACACGAACGCGGTCGGCCCTGTCAGGCGGCCCGCGGTGGACCGTCCTGCCACTCCCCGCCGCCCCGGCGCTACCCTCGACCACGCCTCGAACGACCCGAAAGGACCACTCCATGCCTGCACCCGACGGCCCTCCGCCCGCCGGCACGGTGATCGAGGTGCGGGACGAGGAGTGGATGGTCCGCAACAGCAAACAGGTGCGCCCCGGCGAGTACCTGATCGAGGCCGTCGGCGCCTCCGACCTCGTACGGGGCCAGGAGGCCCGCTTCCTCGCCCCGACCATGGACCGGCCCCGCGTCCTGCGCCCCGAGCACACCCGGCTCATCCCCGACGACTCCCCGCACTTCCGCCGCAGCCGTCTCTTCCTGGAGGCCGTACTGCGCAAGACCCCGTTGCCGCAGCGGGAGCGGCGCCTGGCGTTGACCGACGGTTTCCTGCTGGACCGCATGGACTACCAGCTCAGACCCGCCGAGAAGGCGCTGGCCAATCCCCTGCGCCCCCGGCTGCTCATCGGTGACGTGGTCGGCCTCGGCAAGACCCTGGAGATCGGTGTACTGCTCGGCGAGCTGATCCGCCGCGGCCGGGGCGAACGCATCCTCGTCGTCACCCCGGCGCCCGTCCTGGAGCAGTTCCAGCACGAGATGTGGACGCGGTTCTCGCTGCCGCTGGTCCGGCTGGACAGCGCGGGCATCGCCCGCATCGAGCGGAAGATTCCCGCCGGTCGCAACCCGTTCACCTACTACAAGCGTGTGATCATCTCCATGGACACGCTCAAGAACCCTCGACGCTACCGCCCGTGGCTGGAGCACATCCACTGGGACGCGGTCGTCATCGACGAGAGCCACAACCTCATCAACCAGGGCAGCGACCGCCGGGCCCTCGCCGATCTTCTCGCCGAACGCACCGACGCGCTCGTCCTGGCGAGCGCCACCCCGCACAACGGCGAGATGCCCGCCTTCACCAGCCTGATCCGCCTCCTCGACCCCATGGCCGTCAAGGACCCGAGCCGTCCGAAGGCCGAGGAGCTGCAGCACCTCATGCTGCGCCGCACCAAGGTCAGCGCCGAGGTGGCGGAGCAGCTCCAGGGCCACTGGGCGCCGCGCGGCGGCTCCCACCCCGTGCGGTGCCGGGCGAACGCGCTGGAGGAGGAGGTCTTCCGGGAGCTCGCCGAACACTGGCTGAAACAGCCCGGGCAGCAGGCCGCCGCGGAGGACCGGCTCTTCCCGTACGTCCTGCTCAAGTCCTTCCTGTCCTCGCACCGCGCCCTGTTCGTCACGGCCCGCCAACGACTCACCAGGACCGGCCACGCGCTGCCCGAACGGCACCGGATCACCGACGAACCGCTCTCCGGCGTCGTCGCGAGCACCCCCGAGGCAGCCTCCCTCCTGCGCCTGCTGGAGCTGGCCCGCGCCATCGAGCGCGCGGGCACGCCGAGCGGCGACCCCTCCGCCGCGTCCAAGCTTGCCGGACTCCTGGACGAGCTGCGCCGCATCGGTGTGAAGGCGGGCAGTCCCACGCGCGCCGTCGTCTTCTCCGAGCGCCGCGAAACCCTCGACTGGCTCGGCGAGGTGCTTCCGCCGCTGCTCGGCTGGACGAGGGAGGACGACGCCAAGGCCGCTGTCAAGGTCATGTACAGCGGCGCCGGGATCTCCGACCGGGTGCAGATGGAGTACGTCGACGAGTTCGCCCGCGCGGGCAGCGACGTGCGGCTGCTGCTCACCGGCGACGGCGCTTCCGAGGGCGTCAACCTGCACCGTCAGTGCCACCACCTCGTCCACTGGGACCTCCCCTGGAGCCTGATCCGGGTCGAGCAGCGCAACGGCCGCATCGACCGGTACGGGCAGACCAGGCCACCGGAGTTCCGCGCGATGATCCTTGAGACGGCGGTCGAGGGTGCGCTCGACGACACGGACATCGCCGAGAAGGTCCTCGCGCGTGAGCAGCGGGTCCACGAGATCCTCGGCGCCGTGGAGGCAGCGACGAAGGACAACGACGGCGACAAGGAGGAGCGGCGCGTCATGGAGGCCCTCTTCCGGGGTGAGGCGCCGCAACTGGCCGTCGACGACCTGCAGACCGTTTCGCAGGACTCCCTCGACTCCCTGGAGGACGGGGAGATGCCCGCCGACCTGTCCGTGGCCCAGCAGCTGAACGCCGAGTTCGGCACCGGTACCGACCCGTTCGAGGACGCGGAGGCGGACTTCGGCTTCGACTTCGGCTTCGACGCCGAGGGCGCCACAGATGACGGGGGTGCCCCGGATGACGCTCCGGGCGGCGGTTCCGCGGCCCGGACCGAGTCCGTCGCCGCCGAACACGCGCCCGTCCGCGTCGTCGAGGAACTGCGCCTGTTCACGGACCGCCGCGACTACGTCCTCACCGGCCTGGACGAGCTGGCCGACCTGGAGGCCTTCCGCCTGGACACGACGGTGCAGGGCAACGACCTCAGCTTCGACACCCCGGAAGACCTCGCCGACCGCCTGGACGTCCTGCCGGCCACCTACCTGCGCGACCACGGCATAACTCAGCGCATGAAGCTCACCTTCAGTCGTGAGGACGCCGCCGACGCCCTGCGCCGGGCCAGGGAGGACGCCGATTCGCGGTCGCTGTGGCCGGACGCCCACTACGTCGGCGAGCTGCACCCGGTCATGGAGTGGATCACCGACAAGGTCCTGGTCCAGCTCGGCCGTCAGCAGGCCCTCGTGATCCAGGTGGACCGCACCCGCGTGCCGGAGCCCGTCTTCCTCACCCAGGGCGTGTGGTCCAACCAGGACGGCCGTCCGACGGTCGTGGCCTGGCTCGCCGTCGACGGCCTGGGACGGGACGGGACCGAGCCCCGGGTACGGGAACTGACCCGGCCCCTCCTCGCCGATCTCGGCCTGGGCCCGGCCATGCCGGACCACTTCGCCGCCGGTGACCCCGGAGCACTCCAGCGACACGTCGAGGCCGCCGTCACCGCCACCCGCCGCGAGATGGACCGGGCGCGCGCGGAGGCAGAGGAGTACATCGACCGCCCGCTGCGGGAGTACGAGTCGAAGGTCGGCCACTGGCTGGAGCAGAAGCTGCCCGGCTTCAGTGGCGGACACACCGCACGCGAGCGGGCCGCCGAGAATCTGGAGAAGGCGGCGAGCCGGCTGCGCACCACCGGCGACCCGATGGTGCGGGTCCTGGCCGTCCTGGAGCCGAGCTCATGACCGTCCGGCCTCTTCCACCCGTGCAACCCGTGCATGACGTCACCGAAGCGATCCGGCAGGAGCAGCAAGCGTGAAGTTCGACGCTCTGATCAACGAGGGTGAGTACTTCCCGTCCTTCTTTCTGGACGAGATCCTGCCCAAGCAACTGAAGGCGGGCCGCCTCAAGGAGTGGGCGGCAGAGGAACGCCAGGGACGGCCCACACCCCGCCAAGGGCTGCGCGACCTCACCGGCCCCTACCTCGATGTGCGGCTCCGCGTCGGTGGCGAGGCCGAGAAGTACAACGTCCTGCCGGACGCGGACGCCGTGGCCGCCCAGCAGGCGGCGACCGAGTCGCTGAAGGACCACACCGGCACCGAGGAACAGCCGCCCGCCTTCCAGCCCGCGCCGGGCACGGCAGGCGACAGCCCGGAGGGGGAGTGGCGCGCAGCCCTGCACACCTGGCACACGCGGGTGCTTCAGGCCCTGGGCTTCGCGCCGTGCCCCGGCCACCTCACCGTCCACGGCGCCGCCGGTCCCGTAGCGGTGCCCGTCGCCCACAGCGAGCCCGGTGTCGCCGTCCTGACCGGCGGGTTCGCCGCCGACCTCGCCGAAACCCGAGGTGACGGCCCGGCCAACCGGCTGCCCGCACCGGTCCGGGTCGCCTCCGGCAAGACCCTCACCACGGTCACCGACCTCGCCGCCTGGCTGCTCGCCTCCGAGGGCGCGCCCCGTTACGCCCTGTTGCTGTTCGGCGGGGTCCTGGTCCTGGCCGACCGCGAGAGCTTCGCCCGGGGCCGTCACCTCGCGGTCAGCCTCGAGGTCGCGTTGCCCCGCAAGGGCGTCAAGGGCGCGAGCGCGGGCGAACTGGAGGTGATCGCCGCCCTCTTCGGCGCGCAGTCCCTGCGTCCCGCCCAGGACGGCGCGGACGACGACATCGCCCGCCTGGTCGCCGAGTCCCGCGACCATTCCGTGGGGGTCACCAGCGACCTGCGCGAGGGCCTGAAGGCATCGGTCCAGCTGATCGCCAACGAGGTTCTCCAACGCGCGATGCAGCAGGGCGCCGATCACGAGGACCTCCCCGAGTGGCTGCCGGGCCCACTGGCGGAACGCGGCGCGCTCCCGGCCCTGCTCACCAAGGAGTCGCTGCGCTACCTCTACCGCATTCTCTTCCTCCTCTACGCCGAGGCCCGGCCCGAGTTGGACATCCTCCCGATGAAGAGCGAGGAGTACGTCCACGGCTACAGCGTGGCCCGCCTGCGCGAACTGGCCGTCCAGGAGAAGCTGTCCAGCACCTCCCGCGACCGCTACCACTTCCACGACTCCCTGGCCCTTCTCTTCGAGAAGGTCTTCACGGGCCACCCCGTGGCTGACACGGTCACCTCACGCGAGGAGGCGCAGGAGCGGGCGGGCGAGGCCGCCCCGGACGCGGAGACACCCGACCTGCCCGACGACGACGGCTACGAGGGTGTACGCATCGAGGCCCTCAAGTCCCGCCTCTTCGACCCGACGTCGATAAGGCTCGTCGACCAGGAGATCACCCACCCGGACGACACCGCCCCCGACGGCACGGTCCGCGAAGGGGCCCGCCGCCTGGACCTGCGCCTGCGCAACAAGGTCCTGCACCAGGTGCTGCGCAACCTGACCGTCGTGGAGGGCCGCGGGCGCGGCGGACGCGGCGGCTTCATCTCGTACGCCAACCTCAGCATCAACCACCTCGGCGCGGTGTACGAGGGCCTGATGTCCTACACCGGCTTCATCGCCGACGAACCGCTGTACGAGGTCGCCAAGGGCGGTGACCCGAGCGGCGGTTCCTGGCTGATCCGGGCCAGCCAGGTCCGCTCCGGCCGCTACCCGGACGGACCGGACGACAGCGTCTTCGTCGCCACGGAGATCAACCCCCAGACCAACGAGCGGGTGCCGGTCCCGCGCAAGGTCGGCACCTACGTGTACCGTCTCGCCGGCCGCGACCGCCAGACCAGCGCCTCCTATTACACGCCGGAGTCGCTCACCCAGGCCACGGTCGAGCAGACCCTGCGCTTCCGCCTGCATGAGAAGGGCGCGGTCGACCCGAAGGAGCCCGAGAAGGCCTGGGTCAACGCCGCCGACGTGCTGCGCTGGCGCGTGTGCGAACCGGCCCTCGGCTCCGGCGCGTTCCTCAACGAGGCCGTCAACCAGCTCGCCGAGCTGTACCTGCGACTCGCCCAGCGCGAGCGGGGCGTGGAGATCGACCCGGAGGACTATCAGCGCGAGCTTCAGAAGGTGAAGGCGTACATCGCCCTGCACAACGCGTACGGCGTCGACCTGAACGAGACGGCCGTCGAGCTGGCGGAGATCTCGTTGTGGCTGAACACCATGTACCGGGGCATGAAGGCCCCCTGGTACGGCCTCCACCTCCACCGCGGCAACTCGCTCGTCGGCGCCTCCCGCAAGGTGTACCCCGGCAACAGCCTGCGCGACGGCGGCTGGCTGACGACCAAGGCTCCGCAGAAGCCCCGGCACGTACCGCTCACCGAGGGGCTCAAGGGCCGCGAGGTCCACCAGTTCCTGCTGCCCGCGATGGGCTGGGGCTCGATCGGCGAGAAGGTCGGCCTGCGCACCCTGAAGAAGGGCACGGCGGAGGAGACCGTCAAGGCCGTGGTGGACGGCGACCTCGTCGACTGGCTGGAGCCCGGCCTGGTCGAGGCGATGCGCAAGTGGCGCTCGGCAATGCGCCGCAATCCCAAGGGGGAACCGAAGCGCACGTCGCCGAAGCCTAAGGCCGCACCGACGGCGCAGCAGGTGGCGGCGGAGACGGACGACGCCGGTCTGGGGCAGGGGGCGTTCGACCTCGGGCTGGAGATCTGGGAGCAGCCTTCGCTGGGCCTGCCGGGCGGTGCGGCGGGCACGGCTCTCGCTGCGGTTGCCGGTGGCGGCGGGCGTGCGTCGGCTCGGGGCTCCGTCCCGTCGGCCGAGGACGAGGAGCGGGAGCCCGGGGCGGCGACCGAGACCGGGCGGCTGATCAGGCTCGCCCGCCGGGTGGAGTACCTGTGGGACCTCGTCGTCATGCGGCTGACGCTGTCCGAACGGGAGATCTCCCGCCACGTCGACGTGTGGGGCGCCGCGATCCCTGGGGACGGGCAGACCGCAGAGGGTGGTACGGCGCCGATGGACCGGGACGCGGTCCTGGAGGCCCTGCACCGCAAGGGGACGCCCTACTGGCGGCTCAAGCAGCTTATGGACGCATGGTGCGCGCTGTGGTTCTGGCCGCTGGAGGAGATCGGGCTGCTCGACGGCTCGGACGACTTCGAGTACCGGCCGGACGGCGAGGAGCGCACGCTGTTGAAGAAGGGCGACCCCAGGCGCAGGGTCGCCCTGAAGTCCCTCAAGGACTGGCTCGAGTTCGCCGAGGCCGTCGTCGGGCGGGTGGACGTGGACACGGGGGAGGGGCGGCAGACCTCGCTGCTGTCCTTCGAGGGCGTCAAGAGCTTGGACGAACTCGACGCCAAGGAGCGCGAACTCGACCAGAAGATGACCGAGGCCACGGCGTGGTCCAAGCCGGCCGACCTCGGCTACACGTTCCCCTGGTACGAGACGGTGCAGCGGATTGCCGGGGAGCGGGGGTTCTTCCACTGGGAGCTGGACTTCGCGCACGTTTTTGCCGAGGGTGGCTTTGATCTGATGGTGGGGAATCCGCCGTGGGTCCGGCAGGAGTGGGACGAGAACGGGGTTCTGGCGGAGCTTGAGCCGTGGTTCGTGCTGGGCGGGAAGGAAGCGGAGGCCCACTGGGACGAGAACGTGGCCGAGGTGCTGAGCAAGCCCGCCCATCGGTCGTTCTACCTGGGCGAGCTGGAGACCGTGGCGGGGGTTTCGGAGTTCCTGTCGTCGGTGGACACGTATCCGGACCTGGTGGGGACGCGGCCGGATATGTATCGGGCGTTCATGTTGCTGGGGTGGAGGGCTACGGGGGAACGTGGGATCGCAGGGCTCATTCATCCGTCGACGCATCTGACGGGGACGAAGGAGGCTGTGCTGCGGGGGGCTGCCTATCGGCATCTGCGCTTCCATGCGGACTTCACCAACGAGCTGCTCATCTTCGCCAATCCTGTGGGGAACAGCAGCCACTTCAGCGTCAATGTTTACGGCAGGGACCAGGACATCAACTTCCAGCACATGAGCTGGCTCCTCCACCCCAGTGTGCTGGTCAAGTCCGTGCGTCATGATGGTGAGGGTCCGCTCCCGGGTGTGAAAGTCGGCGGTAAGTGGGACCTGCGCCCCCACCGAGACAGAATTGTCATGGTCAACGAAGAACGGCTGCGTGAGTGGCGTGCACTGGCTGGTGAGGAGAATCCGCCGCCTGTTGAGCAGGCCAAGCTTCTATACCCCGTGACACGGGCGGAGGAGTCGGCCGTCCGAGCGCTTGCGAAGTGGCCCCACCGGCTAGGCGCCATGAGTCCTCGGATCAGTGGTGGATTCAACGAAAAGTTGGGCCGTACCGGTGGCTATTTCACATGGACGCCCGGCCCTGTGAGTGGTTGGCAGGACATCATTCTCCAGGGCCCGCTGATCAACATCGCTACTCCGTACCACAAGCAGCCACCTCAAGGCGGCTCAAAGAGTATGCGCGACTACGAATCTTGGGACCACCTGAACTTGGCAGTGGACGCAGTACCACGCACGAACTATCGCCCTGCTGGGGGAAGCTCAAGGTTCCTGAAGGCGCAGGATAAGTGGGTGGACCACGACCGCCTCGCGCAATTGGAGAGCGACCCGACGGCGGTTGCAGCAGCAGAGGCGGACGTTAAATCCACCAACGCGGAGTTGGACAGAGGCGACCTCGATAAGGCCGCATATGGGCTGCTGCGAGAAGCCAGTATGCGGCCGTGCTCGGAGTTCTACCGAGTCGCGTGGCGTGAAATGATCGCGTTCAACACGGAACGGAGCTTGTTCGCTGCACTTGTCCCGCCAGGACCTAACCACATCAATGCAGTGCGAAGCGCTGCATTCCCAACTACGCGAGCTACTGCACTCACGGCTGGCTTCCTTGCTTCGATCGTCCTCGACTACTTCCTACGAAGCTCAGGTCGTGGGCATCTAGATGTGTCCGACGTCAAGGTCATGCCCGCGCCGACGACAGACCATCCCTTGGAGTTGCCACTTCTCCTCCGCACCCTCCGCCTCAACTGCCAGACCAACGCCTACGCTCCCCTCTGGGAGGAGCTGTACGACCCGGCCTGGCAGAGGGACACCTGGGCCGCCTCGGCAGCCTGGCCCGACGGCACGCCTCCGCTCGCCGAGGGCGTGACCGGTACCTGGACTTGCGACACCCCCCTCCGCCCAGAGTTCACCCGCCGTGCGGCGCTCGTCGAGATCGACGCCCTCGTTGCCGTTTGGCTCGGCATCAGCGCCGACGAGCTGGTGGCCATGTACGACGCCAGGTTCCCCGTACTCCAGCAGTACGAGGAAAACATGTGGTTCGACGCCACGGGCCGTCGGATCGCCAAGGCGCACCAGCAGTACGGGTACGGGCAGCCCAAGGAGGCATGGAAGCAGCTGAGCAGGCCGGAGGGTTTCCCGGAGGAGTACGCGGTCCCGGACGGCTACACAGGCCCCCTCTACCGCGCAGACCGAAAGGCCGAGATGCGCGCCGCGCATGCAGAGTTCAGGCGCCGGATGGGTTGATCTGGCACCTCGCGCAAGTAAGAGTCCTGCCGCCCGACTAAGGGCAGCAGGGCTCTCGCAGCCCTATGTGAGTCAGACGTTCTGATCTGCCGAGGCCAAGCCCACGAACCCGACCCACGCCTCAGGCGACACCGTGACGACGGGCCCGGTGGCGGCTTTGGAGTCCCGGACACGCACACCTGCCGTACTGGTCGCCACCTCCACACACTGACCACCCTCGGTTCCGCTGTAGCTGCTCTTGAACCAGGTGGAGCCATGCGCGGTGGTCGGGTACTCAGCGTTGTTCATAGCGATGCCAACAACCCTTCCATGAACCTCATTGACTCCCGTGAGGCGAGAGCCTGTGACCGGATAATCCCATAGCGAGCCGCAGCGAGACTTGTCTGTTCCGGGTCGGTCTCAAGGGTGCTGGTTGCGTGGGTTTCGGCGTAAACGAACTTCTTGCCGTCCCTGCGCGTGACCACAGTGAAGGGTCCGTTCACACCAGCATTGTCCTCACAGTCGAGTGGCATGATCTGGATCTCGACGTTCTGATCCTGGCCGACGAGCAGCAGGTGCTCCAGCTGCCCTCGCAGCACCGCCGTGCCGCCGTAGCGGTGCCGTAGGACGGCCTCGTCCATCACGAATCCCAGCAGCGGCGCGGACTGCCGGGTGAAGATGTCCTGGCGGGCCAGCCGTGCGGTTACCCGCTGCTCGATCGTTTCCCGCTTCAGGGCCGGACGCCGCATGGCGAGCAGGGCCCTCATGTACTCCTCGGTCTGAAGCAGCCCGTTGACGACGTGAGTGTCGTACATGAGCAGCTCAAGGCAGTCCTTCTCCAGCGCCGCCATCCCCTGAAAGAACACCGGATACTGAGCCCGCTCCACCTCCTCCTTCCACAGGCACAGCAACCCACCCGCCGCCAACACCTCGTCCGCCCGCTCGATCGTCCTCGGCGACGGAATCCTCCGCCCCTGCTCGAACGACGCGACGGTCGCCGCCGAATACCCGATCCGGTTGCCGAACTCCGCCCGGTCCAGCCCTTCCCGCAGTCGCAGCGTCTTCAAGGTCTGACCGAACGCCGCGACCACGCCCTTCGCCGCACCGTCCTCCGGCCGCCGGCCACTGCCGGCGCCGCCCTCGTCGCTCTCCCACCCGTCCCCGAGACTCACG
>NZ_QHJH01000120.1 GCF_003947455.1 Streptomyces sp. WAC 04229 | reverse complement strand
AGGCGCTGCCCCCGCCGCCCGCCAGGGCGCCCGCGTCCGCTTCGGCACTGCCCGTCATCGACCACCGCTTCCTCGGCCCAACGCCCCGCAGGGAACGCTGTCACGCCGCGCGCTTCGTACCCGTGGAGGCACCGCGCGTACAGCCGGGCCGCGTCGGTGCGTCACCACTGGTCACGCTACGCCACCAACGGCACCGTGATCGGCATGACGAGCAATCCCGCCGACCTCACCGGCACCGGCCAACTCGCGCACCCCGCCGGGAACATGGCACACACCTTCGAGATGCGCTTCACCTCCACCCCGCGCGGAGCGCGCCTCGCCCGTCGGCTGGCAGCGCACCGCCTCGACGGCTGGGGCGTCCCTTACGGCACCGGCGCGCACGACGCGATCGTGCTGATCGTGGCCGAGCTGACCGCGAACGCCGTGCTGCACGGCCACGTCCCCGGCCGGGACTTCCACCTCCGCCTCCGCCTGACCGCCGACGCCCGCGCGACGACCGCCCGCGTCGAGGTCACCGACACGCGCGGAGAGCGCATCCCGCCACGACCCGAAGCGGTGGCCGCCGGTCAGGCTCCCGGCGTTAACGAGACAGGCCGTGGCCTCCTCCTCGTCGCGGCGCTCGCCACGCGATGGGACTGGCACCCGCGGCTCGGCGGGCCGGGCAAGACGGTCTGGGCGGAGTACGTGGTCCACCCCGGGGCGACGGCGGGCCGGTGACCGTGACGGCCTGGACGGGTACGTACCCGTACCCGTATCCTGGCGGCCCCGAGCGAGGAGGCAGCGTGTCCGACGCCAACGTCCGCATTCCTACCGAAGCCCGTGACAGGCTCGCCCGGATAGCGTCCTCGGAGGGCATGTCGCTCCGGGGTTACCTCTCCCATCTCGCGGAGACGCTGCTCACCCCGGAGGAGCGCGCGGAGCGTGCCGCGCAGGCCCGTGCGGTGCTGCGCGAGTGGAACGGCTACGACCCGAGCGCCGGCGAACAGGCCGCGCTGGACGCCGAGCTCGACTCGCGGCTGAGCGAGGCGGGGATCAGGTGACCGAGCCGCTGCACATCGTCCTGGACGGCACGGCGATGATCGCGGCCGGGAAGGGCAACGTGCTCGCCTCCCGGCTGATCCACCGGGCGCACGCGGAGTCCGGGTGGTTCCTGTACGCCCCGGCCTGTGCCCTGGTCGAGGCCGACCGCGTGCGGCCGGGCACAGCGGAGCACCTCGCCGCGCTCCCCGGTGTCACCGTCCTGGAGCTGGACCTTTCGGCCGCCCTCGCCGTGGCCCGTGAGAACTCCTGGGGGCCCGCGCACACCCGCCACGCGGCCGAACCGACGGCCGAGCGGCCGAACGGCGCGGTCGTGGCGACCACCGACGCAGACGCCTGGCGAGGGCAGCCCGTGCGCGTCATCGACCTCGGCCCCTGAGCACGCCCGACCGCCCCGCACCTGCCCGGATGCCCGGCCATCGGGCCGACTTTCCCGCATCCGGGCAGGGCTGTCGGACCTCACCCGTAGAGTGGAACGTGATCGATTCCGATCGCTCTGTCCCGCCGTCTCGTCGGGACCGGACGCGGTCGGCGCGGTCGGCTGGCGGGACGGATCACGGCATAACGGGGGCGGCAGAGCGTCATGAGACCCACACTCGCCGCGCAGACACTGCGCGAGACCACGGTCGAGTACCTGACGACGACGTTCGCGCTGGCCGAACCCGACACCCAGGAGTCACTGGAGGACTTCCTCACCGACCCGGCCGACGGCCTCTTCCGGGGGCCGTATCTGCGGATCAGGCGTCCCTTCCGGCCGGCGGCGGAGGGTTGGCAGCGCCATGTGGACTGGTATCCGGCGGACTTCCCGCCGCCGTACGCCCACCAGGCGGAGGCGTTCGCGCGGCTGACCACCAAGGACGGGCGTCGTCCCGAGCCGACCCTCGTCACCACGGGCACCGGCTCGGGAAAGACGGAGTCCTTCCTCATCCCCGTACTCGACCACTGCCGCCGGGCGAAGGACGCCGGTAAGCCGGGCATCAAGGCCATCCTGCTGTACCCGATGAACGCGCTCGCCGGCGACCAGGCTGACCGTCTCGGTGACCTGCTGGAGGACCCCCGGCTGCGAGAGGTGACGGCCGGGCTGTACATCGGGGAGGCGTCCTCGCGCGGCACCGCGCCGTACAAGCGGGTCATGGTCGACCGGGCGGAGATCCGCCGCAATCCGCCGGACGTCCTGATCACCAACTACAAGATGCTGGACCTGCTCCTGCAACGGCAGCAGGACGCGCCCCTGTGGCGGGACGCCGACCTTGCGTACGTGGTGATCGACGAGTTCCACACGTACGACGGCGCGCAGGGCACCGACGTGGCGATGCTGCTGCGGCGGCTCGCCGCCGTCGCCGGAGCGGCCGAGGGGGGCCGGCCACTGGGGTCGGTCTGTCCGGTGGCGACCTCCGCCACCCTTGGCTCCGGCGGGGGGACGGGTGGGCCGGAGGGCATGCTGCACGTGGCCTCGCAGGTCTTCGGGACCCGGTTCCCCGCCGACGCGGTCGTGGGTGAGGACCGCCGGAACGCCGAGGAGTTCCTGTCCGCCGTCGACCACTCGTTGCCCCTGCCGTCGCCCTCCGAACTGGCCGAGTTGCCCGATCCGGCGCGGACACCCGGTGGCATGGACGCGGTCGCCCGCGCTGTCCTGGGGTGCGATGCGACCGACCCGCGCGAACTGGGGCGGCGGTTGCTGGCCCATCCCTTCACCCACGCGGTGCTGTCCGCCGGGGACGGGCCGCTCACCTCTGCCACCGTTCTGAGGGCCTTTCCCGACGCGTCGGCGTGGCGGGCGGCGGCCGTCCAGGAGCCGGAGCGGGCCGCCGTCGCTCTCGCCCGCTTCGCGGCCCTGATCTCGGTGGCCCGCGACCCCGGCTCGCCCCTCGGTAAGGAGCGGCCGCTGCTGCTGGTCGAGACCCACCTGTGGATGCGGTCGCTCTCCCGGGTGCTGCGTTTCGTGGCACCGCAGCCGGTGTTCTCCTGGTCCGACGACGACCAGGCCGCACTCACGGGAGTCGGCACTCGCGTCGACACCGGGACCGGACCCCAGGACGCCCGGCCCGGCCCGGACCCGGAACGGCGGGCCCTGGCCGTCGCCGCGCAGACCGAGCGGCGTCGGCACGTCCAGCGTTCCGGACGCCTGCCCGCCGCCTACTGCCGGCACTGCGGACGCTCCGGCTGGGCGGCGATCTGCCCCGACCGCAACCCGCAGAACCTCGTGCACGCGCCGGACGAGATCTACCGTGCCAGTGTGACCGGCGGAGCCGCCAAGGGCCGGGTGCGGGCGATGATCGCCGCGACTCCGGCCGAGGCCGCCGAGCAGGCCAAGGCGACGCTGGCCCGCCGGGCCTCCCGCCGCGCCCGGCGCGGTGCCGCGCACGACGCGACCCTGCTCGTCCTGGAGGACAACGGCAAGGCGCTGCGCCGACTCGACCCCGACGAGGTCTTCCGCGACGGCGAACCCGTCGCCCCGGCGCCCGAGAACGGCGTGTACGTGTGGACCTGGTTCGACAACCAGGAACAGGCCGACCACGCCAAGCAGGACCGCTGCCCGGCCTGCGGCCAGACCCAGGGCATCCGCTACCTCGGTGCCGGCGTCGCCCCGCTCGCCTCCGTCGTCGTCACCCAGTTGTTCACCGGCGGCGAGCTGCCGAGTGAGGACGAGCACAAGCGCGACCGGCGCAAGACCTTGATCTTCAACGACTCGGTGCAGGACGCCGCCCACCGCGCCGGCTTCGTCGCCAGCCGGTCCTGGAAGTTCTCCCTGCGCTCCCTCCTGCACGAGCAGCTGACGGAACACGTCCGCACCAGACCGGAGTTCGCCGCAGACGGTGTCCCCCTCAACGAGCTGATCGCCTCCATGGTCAGCAGGGCCGCCGTCCCCGGTCAGCGGCTCCTCGCCTCCGTCGTACCACCGGACCTCCACGACGTGGACCCGGTCAAGCGGCTGCTCGCCGGCAAGAAGGGCATCCCGAAGTCCACCTGGGAGCTGGTCGGCGAGCGCCTCGCCCTCAACACCCTGCTGGAGTTCGGCCTGCGCTCCCGCCTCGGCCGCACCCTCGAACTCACGCGCACGGTCGCCGCCGAGGTCCACCTGCCCGACCCGGACGCGGCGGCCAGGGCCGCGGAGTCACTCTTCCGGGTCCACCTGGAGAAGCTGCTGCCGATGGCCGTCCCGGCCCGGGAAGAGGACGAGGAAGGTGCAGCGGACGGAGCGGGGAGCCCCACGCCCGTCA
Source organism: Streptomyces sp. WAC 04229 (assembly GCF_003947455.1). Taxonomy (GTDB): domain Bacteria; phylum Actinomycetota; class Actinomycetes; order Streptomycetales; family Streptomycetaceae; genus Streptomyces. The sequence goes on along the minus strand of NZ_QHJH01000120.1, from coordinate 16,719 downwards.
TCCCTGAAGAAGGCAGTCCGGAGCGCCTGCGCCACTTCGAGGGATATGTGCGCGGCCTTCTTGAACACGTCCGTCAGATCGGCGGCATCCACCACAGGTGGCTGGACGAGTACATCGATGCGGAGGGCCGCAGCCGACACCATGTGTCCACCGGACGCGCCCCGGGCATGCCGTCGTTCGGCTACGACTCGGAGGCACCGGCCTTCGTCCTCGTCGGCGCCCGCCCCGGGCGTACCGACTTCGAACGCGTGGACACCCGAGACAGCTGGTACGTCGACTTCACACAGCGCTGCCTCGGCCTGGACCGTGAGACGGCGGGAGCGTACCTGGCGGACCTTTTCGCCGAGCTGGCCGGTGAACGGATCGGCGCACTCGCCCGCCGGCGCACCACCCCGGCGGACAGGCAGCACAAGCACGGCGTGTACGGGCTGACTCCCGGCCACGTCAGAGTCCGGCCGCTCGACGACGAGCAGACCGGACAGGCCGCACTCACCTGCCCCGAGTGCGGCTGGACCCAGACGGTGCCGCCGGAACGCGCCGCGGTCTGGCAGGACACCCGCTGCCCGCTCAAGCGCTGCGAGGGCTCCCTCACCCGGCCTTCCCACGAGGCGGGCGGACGCGCGGCCCGTGACTACCGGTCCGACTACTACCGCCGCCTATACCGGGAAGCGGATCCCTACAGCGTAGTGGCGGCCGAACACACCGGCGTCCTCACACGCAAGGAACGCGAAGCGGTGGAGAAGGGGTTCCGGCTCGGACTCCAGCACACCGATCCGAACGTCTTGTCGTGCACCCCCACCCTCGAACTCGGCATCGACATCGGCCAGCTGGAGGCGGTCGTCCTGGCTTCCCTGCCGCCGTCCACCGCCGGCTACGTCCAGCGGGTCGGCCGCGCGGGGCGGGCCACCGGCAACGCCTTCATGGTCACCCTCGCCGACACCAGCCCGAGGGCGCTCTACCACCTGGCCGAACCCGAGAACCTCATCGCCGGCCCCATCCTGCCCCCCGGATGCTTCCTCTCGGCCGGCGAGCTGCTGTGCCGGCAGTACACCGCCTACCTGATCGACCGGGCTGCCCGGGGCACCCTTGAAGGCGTGCCGCCCCTGCCGGAACGGGTGACCCAACTTGTGGGCCGCACCGGCTGGCTGACGCAGTTCCACAAAGCGGCGGCGGGCCGTACCGACCTCGCGGACGCGTTCCTGGGCCTCTTCCCGGAGATCGACGGCGTCCCGGGTTCCGGCGTGTCCCGCGACGCCCGCAAGACCCTGCGGCGCTACGCCGAACACAAGCTGGCCGACGACCTGGAGCGCGCCAAGCGGGCCTGGGACGCCGAACGCACCGAGCTCCTCAGACGCCGCGCCCTCATCCACGACGCTGCCGACGCGCTCCAGGAGGCCGTGGACGACGAGGCACGCGAGAAGCGCAACCTGATGCGCGAGGCGGCCGGGGTTTCCGCGCTCATCCAGACGATGGGCCAGTCCGACGCACAGGGCTTCCTCGTCGAACACGGCCTGCTGCCCAATTACAGCCTCGTCGAGAATGGCGTACGCCTGGAGGCCCAGCTCAGCTACAAGGAAACGGTACGCAGGACACGCTCGTCCGGCGACCAGAACACCGGGCACGACAAGGGCGAGGACAAGCGTCCCAAGACACGGTGGAGCAACGAGCCGCGCTCCTACGACCGGCCCGCCGAGGCCGCCCTCACCGAACTCGCCCCCGGCAACGCCTACTACGTACGCGGCTACCGCCATGTCGTCGACGGACTCGACCTCGGCCCCACCCCGCAGGACACCGCCGACGGCATGCCCGTCGGGCTGCGGACCTGGCGGGTGTGCAAGGAATGCGGCCACGTCCGCACCGGTGAGCACGCGGAGCAGGACACCTCGCCCTGCCCTCGCTGCGGCGGCGCGGGCATCGGCGGGCGAGGCGCCCTGCACCGGGTCGTCGTCCCCCGCAAGGTCACCGCGCACGACAAACGGGACGACGCGCGGATCGTCGACGACCGCGACAACCGCACGCGGACGCCGTACACGACCGTCACCGCGGTCGACATTGACCCGGCCGACATCAAGCAGACCTGGCGGCACCAGAAATCCACCTTCGGCGTGGACCACGTCCGCGAGGCGGTCATCCGCCGCTTCAACCTCGGCAAGAGCCGCCACGGCAGGCGCAACGACACCTCCTTCGCCGGCGCCGAGGTCGCCATCACCGAGTTCACCGTGTGTCCGCGCTGCGGCGGCGCCACCGACCGCGAGCCCGGTCACGGCCCCGCCCAGGACACCCTCAGCCAGTCGCTGCTGGGCCGGGCCGAACTGGCCCACCACCGGCCGTGGTGCCCCACCCGGCGCCGCGACAAGCAGGCCAAACCGGAGGACGTACAGGTCATCACGGCCACCGAACACCGGACCGAAGCCCTGCGCATCCTGCTGCCCGCCGCCACCCTGAACGTCCCCGAACGACTCGCCTCCTTCTCCGCCGCCCTCCACCTGGGCCTGGCCAAGCGCTATGGCGGCGACCCCGCCCACATCCGGTCCGCCGCCGCGACCGAGCCCGACCGGGACACCGACCTCACCCGCAACTACCTCGTCCTGTACGACGCGCTGCCCGGCGGCACCGGCTACCTGCAACGGCTCGTCGACCGCGAGGGCGAGGAGTTCCGGGCCGTGCTCGCCGCCGCCCAGGACGAGCTTCGGGACTGCCCCTGCGAGGGGACCCCGCGCCGGGCCTGCCACCGCTGTCTGCTCGGCTACGCCCCGGAACGGGACTACAAGCACCTCGACCGGCAGGAAGCCCTGTGGATGCTGGACGGTCTCCTGGGCACCGACGGAAGAAGCGGCTGGGACGTGCGCAAGGACGCGGCCGACGCCGAACTCCGCTTTGTCGACCAGGCGGAGAGCGACCTGGAACGCCGCTTCATCGAATGCCTCGACCGCTGGCTCCACACCCCGGGCAACGCGGCCGCCGCAGAGCACGCCTCGACACCGACCGGACACCACGGCAAGCAGTTCACCCTCACGCGTCCCGACGGCACGCCCGTCCACTGGGAAGTCGTCGCGCAGAAGGACCTGCACGGCTATCGCACCCGGCCGGACCTGCTGTTCCGCCCAGTGGCCGGGGACACGCCCAGCGACGGGGCGCCGCCCCTGCCGATCGCCGTCTACCTGGACGGCTACCGCTGGCACGCGTCCTCCCGCACCAACCGCATTGCCGCCGACGCGGCCAAACGCGCCCGACTGCGCGCCGACGGGATACTCGTCTGGCAGATCACCTGGGACGACGTCGCGGCCTGGGATCGCAGGCTCAAGGACGAACCGGAACGGGACCCCGACGCCCCGGCCGACCCACTCGACGCCGTCGTCGCGGGACGCGCCGCCGACGCCGCCTGGCCGCCGTACGACGTCACGTCCGGCGCGGGCCCCGGCGCCCTGGTCCGCGAGCAGTGGCGGAAGTTCCGGCAGGAGCCCTCGGAAGTGGACACGCTGCTGTTCGAGGGAGCCGTCCCCTCGCTCCTCGGCTTCCTGCGCGACCCACGCCTGAATCGCTGGCAGCAGCTCGCCCAACTCGCCGTCAGCGCACCCGCCGCCCTCCGCAGGAAGGAACTCGTCGACGCGGACTCCGCGTCCGCCGTCGGCTGGATCAACGCCGCGGTGCGCGGCGAGCCCGCCCCGGCGGCCACAGGACAGGGGCTCAAACTGCTGACGTTCCAGGACGCGTCCGGGCTGCCGCTCGTTGTCGCGGGTGCACGGCGCGCGGACGGCAAGGCCCTCCGGTGGAGTGCCCTCGCCGTGCTCGACGACCGCCCCGAGGCCGTCAACGGTGACCGGGACGACCACCGGCGCCGCTGGAAGGCGTGGCTGTGCTGGGGCAACATCATCCAGTTCCTCGACCCCACGGGCGGCGGCCGGGCCGACGGGATGGCCCTCGCCCGCACCACGCTCGACACCTTCGATGCCGCCCTGCTCGCCGCCACGGCCGGCCCCGCCGAGGGACTGCTGCCCGCGCTCCGGGACGACGTACAGGGAACCGGTCTGGTGCTCACCGAGGACGACGAGGACCGTCTCCGGGACGAGCCGCGACGGACCGGGGGAGCACCGGTCGCCGTCGCGGACCCCACGGGGCCGGCCACGGAGATGACCCCCTTGGAGCGCACCGCATGGGAACTGACCCTCGGCGAACTCTCCAAGTGGGGCGACCCGGACGTCGCCGGACTCGCCGCCCGCCTCGCCGCCCGCGGCGACATCCCGGCCGGCAGACCCACCTGGGACGTCGACGGCGTGCCGCGTACGGTCGAACTCGCCTGGCCCGGCCCTAGGATCGGTGTCGTCCTGGCCGAGGACGCCGAGGACGCGGAGTACATGGCGCAGTGCGCGTCGGCCGGCTGGCAGGTGCGCGCGCCGGAGCAGTGGGACGTGGACGAGCTCGCCCGGCTGCTGGGCGAGGAGGGGGTCGTGCGATGAATCACGGGGCGGGTCGGCCGGGAGACCGGGTCAGGACCCGGGTACGGGTGGAGCCCCAGGCGCACAGTGATCTGGAGCGCCGGCACGAAGCCGTGGCAGACGCGGTGGCGGAATTCGTCCGTCGGCTGCGCGCCGACCGCACCAACCGGGCCCTGCGCCTGTCCCCGCTTCGCAAGGCGGGAGACGACGCGGACCTGTGTCTGGCCCAGCCCGACCCCCGCTGCATGGTTCTCGTGCTGGTGACGGATGGCGGAGACGAGGTGCGCGTCCTCGCCGTGCGTGACGGAACACGGGCGCGTGACGAGCTGGCCCGCCTCACCGTCGAGATCAATCCCGTCTCGGGCACCGTCGAAGTCGTCGACCAGACCGAGGCCGACGCCACGGTGGTCTCCCTGCGCGGCCGGAGCGCCCCTCTCTTCGCCCCGTACGACGACCAGACCCTCATCGCCCTCGGTGTTGTCCGCTCGCTGCTCCCCGCCCTCCGAGAGGTCACCTCGGACGAGCAGTTCAGGAAGCTGCTCACCCACAATCTCCCGGAACTCACCCGCGACGTCCTCCTGGCCTTGCATGAGGGCGTATCCGAAGAGGACGTACGGCGGCACATCACGGACGCGTGGCGCGCCGACGAGGAGGTCGACCCACGCGACTGGGCACGCGCGGCGCGACGGGCGGTCTCCCGGGCGGAGACCGACGACGACGCCGTGCTCGGCGCGCTGGGCCGCAGCTTCGACGCCTGGCGGCTCTTCCTCCATCCTGAGCAGCAACGACTGGCCACGGGAGACTTCAAGGGGTCGGCGAAGGTCACCGGAGGGCCCGGTACCGGCAAGACGGTGGTCGCGCTGCACCGAGTACGCCACCTCGTCGACCGACTGCCGCCCGGTCATCCCCGCCCGGTACTCCTCGCCACGTACAACACCAATCTCGCCCTGGAGCTCACGGATCGCCTGCGGCAGCTGGGCGGCGACGAACTGCTGCGCCGGGTCGACGTCCGGTCCGTCGACGCCCTCGCCCTCGCGGTCGTCGAGGAGTCCCGCGGTGAGGTCGGTCGGCCCCTCGACGACGACTCGGCGATGAACCTGTGGCACACCGTGCGCTACGCAACGGATCTGCTGGACTACGACGCCGACTTCCTGGACGCCGAGTTCAAGCACGTCATCCTCGCGAACCGATGCGGCACCTGGGACGCATACCGCCGTGTGGGCCGCTCCGGACGGCCCCGCATCAGCAACGCCCAGCGCCACGACGTCTGGCAGCTCGTCCAGGCGTACCGGGCGCAGTTGGACGGCACCCCCCGCCGGACCACCTACGCCCTCATCGCCGACCGGGCGGCCGAGCTCGAACAACGGCGCATGTCCCGCATCGAGGAGCAGGCCCGCTACAAGGCGGACGAACAGCGGGGCCGCGACCTGGTTCACCGGGAGGCGGGCAGCGGCATGTGGCTCACACCGCGCTACCGGCACGTCGTGGTCGACGAGGCGCAGGACCTGGCCGCCTCGCACTGGCGCATGCTGCGGGCGATGGTCCGCAAGGGTCCGAACGACATCTTCCTCGCCGGAGACGCCCACCAGCGCATCTACGGCAGCCGAGTGGTCCTCGGCCACCAGGGCATCGAGATCAGAGGCCGGGCGTCCCGACGTCTCACCCTGAATTACCGCACTACCCGGCAGATCCTCGGCAGCGCCAACCGGCTCATCGAGGGAGCCACCTTCGACGACCTCGACACCGGGACCGACACTCTCGACGGGTACCGGTCCGTGCTGACCGGGCTCGCCCCCCAGTTCTGGCGCGCGCCCGACCGGCTGACCGAGATGCGGGCGGTGGCGACCCTCATCAGGGAGCGCCGCGAGCTGCACGGCACGGCGTACTCGGCGATGGCCGTCAGTGTTCCGGACGGGGGTACGGCACAGGAATTCGCCAACGTTCTCCTCAGAGAGTTCGGACTGCCGGTGGTGGAACTCGGCCGGCGCGGGGTGCGGTCCGACGAGGACGCGGTGCGTGTCGGCACCATGCACCGCTTCAAGGGACTGGAGTTCCAGCGGGTCTTCCTGACATCGGTCGGTGAGGGTCAGGTGCCCCACCAGCGCATCGAGCAGTACCGGCACACCAACCCGGACCGTTACCGGCAGGAGGAGCAACGCGCCCGCTCCCTCATGTTCGTCGCCGCCACCCGCGCCCGTGACGAGCTGATCGTCACATGGAGCGGACGGGCCAGCCGCTTCCTGCCGTCCGACGCTGACAGGACGGCCCTCCGCGCCGTGGATCTGCTGGGGCGTGATGGCCCACCGTCCGGGTCGTCGGGGACCGCGGCCGCCTGAGCGGTCCGTCGTCCCGTCACTACACGGCCGGCACGGTCCGCTCGTAGATCAGCTGTGTGTCCACGTCCGCCGCCTCCGTTCGATCCTGCTCCGCGGAGGACCGCCGGTGAGGCTCGGGGTGGTGAGTTCGATGCCGCGAGTCGGGCTGCCGGTCGCGATGGCGACGACCGGTCATGCATTCGCCGTCGTGCGTGATCGCACCTTGGTGAAACGGTCGAAAGTTTCGAGTACGTGTTGACTGCTTATTTGGTAGCCAAGGTGAGCGGTCTCGCGGCGGTTGCGTTCCCCGACTCATTCACAGGTTTGGCCTGCGCGTTCTCTCGCATGGTCGGTCGATGTGGTAGTCGAACGTTTCGAAAGAATTGCCGAAACTGTTGACGGTCGACGTGTACAGGCCAACACTGGCGCCGATGTCGAACCCCGCAGGAGAGGAAGCACCGTCATGAACGTGCTCGTCCAACCGGGGCGCCGCCGCAGAGGCGCCTTCGTGACGCTCCTCGTCAGAAGTGCCTGGGCTGCCGCCCTGGCCGCCCTCGCCGCGATGATGCTGCCGGGCACCGCCCAAGCCGGGACGGTCGTCACGACCAACCAGGAGGGCACCAACAACGGCTACTACTACTCGTTCTGGACCGACAGCCAGGGCACCGTCTCCATGGACATGGGGTCCGGCGGCCAGTACAGCACCTCCTGGCGCAACACCGGCAACTTCGTCGCCGGCAAGGGCTGGAGCAACGGCGGGCGGCGGACCGTGCAGTACTCGGGCACCTTCAACCCGTCCGGCAACGCGTACCTGACCCTCTACGGGTGGACGGCGAACCCGCTCGTCGAGTACTACATCGTCGACAACTGGGGCACGTACCGGCCCACGGGCGAGTTCAAGGGCACCGTGACCACCGACGGGGGCACCTACGACATCTACAAGACCACCCGCTACAACGCGCCCTCCGTCGAGGGCACCCGCACCTTCGACCAGTACTGGAGCGTGCGGCAGTCGAAGCGGACCGGCGGCACCATCACCACCGGCAACCACTTCGACGCGTGGTCGCGGGCCGGAATGCCGCTCGGCAGCTTCAACTACTACATGATCATGGCCACCGAGGGCTACCAGAGCAGCGGCAGCTCCAACATCACGGTCGGCGGCACCGGTTCCGGCGGTGGTGGCGGTGGCGGCGGTGGCGGTGGCTGCACCGCGACGGTGTCGGCCGGGCAGAAGTGGGACGACCGGTACAACCTCAACGTCTCGGTCAGCGGCGCCAGCGACTGGACCGTGACGATGAACGTGCCGTCCCCGGCGAAGGTCCTGTCCACCTGGAACACCAGCGCCAGCTACCCGAGCGCCCAGACCCTGACCGCCAAGTCCAACGGCAGCGGCAACAACTGGGGCGCCACCATCCAGGCCAACGGCAACTGGACCTGGCCGTCCGTCTCCTGCGCCGCGGGCTGACCCCGGGGACGAGGAGAGAGAGGAGGACCCCTTCCCATGCGCAGCAGACCTCGCTTCTCATGGCGTTCCCTGGTCACCGCGGTGTCCGTCACTGCCCTGGCCGTCGCGGGCACCGCCGCCGCCGACGCGGCACCGGCGCGGGCCGCCGCCTGCAACGGCTACGTCGGGCTCACCTTCGACGACGGCCCCTCCGGCACCACCCAGGCCCTGCTCAACGCGCTCAGGCAGAACGGCCTGCGGGCCACCATGTTCAACCAGGGCCAGTACGCGGCCCAGAACCCGGCCCTGGTCCGGGCCCAGGTCGACGCCGGCATGTGGGTCGCCAACCACAGCTACACCCACCCGCACATGACCCAGCTGAGCCAGGCCCAGATGGACTCGGAGATCTCCCGGACCCAGCAGGCGATCGCCAATGCCGGCGGCGGCACGCCGAAGCTGTTCCGTCCGCCGTACGGCGAGACCAACGCCACGCTGCGGGCGGTCGAGGCCAAGTACGGGCTGACCGAGGTGATCTGGGACGTCGACACCCAGGACTGGAACAACGCGAGCACCGACGCGATCGTGCAGGCCGTCTCACGGCTGGGCAACGGCCAGGTCGTCCTCATGCACGACTGGCCCGCCAACACGCTCGCGGCGATCCCGCGCATCGCGCAGACCCTGGCCGCCAAGGGCCTGTGCGCCGGCATGATCTCGCCGCAGACCGGACGGGCGGTCGCCCCCGACGGCAGCGGCGGTGGTGGTGACGGGGGTGGTGGAGGTACGTGCACCGCCACCCTGTCCGCCGGGCAGCGGTGGGGGGATCGGTACAACGTCAACGTGTCCGTCAGCGGGAGCAGTGCCTGGACGGTGACGATGAACGTCCCGTCCCCGGCCAAGGTCCTGACCACCTGGAACGTGAACGCCAGTTACCCGAGCGCCCAGGTGCTGACCGCCAAGTCCAACGGCAGCGGCGGCAACTGGGGCGCCACCATCCAGGCCAACGGCAACTGGACCTGGCCGTCGGTCTCCTGCGCCGCGGGCTGACCGGCGCGGCCCTGCGGCGCGGAGCTGCTCGACACCGTGCCGCGGGGCCGTCGCGCGATCGGGTGGCGCAGGACGCGTCCCGCGCTCAGGCGCCCGGTGTCCCCAGCGACCGCCCGGCCACCCGCTCCAGATGGCGGCCGAACACGTCCCGTGCCCCGGGCGTCAGCGTCCGCAGTGCCACCATCGCCGTGATCACCACGTCGCACAGCTCCGCCTCCACGTCCTCCCAGGTGTGGGTGGTGCCCTTGCGCGGGTTCTGGCCGGTCGCGCCGATCACCGCCTCGGCGACCTCCCCGACCTCCTCCGACAGCTTCAGCATGCGCAGCAGCAGGCCCTCCCGGCCGCCGACGGGCCGGCCCGCCTCCAGCCACTCGCACAGATCGTCGATGGTGTCCCAGGGGTCGGCGGCCGGGGTGCCGGCGGGGTCTTCGCTCATACCGGGCAGCGTGCCATGCCGAGCCGGCCGGCCGGGTGCGGTCTCAGTCGAACAGGGGCTCCTGCTCGCCCTCGGCCGCCTTCCGGACCCGCTTGTTGCGGGCGCCGACGACGACCGCCGTGGCCGCCGCCGTCGCCGCGAAGGCGGCCGGGACCATCCAGTTGCGGTTGACCGCGTGGCCGAGCGCGTGGTCGAGGGAGAGGCGGCCGGGGCCGGTGACCGCGAGGCCGGTGGCGGTCAGGGCGAGGGAGGCGGCGTACTCGTAGCCGCCGGCCTGGGCGAAGAAGCCGTTCGGGGCGTGCACCGCCGCGGCGCCCACCATCGCGCCGGCCGCCGCGGCACCCGCGGCCGGGGTGGCCAGGCCCAGCGCAAGGAGCGTCCCGCCGCCCGCCTCCGCCAGGCCGGCCATGACCGCGCTGGTCCGGCCGGGCTCGTAGCCCATGGCCTCCATGGCCCGGCCGGTCCCCTCGATGCCGCCACCGCCGAACCAGCCGAGCAGCTTCTGCGCCCCGTGTGCGGCCAGTACGCCGCCGGTACCCAGTCGGAGCAGCAGCAGGCCCAGATCGCGCCGGTCGTAACAGTTCACGTCGACTCCCTCGCATCCCTCGCAGACGGCGGCGGCTCACCCCGTCACCGTCTCCCGGGTCTCCCGCGCGGGCCCGCCGCGGGCGCCGTTCGGGTGGCGGACCGGTGGCGGGGGTGCCGGGCCGGTGTGACGCTGGCCGGCATGACCATTCAGACCACGCGACTCAGCGACCCGGCCGTCCGCGGCTTCGTCACCGCCGTCAACGCCCACGACCGCGACGCCTTCCTCGCGCTGCTCGCGCCGGACGCCACCATGGCCGACGACGGAGCCGACCGGGACCTCACCGAGTGGATCGACCAGGAGATCTTCTCCTCCAACGGCCACATGGAGGTCGACAACGAGTCGAACGGCGGTCGCGCCCTCATCGCCCGCTACCGCAACGACACCTGGGGCGAGATGCGTACCCGGTGGGACTTCACCGTGGACGACGACGGCCGGATCGCGCGGTTCGAGACCGGTCAGGCGTAGCCGGGAAACGGCGCGGCAGCCGTTCCGTCCACCGGACGCCGGTGGACGGAACGGCTGCCGCCTCCCCCCTCGGAATGGTTCATGGAGCGTCGTGGAAGGGCCTTGTGGAAGGCCGACGCTTCAAGTGTGGAGTTCTGGTGAAGGGGATTCGAGCATATGCCCTCCACCGGCCGCAATACTGCGGACTTTGATATTCCGATTGTGTGAATCGGCTCAGCCGCGCCCCACGTACGGCATCGCCGTCGCCATGACCGTCGCGAACTGCACGTTCGCCTCCAGCGGCAGCTGCGCCATGTGCCGCACCGTGCGTGCCACATCGGCCACGTCCATCACCGGCTCGGGTGCCGTCTCCCCGTTGGCCTGGAGCGCGCCCGTCTGCATCCCCGCCGTCATGTCGGTCGCCGCGTTGCCGATGTCGATCTGGCCGACCGCGATGCCGTAGGGACGGCCGTCCAGCGACAGCGACTTGGTCAGGCCCGTCAGCGCGTGCTTCGTCGCGGTGTACGCCACCGAGTGCGGGCGCGGCGTGTGCGCCGAGATCGAGCCGTTGTTGATGATCCGGCCGCCCCGCGGGTCCTGCTCCTTCATCTGCCGGTACGCCGCCTGCGCGCACAGGAACGCGCCGTTCAGGTTGGTGTCCACCACGTGCCGCCATGCCTCGTAGGGCAGTTCCTCGACCGGCACGCCGCCCGGGCCGAACGTCCCGGCGTTGTTGAACAGCAGGTCCAGGCGTCCGAAGCGGTCGCGTACGGCGGCGAACAGGGCCGCCACGTCGTCCGGGCGTGACACGTCGGCGCGCACGGGCAGCGCCGCGGCGCCCGCCGGGGCCAGGGCGGCCGTCTCCTCCAGGGTCTCGGGGCGCCGGCCTGCCAGCGCCACCGCCCAGCCCGCGGTGAGCAGTTCCACGGCGACCGCCCGGCCGATGCCGGAACCGGCGCCCGTCACGACGGCGATCTGCTGCGCGCCGACGGTTTCCTCGTCGGTGGTTTTCAGGGAGTTCATGAGTCGGCAGCGTACGGGTCGCGCATCGCGCCGAACTCACCCTCCCGACATGGGATCGCCATGTCCGCGCCAAGCGAGTGTCGTCCCCGGACCGTCGAATGCCCCTTGCAGCCACCGTAAGGGGAGAAACGGATGACACCCGCGAACCAGCCCGCCCGGTCCCAGTCCTCGCACGCGCCCGAACTCCGCGCCGCCGCCCGCCACCTGGGCCGCCGCCGCTTCCTGACCGTCACCGGCGCCGCCGCCGCGCTCGCCTTCTCCGTGAACCTGCCGGCCGCCGGCACCGCGAGCGCCGCCGAACTGGACGCGGCACGGCTCACCGACGACCCCTTCACGCTCGGCGTCGCCTCCGGCGACCCGCAGTCCGACTCCGTCCTGCTGTGGACCCGCCTGGCCCCCGTGCCCTACCAGGCCGACAGCGGGCTGCCCGCCAGACGCGTCGAGGTGGGCTGGGAACTGGCCCTGGACGAACGGTTCCGCCGCGTCGTCAGAAGGGGCACCGCCACCGCCCACCCCGAGTTCCACCACACCGTGCACGTCGAGGTGGACCACCTCGCGCCCGGCCAGGTCTACTTCTACCGCTTCCGCGCCGGCAGCTGGATCAGCCCCGTGGGCCGCACCCGCACCGCGCCCTCCTCCTACAGCCGGGTCTCCGACCTCACCTTCGGCCTCGTCTCCTGCCAGAAGTACGACGAGGGGTACTACACCGCGTACAAACACCTGGCCCAGGAGGACGTGGACGTCGTCTTCCACCTCGGCGACTACCTGTACGAGTACGCCGTCAACGACGTCGGCGGCCAACGCGCCTACCCCGCGGGCACCCTGCCCGGCCTCTTCAACCGCGAGACCGTCACCCTGGAGGACTACCGGCTGCGGTACGCCCTCTACAAGTCGGACCCCGACCTGCGGGCCGCGCACGCCGCCCACCCCTTCGTCGTCACCTGGGACGACCACGAGACCGAGAACAACTACGCGGACGACACCCCGGAGAACAGCGTCCCGCCGGAGGAGTTCCTCATCCGCCGGGCCGCCGCCTACCGGGCGTACTGGGAGAACATGCCGCTGCGCCGGCCCCAGCTCCCCGACGGCCCGGACCTCAAGCTCTACCGCCGCCTGCACTGGGGCCGGCTGGCCCAGTTCGACGTACTCGACACCCGCCAGTACCGCTCCAACCAGGCCTACGGCGACGGCTGGCAGTACTCCGGCCCCGAGTCCGAGGACCCCTCGCGCACCCTGACCGGCGACGCCCAGGAGCGCTGGCTGATCAACGGCTGGCACCGGTCGAACGCCCTGTGGAACGTGGTGCCCCAGCAGGTCACCTTCGCCCGCCGGTACAACTCCACCACCCTGCCGTCCAAGGTCTCCATGGACTCCTGGGACGGCTACCCGGCCTCCCGCGACCGGGTGCTGGCCGGCGCGCAGGCCGCCGGGGTCGAGAACCTGATGGTGCTCACCGGAGACGTGCACGTCTCCTACGGCTTCGACATCAAGCGCGACTTCGACGACCCCGGCTCCCGCACTCTGGGCACCGAGATCGTCACCACCTCCGTCACCAGCGGCCGCGACGGCTCCGAGAAGCCGTCCAACTGGGACACCCTCATGGCCGCCAACCCGCACCTGAAGTTCTTCAACGGGCGGCGCGGCTACGCCAAGGTGTCGCTCGGCCGGGACCTGGCGCGCGCCGACTTCAAGACGGTCTCCCACGTCACCACGCAGGGCGCGCCGCTCACCACCGCCGGGTCCTTCGTGACGGAGGTGGGGGAGCAGGGCCTCAAGCCGGCGTGACCGCGCGCTCCTCGCCGGGATAGCGGACGCCGACGCGCTCACGGATCGCGTCGAGCGTCCGCATCACCGCCAGTGTGCCGTCGAGCGGCACCAGCGGCGACTCCGTCTCCCCGGCCCGCAGCGCCCGCATCACCTCGCGGGCCTCGTGCTGGAGGCTGGCCCGGGGGCCGTCGGCCGGATCGGCCCGGAACTCCTCCGGGTCCCTGCCGTCGCGGTGCAGGACGAAGTGGTCCGGGAAGAAGAAGCCGTACGGGACGTCCACGCGGCCTTTGGAGCCGGTGACCGAGGCGGAGTTGGGCGTGCCGCCGATGATGGAGCAGTGCACCGACGCGAGCGCGCCGCTCCCGTAGGAGAGCAGGGCGCCCGTCTGGAGGTCGACGCCCTCGTCGGAGAGGACCGACCGCGCGACGACGTCCGACGGTTCACCGAGCAGCAACTGCGCGAACGACACCGGGTACACGCCCAGGTCCAGCAGCGCGCCGCCGCCCTGTCCGGGGTCGCGCAGACGGTGGGTGGGAGGGAAGGGGCCCGCCAGTCCGAAGTCCGCGTGCACGCTGCGGATCTCGCCGATCGCGCCGTCGGCGACGAGTGCCTTCAGGCGGCGTACCAGCGGGTTGCAGTACATCCACATCGCTTCCATGAGGAAGACGCCGCGCCGCCGGGCGAGCGCGACCAGCTCCTCCGCCTCGCGCGCGTTCAGCGTGAACGGCTTCTCGCAGAGCACGTTCCGGCCCGCCTCCAGGCACAGGCCGGCGGCCCTCCGATGTGCCGAGTGCGGGGTGGCGACGTACACCACGTCGACGTCCTCGTCGCGCGCCAGCGTCTCCCAGTCGCCGTACGCCCGCGGTATGCCGAACCGCTCCGCGAACGCCCGCGCCGACGTCTCGGTCCGCGAGGCCACCGCCACGACCTCCGCGTCCGGCAGATCGACCAGATCCGCCGTGAACGTCGCCGCCATCCCGCCGGTCGCCAGAATCCCCCAGCGCACCTTCTGCCCGGTCACCGCTGACACGCTGCCCCACCCTCGCTCAGGTTCGTTCGAGTCTGTTCGTTCAAGTGCGTACGAGCTGAGAGCATAGGTGGCGGATCTGTTGAAGAGGGAGGGGCACATGCCCGAGCGCGGGCCGTCCATATCGCACGAACCGACCGACACCACGGGCCCCCGAACGGGGCCGGCCGTCCACTCGACGCGCGCCGCCCGCCGCACCGGGCTGCTCGTCACACTCATCCTCGGCAGCCTCACCGCGACACCGCCGCTGGCGATGGACATGTACCTCCCCTCGCTCCCGGAGGTCACCCGTTCCCTGCACGCGCCCGCCGCGACCGTCCAGCTCACGCTCACCGCCTGCCTGGCCGGCATGGCCCTCGGCCAGCTCCTCGTCGGACCGATGAGCGACAAGTGGGGGCGCCGGCGTCCGCTGCTCGCCGGGCTCGCGGTCTACGTCGTCGCCACCGCCCTGTGCGCCATCGCGCCCACCGTCGAACTCCTCGTCGCCTTCCGGCTGATCCAGGGGCTCGCGGGCGCCGCCGGGATCGTCATCGCCCGGGCCGTGGTCCGCGACCTCTACGACGGTGTGGCCATGGCCCGCTTCTTCTCCACCCTCATGCTGATCTCCGGCGTCGCGCCGATCGTGGCGCCGCTCATCGGCGGGCAGATCCTGCGGGTGACGGACTGGCGGGGCGTGTTCGTCGTCCTCGTCGTGGTCGGGGTGGTGCTCGGCGTCGTGGTCTGGGCCAAGCTGCCCGAGACGCTGCCCGAGTCCGAGCGGCACGCGGGCGGCGCCCGGGACACCCTCCGCGCGATGCGCGGGCTGCTCGCCGACCGCGCCTTCACCGGCTACATGCTCGCGGGCAGCTTCGCCTTCGCGTCCCTGTTCGCCTACGTCGCCGCGTCCCCGTTCGTCATCCAGGAGATCTACGGCGCCTCCGCGCAGACCTTCAGCCTGCTGTTCGGGCTCAACTCGATCGGCCTGGTCGTCGTCGGACAGATCAACGGCAAGATCCTCGTCGGCCGGGTCCGGCTGGACCGGGTGCTGTGCGTCGGCCTCGTGGTCGTCATCGCCGCCGCGACCGCGCTGCTGCTGATGTCCCTGGGCGTCTTCGGCGAGGTCGGGCTCGTGCCGGTGGCCGCCGCGCTGTTCGTGCTGATGTCCGCGATGGGGATCAGCCTGCCGAACACCCAGGCGCTGGCCCTGATGCGGGTGAAGAAGTCGGCCGGCTCCGCGTCCGCGCTGCTCGGCACGTCCTCCTTCCTCGTCGGCGCCGTCGCCTCCCCGCTGGTGGGGATCGGCGGCGAGGACACCGCCCTGCCGATGGCCGTCGTCCAGCTGACGGCGGCGGTGGTGGCGCTCGGCTTCCTCGTCGGCATGTGCCGTTCCTCGGCGGAACGTGCGGGCGTGCGGGGAGCCGCGAGCGGGCAGGGAGCGGAGAACTGAGCGCTCCGAGACTGCGCAGCGGCAGCCCCGAGCGGGCCGGGCTCGATCCCCGGCAGCTCCGCCGTGTCGTCGCCGACGTGCACGCCCTCACCTCCGGTCAGCGGCCCTGGGCGGCGGGCGCCGTCGTGGCCGTCGGGCGCGGGCCCGTGCTCGCCGTCGAGGAGGCGGCGGGGTGGGCCGTGCGGTACGCCGCCTACGACCCGCGCACCGACCGCGGGGTGGAGCTGCCGCAGGAGGAGCGGGTGCCGACGAGCGTGGGGACGCCGTTCGACCTCGCGTCCCTGACGAAGCTGTTCACCTCGGTCGCCGCGGTGCAGCAGATCGAGCGGGGCACGCTCGGCATCGACGCGGAGGTGGGCGCGTACCTGCCGGACTTCCGGGGCGCCGCCGAGCACCGGGTCACCGTGCGGCAGCTGCTCACCCACACCTCCGGGCTGCGGCCCGAACTCCCGCTGTACGACTGCGCGGACGACGCGCAACGGCTGGCGCTGCTGCGGGCGGAGCGGCCGGTGGGGGTGCCGGGCACGTACTGCTACTCGGACCTGAACATGCTGCTCCTCCAGCAGGTGCTGGAGCGCATCACCGGGCGCGGCCTCGACGCCCTCGTCCGGGACGGGATCACCCGGCCGCTGGGCATGACGGCGACGGGCTTCGGGCCGTGCCCGGGGGCGGCGGCGACGGAGGACCAGCGGCGGCCCTGGGGGAAGGCCGACCGGGGGATGCTGCGGGGGGTCGTCCACGACGAGAACGCGTGGGCGCGGGGCGGGG